>JAYSRO010000206.1:0-3115 GCA_043720995.1 Candidatus Eiseniibacteriota bacterium
CCGGTGAGCGACCGGTTCGTGAACTGGTCGGGCGTCAACTCGAACATCATCCCCAACCAGGGTGACTACGCCGCACTGTTCGCCAACGCCACGCGGGTCCTCCCGTGCTGGACCGATGGCCGCGTCGGCACACCCGACATCTGGGCCGCACCGTTCGCGGTGGGGGCCGTGCAGGTGCAGATCAAGTCTGCGGCCGTCGACACGAACCGTGTCACCCTGACCTGGCACGCGACAGGTCCGCACCCGATCGCGGCGCAGGTCATTCGCGCGCAGGGTGGCGAGGACTACTCCGCCGTGGTGGGCAGTGTAATATTCGACGCGAACCACGACGCCACGTTCCAGGACACCAATGTGCTGAGCGCGGCGCAATACCGCTACGCCCTGCAGATGACCATCAGCGGTGCCACGGTGATCATGGGCGAGCGCACCGTGGTAACCCCGGGAAACGAGCGCCCGGTGTTCGCGTTCCTCGGCGCCTTGCCGAACCCCGCGGGTAAATTGCTGCATGTACGCTTCTCGCTGCCCGACGACGTAAAGGTCGATCTCAGGCTCTACGACATCGCGGGCCGCCCGCTGCGCTGGCAGGAATACCAGGGCGCGGGCCCCTACGAAGTGGACTTTGGCGTGGGGCTGGACCTCAAGCCGGGGCTCTACTTCCTCAGGCTCAGTCGCGCCGGCGTGGACAAGATCGTCCGCGTCTCACTGGTGCCCTAGCTGCGCCTCGCCCTGACCCTTGCACTCGCCACGGCCTTCGCCGCCCCGGCCCTCGCCGACCAGTACTTGCAGGCCGAACCACGAATCTACGAGCTCGAGGGCGCCGACCGCATCAAGATCAAATTCCCAGTCGGCAAGTTCACGCTCGAGGGGGATGACGGCCTGACCGTACGGGTCCAGGTGCGCGTCGACTGCAAGGACACCGAGTACGCCGACTGCCACAACGAAGCGCGACGCATCCGCATCGACCACACCTCGCAGGGCGGAGTGTTTCGGCTCAAGTTCAGCGGAGCAAAGAAGAACTGGTCGAACCGCCACATCACCGTCGAAGCGCACGTGCTGGTGCCGCGCGCCCTGGCTGCCGAGCTCAACATGGGCGTGGGCTCGGTCAGCGTGATGGACCTGCGCCGCGACGTAGACGTCGAGCTGGGTGTCGGGGAGCTCAAGGTTCGCGCGGCTCAAGCCGACATCCGCAGGGTCGACGCGGAATCAGGGGTCGGCGACGCCTCGATCGACACGCATGCTGGCCGCGTGCACGAGCGCGGCTTCATCGGCCATGCCGCGCACTGGAACGGGGGCACGGGCAACAGCGTGGTGCGCGCGCACGTCGGCGTCGGCGAAGCAGCCGTATCGCTGCGTTAGGAGCCGGCGCAATTCAGTTGCAGAACGAACACTCGTAGCGCTCGATTTGCACACCCCGCGGCGATCCCGCCACATTCGCTGCGCGCGCAGTGGTGGCAGTGCTGCGTGTGCGTTCGCGCCACCACGCTCGCGCATTCCCGCGCCAACATTGGCGCAAATGCGCACCGCGTCCGCAGCTCAGCGCTGGACCCGAGGCACCGCCCGCTCGCTCCCGCAACCCCAAGCACGCAGGCACGATGCTTGATAGGTGATGGGTTGGGAGAGTGTCCTTCGTCGATCCTCACATCTGCGGTGGAGCCAGGGATGTCACGCGCGAACTTCAGGGCCAAAGTGCCCACACTGCTCGACCGGGCCTTGATCGGTCTACTGATTCTCGTCGTCCTCGTACTGCTCGGGATGCAGGTCGTCTCGACGGGCCCGACGACGGCCACCCAGGCGGCCTTCCGGACGTCCGCGCCCTAGTCCGGCTAAGCCGGGCGACGGCGCCAGAGGTACAGGCTCAGCGCCACGAAGAACGCCAGGAGGAGGCTGCTCACGAACAACTCCTGCGGCGCCTGCGACTCGTATTCGTGGGCGAGGTCCTCCGCCGGCCACAGCTGCACGCGCCACAGCATCGGCCCCCGCAGCACCGCCACATCGCGCGCATACCGCGCCCCCGGGCCGCCGTCCAGGCTGTTCGCCCCGTAGAGCAGCGTGGGCCCCTCGTACACCGCCGCGGAAAACCCCCTCTGGACCGTTTGGCTCAGGCCCTCGTCGAGCACGTCGCGCAGCCGCACGAGACCCACCACCCAGCCGAGACGCGTCGCCCCGCGCATCACCGGCGCGCAGACGAGCACCTGGCGCTCGCCCGAAGCGAGCGGTGCGGTCGACACCACGACCGCCTCGCGGCCCGGGCTCGCGGCGGCAACTTTGAGCGCCACGGCGCGCACGCCGTCATCACTGGCATCGAGCGTGGACAGCAGGCGCAGGTCCGCAGGAGTGACGCCGCGATAGGCCAACGTCGAGTCGTACTCGATCACCGCGCGAAACTTGAGCGGCCCCGTGGTGAGAGCGACTGCATCTTCGCGCCACGCCTCGCCGCCCTCGGCGCGTTCGGCCGCCAGCCGCTCGATCATCGCCGCACGCGCATCGAGCCCGCGCCCGAGGTGATCCTCGACCCAGCCGGCCTCGCCCTCGCACAGCGCATTCAGCAGGGACTGGTGGCGTTCGAACGCCATCTGGTACATGAAGAACGCCAGCACGATGATCAGTGCCCCAGGGATGAACGCCACGAAGAACGCGCGGGTGTCGTCCTCGGCGCGCGCCGGCTCGCTCACGACCAGCCCTCGCGCACCGCGCGTTCGTAGGCCACCCAGTAGCCGTCGGGCTGGGGCTCATCGATACGCGACACCTCGCCCCCGGCCCCGGTGAGCCACACGCTGCCTTGGCCCCGCACGACTTCACCGATCTCTGCGGCAGCGATGCCCTCCTCCGCCAGCGCGTGCACCACCTCGAGCGACCACGCAGGCCGCACCGTCAGCAGCAACGTGCCCTCGGACAGCGTCCACAGCGGATCGAGCTCCATCAGTTCGCACGCCACACGCGCCTCATCCGACAGGAGCAGGGCGCTGCGCGAGACCCGCAGGTCGACGCCGGCGGCCTGCGCGATTTCAATCAGGCCCCCCATCACGCCGCCCTCGGTGGCGTCGTGCAGCGATGACACGCCGCGATCGCGCACGCCGACGCGCAGGGCGGCGCGGCAGTCGTCCACGACGCTGAC
>JAYSRO010000207.1:0-6234 GCA_043720995.1 Candidatus Eiseniibacteriota bacterium
TTAACCTCGCTCAACACTACTCGTCCTGGGACGAGTGATGTTGAGTTAACTCAACACTACATGCGCCGGGGCATGTCGCGCGTCCGCAGCCAGCTAACTCGCCGACCCCAGCGCCAGTTCGGTGTCCGGGTGGAAGAAGTGCACCTTCGCGAACACGAAGTGCAGCGCCGCCTTCTCGCCGGGCTGCGGCGCGTGCTGGCCGGGGAGGCGCGAGATGATCGGGCCCACGGGCGTGTTCCAGTGCACGAGCACTTCGGCGCCGAGCGGTTCGCTCACGGTCACCACGCCCTGCACGGTACCGCCGGCGCTCGTGGCTTCCAGTACCACGTCTTCCGGGCGCACTCCCACCGTCACCGCTCGGCCCTTGAGCTCCGCGACGCGTGCCGCGAGGTCCGCGGGCAGCTCGAGCTTGAACTCCTTGCCCTCGAGCGAGCGGCCGTCGGCCGATACGTTCGCGGTGAAGAAGTTGATCGACGGGCTGCCGATGAAGCCGGCCACGAACTGGTTGGCGGGCTTCGTGTACAGCGTGTTGGGATCGGCGATCTGCTGCAGGATGCCCTTCTTGAGCACGGCGATGCGATCGCCCAACGTCATGGCTTCGACCTGGTCGTGCGTCACGTAGATCATCGTGGTCTTGACGTTCTGGTGCAGGCGCTTGATCTCGGTGCGCATGTGTACGCGCAGCTTGGCATCGAGGTTCGACAGCGGCTCATCGAACAAGAAGACCTTGGGCTTGCGCACAATGGCGCGGCCGAGGGCCACGCGCTGGCGCTCGCCACCCGACAACTCGCGTGGGCGCCGCGGCAGGTATTGCTCGAGGCCCAAGGTCGAGGCGGTCTCGCGGACCAACTTGTCGACTTCCGGCTCCGGCATCTTGCGGCGGCGCAACCCGAACGCCATGTTCTCGAACACCGTCATGTGTGGGTAGAGCGCGTAGTTCTGGAACACCATGGCGATGTCGCGATCCTTGGGCGGCAGGTCGTTGACGACCTTGTCACCGATGCGGATCTCGCCCGAGGTGATCTCCTCGAGACCGGCCACCATGCGCAGCAGCGTGGACTTGCCGCAGCCGGAGGGGCCGACGAGCACCAGGAACTCGCCATCATCGATATGCAGGCTGACGTCCGAAACGGCCCGCTGCGAGCGGCCGTATTCCTTGCTGACGTTGCGAAAATCGACGGATGGCATGTGAGTCTCCTGAAGCCACGCTCAAGGGTTCAGCGGAGACAAGAAAATATCAGCCTGCGGGGTCTCAGGGCAATGCGTCGGGCAGTTTCCGCTCGGGGCTTGTTTCAGTGCGCGGCAGGCAGCAGGAACTCGAGGATGCGATCCAGCCGCGAGGACCACGCGGCCTCGTTGTGATGCGCCCCCTCGATCACCTCGAAATGTACCTGCGATTCCGGCAAACCGGCCTTGAACAGGGCGTCCCGCATTGACTCTACGCCGTGCACCGTGCGGCTTGAGCCCAGCGGCGAATCGCCCTCGGCGGTACCGATATCGAGCCAGACCCTGAGCGACTTGGGCGCCAGGGCAGCCCGCTTGATGATCGCCTCGTCGGCCCACCACACCGAAGGCGAGACGGCGCCGACCATGCCGAACACCTCCGGATGGTCGAAGCCGATCGCCAGTGAGATCAGTCCGCCGAGCGATGAGCCGAGGACGCCGTTCCGCGCCGGGCTCTTCGCGGTGCGGTAGCTCTTGTCGATGGCGGGTTTCAGTTCTTCGATGAGGAAGCGCGCGTAGTCGTCTCCCTTACCCCCGCGGCCCTGCGAGTCCACGACGGGCGTGTACTCCGCGATCCGCGCGCCCGTGTTGTAAACGCACACCGCGATGAACGGCTCAATGCGCTTCTCGGCGATCAGGCCCGCCGCGGTTTCGTCGAGCTTCCACTCACCGACGAAGCTCGTCGAGTCGTCGAGCATGTTGTTGCCGTCGTGGCAGTACAGCACCGGGTAGCGACGCTTGGGCTCGGCGGCGTAGCCAGGCGGCAGCCACACCAGCACATCGCGTGGCGCCACGAACTTCGAGGGGAACGCGGTCAGCACGCGGACATCGCCGGTGCGCGTCGAGTGGCGCGTCGTGGCCCGGCTCGCGGTCTGGTCGCGCCATGTCGCCACGGTCACGCGCACAGTGTCGTCGCCATACACGGTCCACTGGCGATTGCCGATCTCCTCGCCGGTGGCACTCTTCTCGACCGTGTCCCACGAGCCGCGCGTCACTTTGAATTCGAGCGAGGTGCCGGGCGCGAACTCGACGGTCGCCGCGTAGTGCTGGCCTTCGGTGGCGAGAAGCTTGAGGCCCGAGCCGCTCCAGTTGCCGAGCTCGCTCGCGTTGCCCGAGATGCACAGCGTGCTGCCCGCGGGAGTCGTCGCGGGCGCTTCGATGAGGAAGGTGACGTGAGCGCGTGCGGGCGTGTTGGCTGCGGGCGCAGGATCGGCGTGGGCGGGCGCCACGGTAAACGTAAGCGCTACCAACAACGCCGCCCGCCGCGCCATCGCGAAGCCCTGCCCATTCACGCGCGGGGCGTGCTGAGTGTCGCGGCGGCTACCCATGCGCGGCCCCCGTCGCCGGCGGCGCCGCACTCTTCCCCGCCGGCGCCACATCCAGCTCCGCATCCAGCCCCAGCCCGCGGTGCAGTAGCCGCACGGTCTTCTGCGCATCGTCGTCGCGCACCACGAACGAGAGGTTCACGCGCGATGCGCCTTGCGAGATCATCTCGACGCCGACACCCACGCCGCCAAGCAGCGTGAACACGTGCCCCGCGAGGCCCAACCGCTGCGGCGCGCCCTCGCCTACCACGGCCACGACCGCGAGCCCGGTGCGCACCTCGACGCGCCCGATCGCCTCGAGTTCCGCGATCGCATCGTTGAGGCGCGACACATCATCGACGGTCACGGAGATCGACACTTCCGAGGTGGTCACGAGATCAACCACGACGTGATGCCGCCCGAACACTTCAAACACGCGCGCGAGAAAGCCGTGCGCCAGCAGCATGCGGCTCGAGGCGATCGTCACCGCCGTGACGCCCTGCTTGCATGCGATGGACTTCACGCGCCAGTGCTCGCCCGCCAGCTCGGCGCTCGCGGTGATCAACGAGCCAGGATCTTCCGGCAGCGCGGTATTGAGGACGCGCACCGGGATATCGCGCTCAATTGCGGGCAGCAATGTCTTGGGGTGCAGCACGCGCGCGCCGAAGTACGCCAGTTCGCTGGCCTCGGCGAACGACAGCCGCGGCACGGGCCGCGCCTCGGGAACGATGCGCGGGTCGGCCGACAGCATGCCGCTCGTGTCGGTCCAGATCTGGATCTCCTCGACGCCCAGGGCAGCGCCGATCAGCGCAGCGCTGTAGTCGGAGCCGCCACGCCCCAGCGTCGTCGGGCGGCCATCCGCGGTGCGCCCGAGGAAGCCGGTCACCACCGCGATCGTGGCGCTCTGCGCGAGCGCCTGCGCGAGCAGCGGGTACGCCTCGGGCAACGGGTGCGCGGCGCCGAAGCGTTCGTCGGTCACCAGCCCCGCATCGCCCGCGATGATCGCCGCCGCCGCGAGCCCCGCGCGGCGCAGTCCCGCGGCGAAGATCGTGGCGGATAGCCGTTCGCCGAACGCCAGCACGCGATCACGTGACTCAGCATCGAGAGGCTTCGTGCCCGCGCGATGGCGGTGGTGCTCGCGGCGGAACGCTTCGAGCTCGGCATCGAGCAGGGCGGCGTCCAGCTCGACGGCCCGCGCGAATTCCAGATGCCGCTGCTCGATGCGCTGCGCCGTCGCATCGCGGGCTGCGGCATCGCGCGCGTACTCGACGAGCAGGTTCGTGACGCCCGACAGCGCGCTGACCACCACGATCGGGCAACGCGCCGCACGGTCGTCGACAAGCAGCACAGCATTGCCGAAGTGCTCCGGCACGCCGACCGACGTGCCGCCGAATTTCATGACGATCACATGCGCTCCAGGAAGGGCAGCGCCACTCAGCGGGCGCCGGACCTCGGTGCGCATGATATCGCGATGCGCCGCAAAAAGCGCGGCGCCCGCGAGGTTTCCATCTGGGCGCCGCGCAGCGCCCAGCCGCTCGCTACTGCCCCGCCGGCGCCGCCACCGGCTTCAGCCGGTCCTTGAAGTGTTCGCGCAGCTTCGACACCTTCGGCGAAATCACCGCCGCGCAATAGGGCTGGCTCTGGTGACCGCGGTAGTAACCCTGGTGATACGTCTCGGCCGCGTAGAACGTCGCCTTCGGCTCGATCGTGGTCACGATCGGCGCGTTGAACACCTTCTCCGCCGTCAGCTGCTGGATCAGCGCTTCGGCCGTGGCGCGCTGCTCATCGTCAGCCGGGAATATCGCCGAGCGATACTGCGTGCCCGCATCGCCGCCCTGCCGGTTGAGCGTCGTCGGATCGTGGAAGGCGAAGAACAGTTCGAGCAACTCGCGGTAGCTCAGCACCGCGGGATCGAACGTCACCTCCACCGCCTCCGCGTGCCCGGTGACACCCGTGCACACGGCTTCGTACGACGGGTTCGGGTGCTTGCCACCGATGTAGCCCGGCACCACCTGCTCGACACCACTCAGCCGCTCGAACACCGCCTCGAGGCACCAGAAGCAGCCCCCGGCCAGAATCGCGGTCGCCTTGTTGTTCGTCATGCTCCCCTCCTCACCGTGGTCGCGTTTCGCCTCGCCGTCGTCATGCCATTCTGATTCATTGAACGCCACGCGATGCTCGAATGTTCCCAGCAGCAGGGCCGTTGCCGCAGCGCGCCCCATGCTCAGCGTTCCCCGCGGGCGCGCAGCTTGGGATGCGACTTCATGGATTTGTGCAGGGACTTCCAGCGCTGCGTTTCCTGGATCTTGGCGAGCTGGTTCTGCTTGCCATCGATCCACTTGAGCTCGCGTTGGAGTTTACGCCAGCTGGCAAGCCGCTCGGGCGCGAACGTCCCGTTCTCGACCGCCGCCAGCACCGCGCAGCCCGGCTCGCCCACATGCTTGCAGTCGCCGAACTTGCACGCCCCGGACAGCGCATCCAGCTCCGGGAATGTCTCCTCGAGCGCACCCTCGCCCGCCCACAATTGCAGCACGCGCATGCCCGGCGTGTCGATCAGGATCGCGCCGCCCGGCAGCGGCACCAGTTCGCGATGCGTCGTGGTGTGACGCCCACGCGAATCCCACTCGCGCACGTCCTTGGTTGCCTGCCGCTCCTCGCCGCACAGCGCGTTGACGAGCGTCGACTTGCCGACGCCCGACATGCCGAGCAGGGCGATGCTCTTGCCCGGCACGAGCCAAGGCGCGAGTGCGTCGAGCCCCGCGCCATCGCGCGCACTCAACGCCACCACCGGGACGCCGGGGGCTGTGAGCTCCGTCTCGGCGATCATGGCGTCCAAGTCATCGGTGAGGTCGGCCTTGTTGAGCACGATCACCGGCTGCGCCCCGCTCTCCCACGCCGCCGTCACATAGCGTTCGATGCGACGCGGGTTGTAGTCGTTGTCGAGCCCCGCCATCACGAACACCGTGTCGATGTTCGCCGCCACAACCTGCGCCTCGGTGGTCTCTCCGACCGCGCGCCGCACGAACACGCTGCCGCGCGGCAGCACCGCGACGATCGTCGTGGGCCCATCGCCCTCGGCCAGGCGCACGGCGACCCAGTCGCCCACCGCAGGAAACAGTGTCCGATCGTGCGTCTCATGACGGAAGCGCCCGGAGACCTCCGCCGAACGTTCCTCGCCATCGTTGATGCGGTAGCGCCCGCGGTCCTCGCGAACGACGCGCGCGGGACTCAGGCTATCGTGGCGGTGCGGTTCAAACTGTTGTTCGAGTCGTTCGTTCCAGCCCAAATGTGTCAATAGCATGGCAGTGCCAGCCTCGCATGGGGGTTCCATTGGCGGGCGGCACGCGCAGGGGCGGCCGCCTAAAGGAAGTCCCCTGGCTTGGGCCGCGCATTGAGCTGGTTTCGAGGGGAAACGAAAACAGCCGTCCCAGTTGGGACGGCTGCCAGAGCAACGAGCTGGAAAGCTCGGCTAGGCGGCGGAACCCCAAGAGGCGCGCGGCATACGGGCGATTGCAATGGCTGCCATATGCGGTCCTCCGGGTAAGTCGCGCCACACCACGTAGCGCTGACGTGTACATAGAAGCTTAGTGGGATGAATACGAGCCGTCAACCCCCTCCTTGTGCTCGGAAGATTGCGGATAGGCTCGATGTGAGGCAAAGTTCGAATCTGAATCCTTTGTTTTCAATAACTTACGGGGTTCTTTCC
>JAYSRO010000208.1:0-3109 GCA_043720995.1 Candidatus Eiseniibacteriota bacterium
CTCATACGCGAGCCAACTATCTCGCCTCGCCGCCGTTGGTCGTGGCGTATGCGCTAGCGGGCACTGTCGATATCGACTTCGATCGCGAGCCGCTGGGCAGGGGCGCGAATGGCACACCGGTCTACCTGCGCGATGTGTGGCCCTCGCACAGTGAGGTGCGCAAGGCGATGGACTCGAGCATCAAGCCCGAGCAGTTCGCCACGCAGTACGGCAACGTGTTCGACGGCAACCCGCGATGGAACGCGATTCCGGTGGGCGAGGGCGAGCGTTACCCGTGGGATCCGGCGTCGACGTATATCCACGAGCCGCCGTTCTTCCAGGGGCTGACGCGTGAGCCCAAGCCGGTGGCGGCGATTCGCGGCGCCCGTTGTCTCGTGCGGCTCGGCGACTCGGTGACGACGGACCACATCTCGCCGGCGGGTGACATCGCCGAGGCGAGCCCTGCCGGCCGCTACTTGAAGGAGCATGGCAACGCGAAGGCCGACTTCAATTCCTACGGCTCGCGCCGCGGCAACGATCTCGTGATGGTGCGCGGCACCTTCGCCAATATTCGCCTCAAAAACCTGCTGATCCCCGGCAGCGAAGGCAACATCACGGCGCACCAGCCGAGCGGTGAACCGCTGGCGATCTTTGACGCGGCGGAGCGCTACCGCGGTGAAGGCGTGCCGCTCATCGTGCTGGCGGGCAAGGAGTATGGCAGCGGCAGCTCGCGTGACTGGGCGGCCAAGGGCGTCCTGCTGCTGGGTGTCCGCGCCGCGATCGCCGAGAGCTACGAGCGCATTCACCGCTCGAACCTGATCGGTATGGGCGTGCTGCCGTTGCAGTACGCGCCCGGTGTCACCGCTGACAGCCTTGGGCTGACCGGCAAGGAGCGCTTCGATATCGAAGGGCTCGACGGGGCGTTGGAGCCGCGCATGCCCGTCACGGTGCACGCGCACCGCGATGACGGTTCGACACTGACGTTCAAGGTGATCGCGCGCTTCGACACGCCGGTCGAGGTCGAGTACTACCAGAACGGTGGCATCCTGCAGACCGTGCTGCGCAAGTTGATCGCGGGCTGACGCGGATGGATCGAGTGCTGTGGGCCGGAGCCGGCGGCTTCTTCGGAGCCGCCCTCCGGTACGCGCTCGGCACCACGCTCGCTCGCGCGAAGGGGGGCAGCACGTTTCCGTGGGAGACGCTGGTGATCAACGTCATCGGCTGCCTCGCCATTGGATTGCTCGGCACACTCGCGGACAGCCGGGGCCTGATCGCCGGGACGGCGCGTGTGTTCATCATCGCCGGTATTCTCGGTGGCTTCACGACCTACTCGGCATTCGGTTACGAGACGTTCCAGTTGTTGCGCAACGGCCAGGCCGCCGCGGCATTCGGTTCGGTCGCCCTGCAACTGTTGCTCGGCCTCGCCGCGGTGTGGGCTGGTTCTGCGATCGCGCGTGGCGCCTGGAGCTGACACGAAGGAGCTGACATGGACCTGCTGATCCTGGGCGGCACGGTGTTTCTCGGCCGTCATCTCGCGAGCGTGGCACTGGCGCGCGGGCATCACGTGACGCTGTTCCATCGTGGCCGCCATCCGCTGGCTTTCGCGGAGCTGGGTGTCGATGCCGCCGCGCTGGCGCGGATCGAGACCCTGCAGGGCGACCGTCGCGAAGGATTCGCCAGCCTTGCGGGGCGGCGCTGGGACGCGGTGATCGATACTTCGGCGTATCGACCCTCGGAGGTGGCAGCCGCGATTGATGCGCTCGGGGAAAGCGTCGGGCACTACACACTCGTCTCGACGCTGTCGGCCTACCCGCATCTGGGAATCGTGGGGATCACCGAGGACGACGCGACTTCGAATCCCACCGCCGCCGAGCTCGCCGAAGGCGAGAGCCTGGATCGCGAGAACCCCGAGGAGATCAGCCGGTTCCATGAACTCTATGGTCCGCTCAAGGCGGTGTGCGAGCGAGTCTTGCTCGGGCGCTTGCCAGAGAAGGGGCTGGTGGTCCGCCCGGGATTGATCGTGGGGCCGCACGACCCCACTGACCGGTTCACCTACTGGCCCGAGCGGGCAGCGCGTGGCGGCGTGGCACTCGCACCGGGCGACGCTGACCGCGCGGTGCAGTTCATCGATGCGCGCGATCTCGCGGCGTGGATGATCCACATGGCCGAGCAGCGCCATTTGGGCGCGCTGAACGCCAATGGCCCCGCAACATCTCCCAGCATGGGCGCGGTGCTCGAATCGTGCGCGCGTGTGGCGGGGAAGGGCACCCGCTACGAGTGGTGCGATGAGGCATTCCTGTTTAAGGCGGAGGTCACGCCGTGGATGGAAATGCCGCTGTGGATCCCTGAGACCAATGCCGAGATGAAGGGCTTCATGCAATTCGACTGCAGCCGGGCGCGAGCCGCGGGGCTGACCCACCGCCCGCTCGATGACACCGTCCGCGACACGCTCAATTGGACGCTGAGCCGGCCTCCGGGAACGCCGCGCCGCGCCGGGATGAGCCCAGAGCGCGAGGCCGCGGTGCTCGAGCAGTGGCGCGCGTTGCGGCCCTGACGTTCTGGGTTGCCGCGGCGCTGCCGGTTGGTGCTGCGCAAACGTCGGCGCTAGGGTGCGCGTGACGGACGATCGCAGGGCGGCACGAAACCAGCCGCCTCGCCACTTACTTGAAGGAGCCGATCCCATGAAGCGTCACTTGATGACTGTCGCACTCATCGCGGCCGCGTTCGCCGCCGCCATGGGATGTGGTGGCGATATCGGCACGATGATCACCAACAACGCCGAGGTGCGCGACAAGGTGATGACCGTGCTCAGCAGCAACCGCGCCATGGCGGGGCAGATGGTCGACCGCCTGCTGGCCAGCGACAGCACGCAAACGCTCATGGTCGAAAAGGTGATGGGCAACGGCGCGATGGTTCAGTCGGTGCTCGCGCGCGTGGCGAAGGATCCCACCATGGTCGATGGCGTGCTCAACTTCGCGGTGCAGGACAGCAACATGAAGAATCACGTCATGACGCTGCTCAAGGGCATGGAGATGGGCGCGGCGGTCGCGAAGTAGGGCAGGGCGTCGCGCTGGATTGCGCCTGCGGGTGCGCCGCAGCGCTCAACCTGTCTCCCGGCTCAGCCGACGGA
>JAYSRO010000209.1:0-3107 GCA_043720995.1 Candidatus Eiseniibacteriota bacterium
CGCGGCAGCCGGTAGACGAGCGCATCCTGGCGCATCACCACGGCCATCGTGCCGCACGAAGGATCTTCAGCGGCGCCCACGCGCGTCGCGGTGGCCCCCACCGCGGCCGCGACGATCATCACGACGCTCGCCGCAAGCAACGCTGCACGCGGTCCCGCAAACCCCGCGGCAGGCAGCGCCGCACGCCATGCCGGGCGCGAGCTCAGGGTTCCGCCGGCGGGACCTGAGCGTTGAGCTGCAGACGAACCAGCCGCCGCGCATTGCGCAACGCCACCCACAGCGCGCCGTCCCGCGCGAACACCAGTGCGCTCGCGCCCTCGAAGCCCTGCCGCGCGGCCAGCAACTCACCGTTCGCACGGAACACCCAGAGCCGTCCGCTATGGGGATCTGCGCAGGCGACCCGCAGGGAGTCGTCCACCGCCAGCGGCAAGCGCTCGGACGCAACCGAATCGGGCAGCAGCCACTCGGCGCTCAAGGCGCCGGTCGGCTCGAGCCTCACGATGCGGCCCGGCATGCGCTCGCTCACGAACACTTCGCCACGCCGCGCCACCGCGACACCCGCCACACCGCGCAGGCCACCCGCGGTGGAGCCGGGTCCACCCCACACGCGCGACAACTCACCCGAAGGCTCCAGGCGCAGGATGCGGTCGCCATCCGCGTCGGCGACATACAGCGCGCCGCTGGGATCGGAGGCGAGCGCGATGGGCCGCGCGCGTGATTCGCCCCGCCCCTCGAGCGGCGCATCGAGCTCGATCGCATTGCCCTGAACGTGCCCCTGCAGGTCGTAGCGCACGATACGGCGGTTCTCTTCATCGAGCACCGCGACCGCCAGCACGCCCGCGGTCGCCATCGCGCCCGGGCGCCGTAGCGTGCCCGCGTCGTCCCCCAACGCACCGCTCTCGCCGAGCCGCACACCCTGCGCGCTCCAGCGCACCACGCGCCGCAGGGCAGCGTCGCTGACATGCAGGCGGCCGAACGAATCGAAGGCGAGCCCCGCAGGCTCGACGGGACGCGCAGGGTCATCGCTCAGCTGTACCAGGCCCCCGGCTTCCGTGAGCTCCATCGGCAGGGGCACGGCGGCGGCCAGTGAGTCCGGGCGCGAACGTCCGGCCACCCGGGCGAGCGAGCCGGCACTCATGCCTGCGCTGCCACCCGCCAACGAATCGGGCAACACCGGCACGGCTGCCCATACGGCCAGCGCGAGACAGGCGGCGATCATGCCGGGCCTCCTATCGCGAACGTAGTGCCTTGCCTAGAACCGGCGCAGCACGCCGACACGCATCGCGGTCGGGTCGTCGTCCACGGGCTGCAGCTGCAGGTGCCACGTTTGCGCGGTCGTGGTGTCGTTGAGTCGCGCGGCGTGGATCGCGCTGAGCAGCCGGTTGACGACCCCCATGGCGAGTGCTGCGTTGGCGCGCAATTCGGCACGCTGTGAATCCTTGCGCTGGCCACGGTAGCGCAACAGCGCCTGCTCGTCCGGCCACGCCCATAGGTCGGCGCCCTTGAGCGAGTGCTCATTGATGTACGCCTGGAACGCGGCGGGATCGTTGTAATAGAGGTTTGCCGCATCGCGCGCCACCACCAGCTCGTTGTACTCGTCGCTGCTCAGGAACGAGCCGACGATGCGCTGGAACTCCTCGTCGCGCGACTTGAGGTCGATGCCGCCCTGCACCTTGGCGGTACGAAAGTACGCTTGGCGCCGCAGGCGGTTCTGGATCCGGAACGACGTGTAGCTCGTCCACACCCCCAACTCGGTGATCGCGAATACCGTCGCCGCGGTGCGATGCCCGGTCGTCAGCTGGCCCCAGCCCGGCACCGTGAGCGAGCGCAACAGCACGCGCGCGCGTTCGGCCGACAGCACCACCACTGGCTTCTCCGGCTCGACCGGCGCTTCCGCCTGCTTCGGCTTGCGCTTGAACAGGAATGCCGTCGCCTCAGGCGCCGGTGAGTCGAGCCGCAGCGCAAGCGCGGACCCCAGCGAACCCTCGAGCGAGCCGGGCTCGCTCGCCGCGCAGGCGGCGTGGGCCATGAGTGCCGTGGCGAGGCACAACATCACGAGCAACCATCGTCGTCCCTTCACCTAGAAGCTCCTTCGCAGCGTTGCGCGCAGGGTCGGCGAACCATGCCGCCAGCTGCTGGCCAACCCGAGCCGGGTGCTCGACCCCAGTGCCACGTTATTGAGTCGCGCCGCACGCAGCGCATCGACCGCCGAGACAATGTGATTGACCCACAGCGCCGTGCCGCTGTAACGGCTGAAGCGCAGGCGATCGTCCGCCACTTCGCGCAGGCCGGTGAATGGCGTGCGCGTGGCTTCCGCGTTGCCCGCCCACCCCGACAGCAGGCTCGGGTCGTGCGCGATGCGATCGTAGAACACGTTGCGGTCACGGGTGTAGAGCGCGCGCAGCTCGCTGGCGTCACCACTGGTGGCGTCCTCCCAGCGCGTGAATGACCAACGGCTCGCGGGATCGGCCGGCGCACCCGCGTACGCGGCGGCCTGGTCGGCCAGATCGTGGCCGCGACGCTGGTAGAGCCAACGGCTCGTCCAACCCGCCGCCTCGGTGAGCGCAAAGATGAGGGCACGCTTCTGGCCCACGTAGGCCTGACCGGCCCCCGGCACGGCAGCCGAGAGTGCGGCGGCCGATGCTTCGGAGCGCCAGTTCGGGATGTCGATCTCGTGATAGACCGAGTCGTCGGACAGCCCCCACGAGCGCTCGACCTGTCGCTGCTGCAAGATCAACTGCGGCCTCGCTGCACCCGACACCAGCGCGAGCGCCAGCTGCGGCGAGGCCGTCGACCCCGCCAGCGCCTGGCCGGCCAGGATCAACGCGCAGCCGCAGCACAGCGCCAGCGTGAAGAGCGGCAGCACGCGTGTCATCGCAGCAATCCCAACGGCACCGTCTCCACCTGCTCGGAGGTTGCGCCATGGAAGCGCAGCCGCGCCATGTAGAGCCCTGCCGGCAGCGAACCCGGATCCCAGACTTCGAGATTGTCGGCCTGCCGCGCCTGCCGCGTAAAGCGGCTCACTTCATGGCCCGAGGTGTCGAGGATGCGGAATTCCACTTCACCCGGCTCACTCAAGCGGTAGGCGAACGTCACCGGCTTGCGGC
>JAYSRO010000210.1:0-15840 GCA_043720995.1 Candidatus Eiseniibacteriota bacterium
TATTTTTTGCCCACGCTGTTTGGGGGTGGATCCGCCTACGCCATCAACGACCGTGATCGCCGTGCTCCGGCGGACCATCGATCAGCTTGCTCACGCTCAGGAGGGTACCGTCGGTGCTAATTGACGTGTCTGGGTTTGCGACCGTGCAACTGGCGTTTGATGCCGCAAAGAGTGGCGATCGGCTGTACTTCCCGAGCAAGCACGACATTATCACGGGCAACCCGGTAGTCTATGCAGCACCCGCGGCGGGCTGGATAGTTAAGATGCCGTTGGAGATCTTCGGGGATGGGTGTGGGAATGTTGTCGACAACTCGGGAACAACAATCCTGGCTGCATTTGATCCCTTCACCCCTCCCATCGGCCCCGCTGTTGGGAGCTACACAGTTTTCAAGATTCAGGCTGGCGGGAACGGGGCGTACATCCACGATCTCAAAATTCGTGGCATAGGCTACGCCAATGTAGATAAGGCAATGGCGGCGATTGTTTGTGATTCTGTGGGACGCGTTACAGATACATTGCGATTTGCAAGGGTTGCTGTGGTTGGGACCGGAGGACACGGCCTCTACTTGGATGGCAAAAGCACTGGATTGATAAATAATGTGTCTATCAATGATTGTCAGTTTATTGCGAATTACGGAGCCGGAGTCTTCCTTCAGGACGTTACTGCTGGATACATGTTGGGTATTGCGACAAACGCAAACTGGCTTGAAGGTGTATACGCATCACGCGTGAAAGACTTTAGATGTATCGGTGGGTGGATTGAAGGCAATCAACTGTTCGATCCTGGCCCGGTCGCCCCGGACGTTGACCATAACCCTCAAATGCACCTGCTCGGCTGCTCGGGGTTCATGGTCACTGGTTGTCACTTTGAGAGGTTTGATGAAGCGCCGCAAGGCAGGCACACGGCTCTCACCTTAGATGGCTCCTATGGAGGCTACGTCGAGGGTTGCGAATTCGTCAATGTGCAACCTGGCGAGTTCCCGCCCGCGTTTCCAGGACGAAGCATTCTTGTCCTAGCAAGTTCTGGCTTGCCAATAGCAACGGGCGTGCGCATTGGTTCCAACGATCACGCAAGAGTTGGCGTGATGGTCGAGCTGAGAAATAACGGGTTCGGCGCGTGCACAAATTGCACCGTAATGCCCCAGAATGTTAGAGAGACCTACAATGGTGCGTTGGTCCCAAAGATAATCATGCCAGATATTGATGATGGTGGGAATTACGGATATGCAACAGCCGGTTTCACCTCGAACGTTGGGGTCGGGCTCGTGCTGCCACGGGTCAAGACCGTGCCCACGCGTCGGGATATTCCGGCAGACTCGGTAAATGGGGATGCATCATATCTCCGCCGGGGGTTGCTGCTCTATCAGGGCGAGCCGGCTACCCCCGATGGATCGGGCGATCGCTTGAACATTTACTCCGGCAGTATCGATGACAGCGTCCGTCGTGGTTATGGTTGGCAGTCACTGATCCCCAAGGTCGGTGCTGACCAAAATTGGATGGGTATGAATGTTGCTCTGGGCGTGGGGGAGTTGCTCACGCAATGCCCAAAGGGAATATACCGCGCTAGCGTCGTGCAGTCGTGCTCAGTACCGTCTGGAAACGGGCCGTTGCTAACTACGTATTTGCGATGGATCGATTGGTCGGGCGCGGTGCGCACGCTAGCGGTGGGTGGGGAGTTGTATTTGGATCGCGGGGGCGCCAACACTAGTGGGACAGTCCTGATGTCTATCGCGGATGGGCCGATATCGTACTGGACGGTGCTTGAGCTTGCCGGGAATGCGATTGGGAGCGGACGTTATGATTTAAGGATTCGGCTTGAGGCGCTCTAACGAGGGCCGTGCGGTGGGCGTGCGATGAGTGTCGCCGTGACATGATGTGGAAGAGTGCTGGATGACGGTGTGCGAGATATCGTGAGTGCTGTGCGCCGCACTATTGCGTAATCGGCGAACTCGGGTTGTACGTGTTGCACGGCCGCGTGATCGGCATTCAGGAGACAGCCAATGTCGGATCTGTTTACGGACTTGGATAATTCAGCCTCAAAGATCGTCCCGCCAAATATTGAGTTGAAGCAGGAGCAAATGCAGGCGCCTTGGGAACGCGGGGCTTACCTTGCAACCGACACGGGTGTGGGTCAGTTTGCACCAAGCATGCTGCGCTATGGGCAGCGTCCGCAGTGGCTGCAAGGTTGCCTAGGGTGGAATGGGGCCATCCTTATGGTGCCCTCCAGCTCAAGCAATGTTCCACAAGGGATAGGTTGCACGCTAACTAGTGCGTTATCGAGCGGCTCGCTCTCCCACCCAGCTATGGCCGCAAGTCCTCTGTTTGCCTCCGCGCGTCGGACGAAGCTTGCGGCCACGGGGGTGGGTGGCGGGCGCGCCGAGGTTTACTCCCAGCAGACGATTGCGTGGCGCGGGACGCCTGGCGGTTATGGAGGGTTCTACTTTTCTACGCGGTTCGCGTTGCAAATTGCGACCACTCCTACTGGTGGCGATCCCCCACCGAATCAATTCGGCTTTGTTGGACTGCAAGCAGCCATTACGGCGATTGGCGGGACGAGCCCGATAAATAACCCAAATCAGTTGGGGATTGGGGCTGATGGCACGTCGGCAAATTTGGGTATTTATTATAATGACACAACCGCGACATCGGGGCGCGAGGATCTAGGCACCAATTATGCAATTGACGGCGAGAATGGCAGTAAATTCATTCAGTTTGAGATGTTCTGTAAGCCTGCTGGTGATACCGTGTATTTCAGAGTGCAGCGACTTGACAGTCCATTGATTGCGCCGCGCTTATTCAAGAGCAAAGTGCAGGTGCCCTCGCTTAATATATTCCTCGCATTCCATGCCTACGTAAACAATGGCACGGTCGGAGGAAACCCATCGCTGCATCTGGTGCGTACATACGTTGAGTCTGATATTTAGATTGTAGTGTAGTGGAGGCAGGGGCGCGGCGAAGGCCTCTGGGTGCGACGCGCCGTCGCCTGACGCCCGTGCCGATGGAACAGGCCTAGACAGTCGCGACGATCCGAGCAGCGGCCGTCGATATGGGCATCAATCGACCGCTACGACGCATGCGTGAAGGAGCCGGTTCGACGTAAGACAGGTCTGCCCCCAGCATTTGCTAGGTCGCGTTCGCGGTCCCCGAGCCGGCGTCCTGGTCTCCGCTAACGCCGGCGGGGTGTGCCGCCGATAACTCCAGCGAGGCTCGCACGGGCCTGACCACACGAAGTTCCTGGGTCCCGCCCGTCCCTACCGCCACCTTTGCCCCAAGGAATCGCGATGCTGATCTTCTTCGTCGGACTCACTGCCGTCGTACTCGTGGGACTCCTGTCCCGCGACCACGACCTGTCGGCCTCGCAGGAGACGGTCGTGACGGCCGAAGTCAATTTCAGCGACGCTGCCATCGAGATGCTGCCCGAGCGCATCCACCTGTCGCGTCCGGATGGCGAAGTGTTCCACCACCCGGTGCTCGTCCGGTCGGCGAGCGAGGGACTGTTGTCCGAAGGCTTCGCGATCGTGGGCGCCTACGTCATCGATGAGCTGCCGGGGATTGGTGTCGTGCTGTTGGTGAATTCGGGCAACGACATGTCCGCCGCGATTTACGAGCACGAACTCGCGGGCGTGTGGGTCGAGACCGTGTCGCGCTACGAGGACGGCACGCGCTGCACGCACACGACGCTCAAGGGGACGGGTACCGGGACGCGCGAAGGCAACACGCTCGTCTCGCTGCCGGGCGTTCCGCTGGCGGAGCTGCTGGCGCGCGCGCGCGTGGACCGCTCGCCCGATGCGCTGATGCCCGCGCGCGTGGCGGACGCGAAGCCGCAGTTCGAGGGCGACTACGCGTTGTGGGTCGCTGAGCGGAAGCACCACGCCGATGTGGCAGCGTTCGGCGACGACGCCTTCGACGACGAGCCGCTGCGCAAAGCTGCCTGATCCTCGCGGGGCGTCGTGGTGCGCGCTACCGTGCGCCCCGCGCCACCGGCCGCTTCACCGGCCGCTCCACCGAAGTGTCGCGACCGACGCGTTACCCGGCAGTGTTGCCCGCTGAGCGGATCGGGTGGGATATTCGCGCGCGTCGCCGCGCGATCAAACGTCCCGCTCGAGGAGTGTCCATGCTGCATCGAACACCGCTGGCCGCCGCGCGACTGTGCGGCATCGCCCTGCTGTTGCAGTGCCTCGTGAGTTCGCCCGCGCTGGTGCGCGAGGCCCACGCTGCGCCCACCGCGAAGCAGGCTTCCGCGCGTCCCCGTCCCGCCACGTCCACGCGCACGGGACTCGAAACACTCGAGCGCCAGGTGAAGGAGTTCACGCTCCCCAACGGGCTGCGCTTCATCGTGGTGGAGCGGCACCAGGCGCCGGTGTTCAGCTTCACGACCGTGGTGGACGCGGGATCGGCGAACGACCAGACCGGCACGACGGGGCTCGCCCACATGATGGAGCATATGGCGTTCAAGGGCACCCCGCGCATCGGCACACGCGACTACGCGAAGGAGCAGCCGCTGCTCGCAGCGGAAGACGCGGCTTGGCTCGCTCTGCTGGATGAACAGCGCAAGGGCGCGCGCGCGGACTCTTCGCAGCTGAAGCGCCTGACCACGGCGTTCCACGCGGCGGAAGAAGCGGCGCGTGCGGTGACCGTGCCTAACGAGTTCAGCAAGTGGGTCGAGCAGTCGGGCGGGCTCGACATGAACGCCTCGACCTCCGACGACGTGACCTCGTACTTCTATTCGATGCCCTCGAACCGGTTGGAGTTGTGGGCGCTGCTCGAGGGCAGCCGCATGGCGCACCCGGTGTTCCGCGAGTTCTACAAGGAGCGCGATGTCGTCTACGAGGAGCGGCGCATGAACTACGAGTCCTCGCCGTTCGGGCGCTTGCTGCTCGAGTTCACCAACGCCGCCTTCACCGCGCACCCCTATGGCTTCGGCGGCATCGGGTTCCCCTCCGACTTGAAGACCTTCAGCCGCGCGCAGGGCGAGGCGTTCTTCCGCCAACACTACGTGGCGAAGAACATGGTGATCTCGCTGGTGGGGGACGTTACGCTCGAGGAAGTGAAGCGCTACGCCACGCAGTACTTTGGCGATATCTCCAGCGCGCCCCGGCCACCCCCGCTCGACACGGTGGAACCCGAGCAGCGCGCCGAGCGGCGCGTCACACTCGAAGACGCGGGCCAACCGTTGATCATGATCGGCTGGCATATTCCCGCCGCCTCGGATCCACGCTACGCCGCATTCGAGGCCCTCGGTGACCTGCTCGCGGGTGGCGACTATGCGCGGCTCACGAAAACACTGATCAAGGAACAGCGCATCGCGACGCGCGTCGACGTGGAGCCGGGCTTCCCCGGCGACAAGTACCCGGGCCTGATGGTGTTGTTCGTGGTGCCCGCGGCGGGGCAGGATCCCGCGAAGGTCGAGCAGGCGGTCTACGCGGCACTCGACAGCGTGCGCCAGCACCCGTTCACGCCGGAAGAGCTCGCGGGCTACAAGGTGCGCGTGAAGTCGTCGAAGATCGACGCGGTGGAAGCGAACAGCTCACTCGCTACGGAACTCGCCGATGCGCAAACGCTTCAGGGCGACTGGCGCGAGTTCTTCCGCGAGCAGGAGCGCATCCAGGGGCTCAAGGTCGCGGACCTGATGGAGGCGATGAACGGCGCATTCGTGAAGAGCAACCGCACGGTGGGTGTGCTGCTCAATCGCGACGCACAGGCCGCCCTGGAAGGAGGCAAGTGATGCGCGGCGCGTGGTTGCCGTTTGCGGTGTGTGCGCTGGCCGCTGCCCTGATTCCGGGCGTCGCGGGCGCCACGGACTGGGATCCCTCGAAGCTCATCACACCGCCGCTCCGCCCGATCCAGAACATCACGCCCACGCGCAAGCTGCTGCGCAACGGAATCATCGTGTACCTGCTCGAGGACCACACGCTGCCCAAGGTGCGCGGCGTCGCCTACACGCGCTCCACGCCGGTGTGGATTCCGGACAGCAAGGTGGGCCTTGGGTCCATCACCGGCGAGGTGATGCGCAGTGGCGGCACGGTGCGGCATCCGGGAGACGCGCTCGACGACCGTCTGGGCGCAATCGGCGCTTCGATCACCTCCGGACTCGATGGCGGGTCCATCGCCAATGCCGGCTTCCAGACGCTGTCCGACAACGCCGCGGAAGTCGTGGGGCTGTGGTGCGATGTGATGCGCCGGCCGTCGTTTCCCGATGACAAGATCGCGCTGTCCAAGGTCGGCCATCGCCGAGCCATCGCGGAGCGCAATGATGAGCTGTTCGATGTGCTGAGCCGCGTCATGCGCACCGCCGTCTACGGCAAGCAGGGTGTGTGGTCGCGCATCCCCGAGTACGCGACGGTCGAGAACGTGACGCGCGGCGATTGCATCGAACTGCACCGCAAGGTGTTCGACCCCTCGCACATGGTCATCGCGGTGTTCGGCGACTTCAATTCCCAGACGATGCTCAAGCAACTCGACCAGCAACTCGGCGACTGGAAGGGGTCTGGGACGCTCGCGCCTCCAGCACCCCCGGTGCCCGCGAGCGCCGAGCCGCGGTTGGTGTTCGCGCCGAAGGATGACGTGACGCAGAGCGGCATCATCGTCGCGCACGTGGGCTTCCGCGCCGATGACCCGGACTATCCCGCGATGGACGTCTACCAGACCGCGCTGGGCGGCGGGTTCCAGTCGCGCCTGGTGAACAAGATCCGCACCGAGCGCGGACTCGCGTATGCGACGGGCGCCACGACGGGCGAGGACTACCTGAAGCCCGGATTGTTCCTTGCCTACTCGCTCACCCAGAGCGAGTCGACGATGACCGCGTTGGGCCTGCTGCGCGACGAGGTGCGGCGTTCGGTGAGCGAGCCCTTCAGCGATGAGGAGATCCGGCTGGCCCGCAACTCCGTCGAGAACGCGTTCGTGTTCCGCTTCGAGGACCGGGCCGACATCCTGTTCCGCGCCGCCTACTACGACTTGGCCGGCTATCCGCAGGACTTCCTGCAGCGCTACCAGCGGGGAGTGCAGGCGGTCACCAGCGCTTCCGTGAGCGAGGCGGCACGCCGCAAGATCCACCCGGATCAACTCGTGACGGTGATCGTCGGGAAGGAGTCGGAGTTCGACAAGCCGCTGGCCTCGATGGGGCAGCGTGTCGAGCGCGTCGACATCGCCATTCCTTCGTTGCCCGCGAAGCATCCCGAGGGCCAGGCGACGCCGGAGCAGCTCGCGCGTGGCAAGGCATGGTTAGCCAGCGCGGCAGGACTCAGTGGCGGGCGAGCGGCGTGGCAGGCTGTGCACTCCATTCACCTCGAGTCGCAGGACGTGGTCACGATGGAAGGGCAGAGCATCAAGATGCTGACCGAGCTGTCGTGGAACTTTCCCAACCGTTTGCTGTCGGTCCAGCACCTGCCGTTTGGCGACTCGAAGATCGGGTTCGACGGCGCCATCGCCTGGGGCGCCTTCGGCAAGCAGGTGCACGAGGACCAGGGGATCGCACGCGACATCGGGGCGGAGTGGCAGCGTTCGTTGTTCCACCTGTTCGGCCAGCCCGACGACGTCACGGTACGCGCCGACGATGCGCCCTATACCCTCGAGGGTGTGGTCTACCGCGTCGGCCACGCAAAGACGCGTGCCACCACGCCGATCACGTTGTACTTCGCGCCGGACGGAACGCTCGCGCGGGTCGAGTACGCGGGACCGGGTCCCCGCGGCGAAACCCAGCTCACCGACGTGCTCGCCGACTGGCAGTCGGTCGGGGCGCTGCGCTATCCGCACCAGCGCGCGGTGTTGATCGAGGGCAAGCCCTACCTGCAGTCGAAACTCAAGACATTGAAGCTGAATCCGCCGCTCGCCGATTCGCTGTTCAAGAAACCGGGCTCCTGAGCCGATGACTCACGTTTGGGGGTCCCCATGAATGGCACCTTGATCGGTGTGTTTTTCGAGGCGGTGGCGCGGCGCGAGGACAGTCGCTTGTTCGTGCGCCGTCTCGGCGATGCCTGGGACTCCGTCACCGGCGCCCACGCACTGGCGGACGTCGAGTCGCTCGGGCTCGGACTCGCCGCATTGGGGGTGGGGCACGGCGATCGCGTCGCGCTCGTTTCGGAGAGCCGCTACGAATGGCCGATCGTTGATCTCGCGACACTGGGACTGGGCGCGGTGCTCGTCCCCGTCTACCCGACGCTGACCGCGCCCCAGACGCGCATGATCCTCGACGACTCCGGCGCGCGCGTGCTCGTGGTGTCGACCGCGGCGCAGCTCTCGAAGCTGCGCGAGGCGCTGGCCAGCTTGCCGGCGATCGAACACATCATCGTCATCGATGACGCCGCGGTCACGGCGCCCCGCGAACAAACTCTCGCGCAACTCACGGCCGAGGGGCGCGAGTTGCGCCAGCGAGATCCTTTGCAATTCCGCTCTCACGCCTCGCAAGTCAGCGGCGGCGATCTTGCGACGATCATTTACACCTCGGGCACCACCGGTGACCCCAAGGGCGTCATGCTCACGCACGCGAACATCCTGTCGAACGTCGATGCGTGTCTCCAGGTCGTGGATCTCGGTCCCACCGACGTGGCCCTGTCGTTCCTGCCGCTGTGCCACATCTTCGAGCGCATGGGCGGGCTGTACGCCATGCTCCGCGCCGGTGCCGTCATCGCCTATGCGCGCAACCTCGACACCGTCGCCGTCGACGTGACGGAAGTGAAGCCCACGATCATCAACGGCGTGCCGCGCTTCTATGAAAAGGTGCATGCGCGTGTGCTCGAGAACGGTGCCAAGTTGTCGCCGCTCGCGCGCCGGCTGTTCCACTGGGGACTCGCACAGGGCGCCCGCCGCGCGCAGGCGCATTTCCGCGGCGAACGCGTGGGCGGGCCTGCGTTGTGGCTCGCCGACCGGCTCGTGCTGGGGAAGGTGCGCGAGCGCATGGGCGGCCATTTGCGGCTGTGCGTTTCGGGCGGCGCAGCGCTCGCATCCGAGACGATGGAGTTCTTCTTCTCGCTCGGCATCCCCGTGATCGAAGGCTACGGGCTTACCGAGACTTCGCCGGTGATCTGTCTCAATGTCCCGGGCGAGGAACGCCCCGGCTCGGTCGGCAAGCCTGTCCCCGGTGTCGATGTCAGGATCGGTGAGCTCGGCGAGATCCTGACGCGCGGGCCCCACGTGATGCGCGGTTACTACCATCACGATGACGCCACGCGCGAGGCATTGCGCGACGGCTGGTTCCACACGGGCGACGTCGGGCGTATCGACGAGACCGGACGGCTGTTCATCACCGACCGGTTGAAGGACCTGCTCGTGTTGGCGGGCGGCAAGAAAGTGGCGCCGCAGCCGATCGAGGTGAGACTCAAGAAAAGCGCATGGGTGAGCGAGCCTGTCTTGCTCGGCGACAAGCGCCCCTATGTCGTGTGCCTGGTGGCGCCCGACTTCGCGCGGCTTGAAGCGGAGGCGGGCGCGCGCGGTTGGAACTGGAGCACGCGCGAGCAACTCGTGGCGTTGCCGCAGGTGAAGACGCTGTTTGAGGACGCGATCGCCGAGATCAACGCGACGTTGGCGCCGTTCGAGACGATCAAACGCTTCGCCGTGCTCGACCACGAGCTGACGCAGGAGAACGGCATGCTCACCGCGACGCTCAAGGTGAAGCGCCGCGCGGTGGCCACGCAACACGCGGGCGTCATCGAAGGGCTCTACGCGGGCCACACGACCGCGGGCTGATGCTGTCGCACCGCCCGCGATCGAGTGCTGTAGCTGTGCGCGCGGCTACTTCGCGTTGACGATCACCTTTGATTCGCCGCCGCGTGTCAGCAGCTCCGGCGCGTACATGCCCACCGCTTCGGGCGGCAGCCCCGTGAAGGTGCCGGCGAGCTCCGGCCGCACGAGGTACTCGATCACCGTCTCGCCCGTGTCGAGATGCTCGAGGAAGAACGCGGCGCGATCGTCGCGCTCCTCCGCTCCCGTCTGGTAGGGCCAGTCGGTGCCCTCCGGCAGCAGCGCATCGATCTCGAAGCCGGCCACGCGCGGGTCCTCGACGAGCACGTGTTCGATCTCGCGTGTTGCGTTGAGCGTGATCCGCACCATCACCTGTTCGCCCACACGCAAGGCAGAGCCAGCCTCGATCGGCGTGGCGATGTAGCGCGGGCGGCCGCGGCGGTCCGCCGTGCGCTCGGCGCGCAGGTACTCGCGCGTGACCTTGAGTGGCGCGTCCTTAGGCGCCGCGGGCCCAGGGCTCGGCACCAGCGCGCGTGCCTGCCACGACATGAAGGCGCCGCTTGCGCCCGCGCCGGTGCGCGACAACGTGATGCGGTTGTCACCGGTCTTGAGCTTCGCGCCGTCGATGTGAATCCGCATCGGTTTCGCGGAGAACGCGTCGCTCGAATCGAGCGCCTTCTGTAATACGTTCGCACCGTTCCACTCCACGCTCAGCCGCTGGCCCGGCGCGACCTCGACGGGCCTGAGTGCTGCGAAGTCGGCGAGCCCTTCGACCACGGGTGCGGTCAGGCGCGTCGAGGCCCAGCCCGGCCCGTTGCGCCGCGAGGCGAGCCAGCGCACGATCTCGGCGGCGCGCATGTCCTGCGGCGCCACATGCGCGAGCGCCGAGAGCGCGGCACCCGTGGCATCGACGTCCTCGCCGAACCACTCGCTGTCGCGCGACAGCGCGGTCGTCCAGTGCAGCCCGTTCACGTCCTTCGTCGCGCGGCTCAGCAGCAACACCACGAGTTCCTTGGCCTGTTCGGCGCGGCCCATCGCCTGCAACCCGCGTGCGGCGAGTGCCAGCCCGGCGTTGCCGAGATCGTTGCGCGAAGCGAGTAGCGCATCGCCGAGTTCGTTGAGTTGCGCCTTGAGGGCGGGTGCTGCCTGGTCGGCCACCTCGAGTCCCGGCAGCGAGCTCAGGTGTGCGAGCAGGTAGGCCTCGCCATCGAGGCTGCGCACTTCGCCGATCGCGCGAGCCGCCTGCGAGGCGTTGGAGGCGAGCGCCTGGCGGGCTTCGGCCGGTGCCACCTCAAGCCGCACCGCACGCGCCAGGGCATCGAGCGCAATTGCCGTGAGGTAGGGATCGAAATCGCTGCCACTCCACCAACCCCAGCCGCCCGAACTGACGGTCTGCGCGGCGAGATGGCTCAGGTAGGGCTTAAGACGCGACGTGGGATCCGCCCAGCCGATGGGCCGCGTCGTCGTCGACTTGAGTGCCCCGAGAATCGCCGTCGCCGCGAGAATGGTGTTCGAGGTCTGCTCGGTGCAGCGGTAGGGATAGGCGAACAACTGCTCCGAGCCGGCCAGCGCCATGCCGAACGGCGCAATCGCAACTTCGATTTCCACCGCACTGCCCGTGCGGATCAGGTTCTGCGGCAGGGCGACGGTGTAGCCGCGGCTGGCGCCATCGAGTACTCCACCGCCCGCGGGACGCATCGTCACGGCGCGCGGATGCAATGGCACGCGCACTTCGAGCGCGTCCTGGTCGGTCTTGGTGCGCGCGCCAAAGGTGAACACGGCATCGGTGCCCGCCGCATCTTCCGAAGCCTTCACCCGCCACTCCGCGCGGGACTCGCCGAGTGCCGGAACGGTGAATGCCGCGGTGGCCGGCCCGATCAACGATGCGCCCTTCGCCTCGAACGACAGTTGGCCGTCCGCAACCGCCACGTTCGCGCGATTGTTCACCAGCGACACGAGTCCTGCTTCGTCGCCGGCCACGAGGAAGCGCGGGCCCGCGAGCCGCGCCACGATGTCCTTGGTGACGAGCGTCTTCGACACCGCGCGTCCCACGAGCGTCTGCTCGGTGAGCCCGCGGCTGGTGATGCGCCACGTCGTCAGGTTGTCGGGGTAGCGCAGGGCGACGCTGCCCATGCCGCTGGCGTCGGTGGTGACCGTCGGCGCCCACAACGCGACGTCGCGGAAGTTGCGGCGCGGCTCGTCACGCCCGCCCTTGTCGGCACCGCCCAGCAGGAGGCTCGGGAAGGCGATCGTCGTCGACACCCAGTTCGGGCGGCGGCCATAGAACACATCGTGCGGATCGGGCGTGGCGTCGGGGCGCAGCGAGTAGATCGCCTCATCGACGACACCGACGGAGACTTCGGCCGCCACCGGATGGCCCGCGCCGTCGCGCGTCTCGACTCCGATGCGCGCGGTATCACCGGGAGCGTACTGCGCGTGATCCGGCTTGAGCGTGATGGCCAGGTCATGACGCTCGGCGGCGATCGGAAGCTCGATCGTGCGCGCATAGACCTCGCGGCCCTTGCGCACGTTGATGGTCACGAAGGCGTTCGGCGCGTATTCGCGCTTGAGCGGGAAGGCGATCACGCCCGTGCCGCCGGTCAGCAGCAGCGAACGCGTGTCGTAAATGTCGCGGCCTTCTAGCGTCGCGAGCACCTGGGCGTTGCGCACCTCGGTGTTGATGACGATGCGCGCCGTGTCGCCGGGTGCATAGCGCTCGCGGTCCGCGAGCACCTCGAGCGCGGGGTAACGGTAGGAGTATTCGGAGACGTTCGCATCCCACGACCACACGCTCGCCTGCGCGGTGATGCGATTGCCCTTGGCATCCACGGCGACGGCGCTGACCTGGATCTGGCCTGCGCGCGCGGGGCTCGGTGTCAGCGACAATTCAGCCTTGCCATCGGCACGCGTCGTCACCGTCGTGGAAGCGAGCGGCCGTACGGCGCGTGTGTAACGGCGCGTCAGTGGGTTCCAGGCGTCCTGGTTCAGGGTGACGGTGACGGCGGCCGAAACCGGCTTGCCGGTGTGATCGAGCGTCGAGACCTGCAGCGGTACGGCGTCGCCCGCGCGCACCACCCAACTCTTGGGCTGGAGGCCCAGCGCGAACAACCCGCGCCCCACGATGGTGGTGCCGCGGCCGCTCACGGCGCGGTTTGCGGCATCGACAACTTCAATCTCGAGCGTCAGCCGGCGGTCGTACGAGACGCGGTCGGGCGTGAGCGCCACGTCGGCGCGGCCGTCGAGATCCGTGCGCGTCTCGCCGCTCTTCAGCACGCGGCCGTAGCCGCCGCCCTCGTCGCTCTCGAATTCGCCAGCGCCCCAGGCGCCGCCGAGGCGAGTCTCGAACAGGTTGTAACGCACCGTGGCGCCGAACACCGGCGCGCCGAAGAAGTAGCTGGCGGCGATGCGGAAGCGCACTTCATCGCCGTTGACGTAGACCGCTCGATCCGGCGTCACCTCGATGCTGAACTCCGGCTTGCGGTACTGCTGAACCGCCACCGCGGCGTTCGTGGAAGATCTGCCTGCGGTTGCGCTCAGTGTCCAATCGCCGAGCGGCAATTCCTGCGGCAGTTCGATCGACCCATCGGCGGAGCCGCGCGCGTTCAACGGCGCGCTCGTCACGTCGAGGCTGGCGCCATCGGGCCCGGACAGCGACAGCGCGACGTGCGTTGCCTCGGGGATCGCGTAGGCCTCACCCGTCGAGCGGCGCGCGAACGCCTTCCAATGAACGGTGTGGCCCGGGCGGTAGATCGGGCGGTCGGTGTAGAGGAACAACTTGTCGCCGCTGCGTTCCGCGGCCGGCACCAGCGGCGCATCCGACACCGCGATGCCATGGTCCCCGCTGATGGCGATGATGCGCAGGCGCGGTGCGATCCCGGTGACGCTGGACAGCGTGGCGGGAATGCCGCCCGGCGTCGGGATCGTCACGAGGCCCGTGACATCCGTGAGCACCGGTGGGACACCCTTGCGGCCCGCGAGCTGCGCCGACCACGGCTCGACGTCGGCGGCTTCGGGTGACGACGTGGGCACTGTAAACACGCGCGCCCCTTCGACCGCGCGTCCGCTGCGCAGTGATGCCGTGGACACGAGAATCTGTGAGCCCGAGCGCTTCACCAGCAGGCCGAGATCGGTGACGAAGAACGCCAGCGACTTGGTGAGCGTGCCGTTCGAGCCGCGCAGCACGTAGGCGCCGGGCGGCAACAATTGCGGGATCACCAGCTCGCCCTCGCGCCACGTCCACTCGGGACCCGCGCCCATGACGTGCCGCCAGCCATCGACGCGCACGAGACCGCTGGTGTCCGAGGCCGCGACGAAGCGGCGGAAGTCCTGCGCGGGATCGAGCAGCAACGCTTCGGGAACGCGATAGACGGAGACATCGAGATCGTCGATACGGAAGGAGCGCAGCCCCACGCGCACCGATGCTTCGGGCAGGAAGGCTTCGCGCTCGATGACGAAGGCGAACTCTGCGGGCTTCGGCGTCAGCGCGATGGCGATTCCCTCGCGCGAGCCGCCCTCGGCGAGCACGACGGCCTCGCGCGAGACGAACGGCTGGAAGCCATCGCTCGAAACATCGAGGCGATAGCGCCCGGGCCCCAAGTCACCGATCGAGAAGTTGCCCTCGGCGTCCGTGGTGCCCACCGCCTCGCCCGCGCCGCGCGCGGTGACCGGAACGCCAGAGACCGGCGTGCCGTCGGCGAGCTTTACGGTGCCGGACAGCGTGGCCGGCCGCGTCATCACCAGCGGCAACGTGGTCGTTTCGCCGCGGCGCACCGTGACGCGGCGTGCTTCGGCGGAGCGCAGCCCTGCGACCTCGGAAGTCACCGTGTAGTTGCCGGCGGTCAACCCATCGAACCGCACCAGCCCTGAGGCATCGGTGTACACGGGCTCGGGCGGCGGGCGGTAGCCTTCCCACCAATTGTCGCCGCGCTCCGCCGTCACCGCGACCCGCGCGCCGGCCACCGCGGTGTGGCCCTCGGTGCGCGACAGCTTCACCGCGATCGAGCCCGCGCGATCGAGCGGGATCACCAGGTCGACGAGCCGCTGGGCACCGGGGAACTGCCAGCTCGACAGCACCCAATCGGCGTAGCCCTTGGCGCCCACCGTCAGCGAGTAGTAGCGGTCGGGCGGCACGCGTTCGAGCACGAACTCGCCATGGGTATTGGTGCGCGCGCGGAAGTAGCCCTGGCCGCCGGACTGGTTCGACAGTTCGATGTCGGCGTCGATGACGGGACGCTGGGTATCCGCGTCGATGACACGCCCGGTCAGCCGGCTGGTGGCGCCTGCCCATGCGAAGGAGGTACACAGCGTGACGCCCAACAACAGGGTCAGTGCCGCTACGGCATGGAATTTTCGGCGCGCAGGCGAGTTACCCGGGCAAGGCATCGGCACGCTCCTCTATCGGTAAAGAGTCACAGGGCGGTCCCGCAGGACCACCACATCGAATCGCTGGAAGCTCGCATCACTCATGCGCTGCAAAATGCCGACGCGGCGCGCTTCGCCGAGTGCCCACGAAACCGTGCGGGCCTCTCCCGGCAGGAAGGCGATGCTGCCGCGCGTCGTGGAGATCAGCAGCCCCTCGCGCCCCGGCGCAATGCTCATCGGATCGTCGATCGGCTCGGGCGGCCCCGCGAATGACACGAGCACCGCGAGCGAATCCATTTCCTCGCCGCGGACCGGTGGGTGGCGCGGGTCATCGCTGATGACGCGTCGCGCGAGTTCACGCAGCGTCGCGCGCAGGGTGCCGCCGAGCGGCGTGAGGCTGCCGACGCAGGCGCGCGTGCGGGTGCCATGCGCGAGGCTCAGGTACACGCCGCACGGAGCGGCGGGCCAGTCGGGGGTGTGGCGCGCGGCGGTGTCGGTCGCGGCGCGCACGGTCGAGTCGCGCCCAACGGGAGTCGCCGCGGCGACCGCGGCCGGAACGAGTGCGTGCGCGATTTCGCTCCGCGCGCACACGAGCACGTTGCGCCGCGCCTCACGTGGCAAGGCGCGATAGGATTCGAGGGCGTCGGCGGCGCGTGACGGCCACGAGGTGAGGCAGGGCGAAAGTGCCACCAGCGACACCATCACAACCCAGCGAATCGCCCCGCTCACGGCGACTTGATCCGCGCCGAAGGGTAGAGGTCGCGGTGCACGAACTCGCGCTCGACCTCCTGGCCATCGACCGAG
>JAYSRO010000211.1:0-15819 GCA_043720995.1 Candidatus Eiseniibacteriota bacterium
TACAACGTGCACGTCGCCGAGATCCGCCAGAGCTACCGCATCATCGAGCAGTGCGTGCGCAACATGCCGGATGGGCCGTACGTGGCGCAGGAGTTCCGCTACGGCATCCCCGAGCAGAAGCGCATGCTGCACGACATCGAGAGCCTGATTCACCACTTCGTCAACGTGTCGCGCGGCTTCGTGCCGCCTGCCGGTGAAGCCTACGTGGCGACCGAAGCCCCCAAGGGCGAGTACGGCTTCTACATCATCAGCAACGGCAGCAACCTGCCCTACCGCGTGTTCGTGCGCACGCCGTCGTTCCCGCACATGCAATCGCTGCTGCACCTGTCGAAGGGCGAGTTGCTCTCCGACCTCGTGCTGACGATCGGCGGCATCGACTTCGTTCTGGGAGACGTGGACAAGTGATCGAACTCAAGATCTTGGGGCCTGACGACAAGGCACTGAAGCGCGAGAAGATCGTCGATGTGCTGTGGGCGCTGCAGCAGGAGCGCGGCTACATCGATGACGAAGCGGTGAAGTTGGCCGCGGCCGAATGCGCGCTGACACCGCTCGAAGTCGATGAAGTCGCGACATTCTATAATCTGCTGCTGCGTAGGCCTGCCGGACGCCGCCAGATCTTCATCTGCGACAGCATCTCGTGCGAGCTGCGCGGCGCCGAGAGCCTGATCGCCGAGATCACCCAGCAGCTGGGCGCCAAGATGGGCGAAGTCACCGCCGATGGCGAATTCGGCCTGCTGCCGATCGTCTGCCTCGGCCACTGCGAAATGGCCCCATGCCTGCTCGCCAACGAAAGAGTACAGGGACCACTCGCCACCGACCCCGAGTCGGTGCGCAAGATGCTCCAGGGGATTCGCGATGACCGACGTAATCCTTAAGGCGCAAGGGCGCAATGGCGCGCCGGCCTCGATCGACGAGTACAAGGCCGCGGGCGGCTATGCGGCCGTCACCAAGGCGCTGCGCGAGCTCAAGTCCGACGACCTGATCCAGCTCGTCAAGGACTCCGGCCTGCGCGGACGCGGCGGCGCTGGATTCCCGTCGGGCATGAAGTGGTCGTTCGTCGGCCGCGGCGAAAAGTGGGACGGCGGGCCCAAGTACCTGTTGTGCAACGCCGACGAGATGGAGCCCGGGACCTTCAAGGACCGCGTGATCTTCGACAAGAACCCGCACATCCTGATCGAGGGCATGCTGCTCGCCGCCTTGGGCATGGAGATGACCGAAGGCTACGTGTTCATCCGCCGCGAGTACTTCCGCCAGGCGGACGACTTCGAGAAGGCGCTCGATGAAGCGCGCCGCGCAGGAATGCTCGGCAACAACCTGGGCGGCACGAAGTTCTCGTTCGACATCCACGTGCATCGCAGCGGTGGCCGCTACATCTGCGGCGAAGAGACCGCGCTGATCAACGCCTTCGAAGGCAAGCGCGCCAACCCGCGCGCCAAGCCGCCATTCCCCGCGACCAAGGGCCTGTGGGGCCGCCCGACCACCGTGCACAACGTCGAGACGCTGGCGTGCGTGCCGGGCATCATCGCGAATGGCGCGGAGTGGTTCAAGAAACTTGCGGCGAACCCCGAGGGTGCGGGCACCAAGTTGTTCGGCGGCAGCGGCGCGCTCGAGCGGCCGGCCTGCTTCGAGCGCCCGATCGGCACTTCGTTGCGCCAGATGATCGATGAGATGGGCGGCGTGCGGGGCGGCAAGAAGCTGCTGGCGGTGATTCCCGGTGGCGCCTCGACGCAATTCTTGACTGCCGACCAGATCGACGTCGCGATGGACTTTACGCCGGTCGAGAAGCTCGGCAGCCGTCTCGGCACCGGCACCTTCATCGTGTTCAGCGAGGACGATTGCCCGGTCAAGGGCACGCTCAACCTGCAGCGCTTCTTCGCGCGCGAATCGTGCGGCTTCTGCACGCCGTGCCGCGACGGGCTGCCGATGGGAGTCGAGATCCTCCAGCGCATCGAGAGCGGACGCGGCACCAACTCCGATATCGACCGCCTCGATGAGCTGTATGGCTTCATCGGGCCGAATTCCTTCTGTGCGCTTGCGGGCGGCGCCGCCGAACCCATAAAGGGCCTGATCCGTAACTTCCGCCCCCTGCTCGAGGAACACATCTCGGGCAAGTGCTGCCCGATGAAGAGCAGCCGGGAGGCCGTTCATGCTTAACGCCTCGCGCGACCGACGACTCGGCCTCGCGGGACAGGAGACCGTGCGTGCCTGAGATTACCTACGACGGAAAGAAGATCACGGTCCCTGCCGGCACCAACCTGGTTGATGCCGGAGCCGCCGCCAACGTGTCGGTGCCGATTTTCTGCTACCACAAAGATCTCGGCGCCATCGGCTCATGCCGCGTGTGTGCCGTGACCGTGACGCAGGCCGGCAAGAGCAAGACGGTGATGGGCTGCATGACCGAGGCGCTCGAGGGCATGGAGGTCACGACCATGGATGAGCACTCGCGCGCGCTGCGCAAGCAGGTGCTCGAGTGGATCATGATCAACCATCCGCACGACTGCCCGATCTGCGACGAGGGCGGCGAGTGCCAGCTGCAAGACCTGACCATCGCGGCCGAGCACGGCATCCGCCACACTGAACTGAAGAAGCGCACCTTCGAGAACCAGCACCTGGGCGAATTCATCCAGCACGAGATGAACCGCTGCATCACCTGCTACCGCTGCCAGCGCTTCTACCAGGACTACGCCGGCGGCAACGACTTTGGCGTCACCGGCAGCCAGCAGCGCGTGTACTTCGGCCGCTTCGAGGATGGCGCCTTCGAGAGCCCGTATTCGGGCAATCTCGTCGAGCTCTGCCCCACCGGCGTGTTCACCGACAAACTGTTCCGCTACAAATCGCGCGTGTGGGACCTTGAGATGGCGCCGTCGGTGTGCCCGCACTGCCCTGTCGGCTGTAACATCATGCCGGGTGCGCGCCACCGCATGCTGCAGCGCATCCGCATGCGCGAGAACCCGCAGGTCAACGGCTCGTTCCTGTGCGATCGCGGCCAGTTCGGCCACGGCTACGTGATGGACCCGAACCGCCCGCGCACGCTGCGCCTGAACGGCGAGATCTCCGACTGGAGCAGCGCGTTGGCGCTGACCGGTGGCGCATTGCTCGAGACCGCGCGCCAGAAGGGTGCTGCGAGCATCGCGCTGATCACCTCGTCGCGCGCCTCGCTCGAGACGCACTACGCCTTGCGTCAGTTGGCGAGCGGCCCGCTCGCCGGCGCCAAGGTCAGCCACTTCGACGATCCGGAGCGCGAACTGCGCGCCCTCGCCAGCCTCAAGCTGCTCGCTGATGTCGGTGCAGCGCCGCTCGAGCAGTCGGATCTCGCCCACTGCGACGTATTGCTGATCGCCGGCACCTCACTGGTCGATGAGGCGCCGTTGGCTGGCCTCGCGGCGCGGCAGTGCCACCGCCAGGGCGGCAAGGTGTTCGTGCTTTCGGCGCTCGAGCGCTACCTCAATGATTGCGCCACCGTGATCCCCACGCATCCCGCGGCACTGGCCGATGCGCTTAAGGCAATCGCTGCTGGCACCGGTGACGGCGCGCTGGGTGATGCGGCCGCGGCACTCAAGGCGGCGCAGCGCCCGGGCATTCTCGTGGGCAACGATCTGGTGGATGGTCCGTCACTGACCGCCGCAGGCGAGCTGGCGAAGTCGCTGAAGTCCGCCGGTAAGGCTGTGCGCTTCGGCGCGCTGTTCAGCGGGCCCAATGGCTTCGGTGCGGCCGCGATGTCGAACGGTGCGGGCCTCGGCGAGATCCTCGCCGGGCTCGAGGGCGGCGCCTTCCAGGCCGCCGTGGTCGTCGAAAGCGAATGGTCTTCGTGGAGCCCGCGCGCGCGGCAGGCGCTCGAACAATTGCCGCTGCTAATCGTGCTCGACTACTTGGCAGGTCCGCTGGCCGACAAGGCCAAGGCGTTCTACCCGACGACCGTCACCTACGAATCGAACGGCACCTACGTCAACCGCGCCGGCCGCTTGCAGGGCTTTGCCGCGGTGCGCGTCCCGGGCCGCTCGGCGATCGAAGAAATCCAGGATCACTCGTTCCGCCGCACCTACCAGCGCGACGCCGCCGATGGCGAGGCGCAGATGGCGTGGTGGGTGCTCGATGCCTTGCGCGAGCACACCGTTGGCAGCCCGGCGGTGCGTGATCTCGAAGGCCTGCGCGCGGGACTCGAGCAGAGCCACGCGGTGTGGCGTCCGCTGCATGGCCTCAAAGCTGGCGATGAAGGCACCTACGTAGACCACGCAGCACTAGCGCCCGCGAGCGCTACCGTGCCCGCGTTCACACGCGAGGCCGGGCTGCAATTGTTCCGCACCGAACGCACGCTGGGCTCGGAAGTCCTGTCGCGCCGCTCGGAGCCGATGCGCAAGACGGCAAACGCACCGGTCGCGTTGTTCTCGCCCGCGGATGCAGCACGGCTCAAGCTGAATGGCCGCGTCTCGCTCGAGATCGACGGTTCGTCCGTCGAGGTCGGGGCCCTAGCGCTGGCCGGTGTTCCCGATGGCGTCGTACTGGTACCGCGCGATGTCGAATGGCCGATCATCCCCCGTCAGGGCGCTCCCGTTCGCGCCGTGGCGCTCCAGACCGAAGAGGTGGCCCGATGATTCGCGACCTGATCGACGGGTTCGCCGTGACGTGGCGCAAGATGTTCGAGAAGCCGGTGACGGTCCAGTATCCCGAAAGCAAGCCGGTGATCCCCGAGCGCTACCGCGGCAAGATCATCCTGACCAGCGACCCAAGCGGTGAAGAACGCTGCGTCGCCTGCCACCTGTGCAGCGCCGCCTGCCCGGTCGACTGCATCACGATCCAGGCGGCCGAGCGTGAAGACGGACGCCGCTACCCGGAAGCCTTCCGCATCAACTTCAACCGCTGCATCTTCTGCGGACTGTGCGCCGAGGCCTGCCCCACGCTGGCGCTGCAGATGTCGCAGGACTTCGAGATGGCCGAGACCGACGGACTCAGGCTGATCTACGAGAAGGACCGCCTGAGCGTCCCGCACGGCGGCAAGTACCCCGACTATTCGTTCTGGGAAGAAGCCGGCACCGCGGTGACGCACGCGCTGGGACACGGCAAGCAGGATTCGCCGCCTTCGGACCCACGATCGAACATGCCCTGAGTTTGTTGTGACAGTAGCGATGCGCATCGGGCGCGGCCTCATGGAGGCTGCGCCCGATTGCTTCGACGCAGCGGTCAACGACGCGGTGCGCTTGGGCCCGTGGCGCGTGGGCTACTCGATCACCGTCACGCGCATCGATCTCTGCTGTGCCCCGTGGGACAGGCGTAGCCAGTAGAGTCCGGGGGCGATCTTGTGGCCCTCGGCAAGCTTCATGGTGTGGCGGCCCGAACCGAGGGAGCCGACTTCGCGTTCCGCCACTCGCCGTCCGCCCATATCCAGTAACTCGAGCCGCGCGCTGCCGTACGCCGGGAGCGCGAAGCTCACGTTCAGTCGGCTTGCTGCGGCCGGGTTGGGGCGCGCGCCTTCGAGCGCGAACGCAACCGCGAAGTGCTCATCCACGCCGAGCATCGTGCCGGCTTGCGTCGTCGCAAACGCGCTGGCGTTGCCGTTGACGTCAATCGCGCTCAGCTTGAAGTAGCTGCCCGAGGCGGCACCCATGTCCACATAGCTCGTGGTATTGACGGTCGCGACCAGGTTCGATGGCGCCGGGATGAATTCGGCTTCAGCGCCACGATAGAGCTTGTACCCGGCGAGATCCGGCTCGGCGTTCGCCCCCCACGTCAGGTGCGCGCCACCCGAATAGGTCCCGCTGAAAGAGGCGGGTTGTGCTGGCATCAAATTGTCCGACGATTGGCCGCTCGAGGCAGCACTCGCGAACCAGATCGAGGGCGTGGTCGTGCTCGCGGTCACCACCAATTCGTTCGCCGTCGCGTTGGAAATAGTGGGCACCGCGGCAACATACTGAGCCTGCTGGAGCGCCGGTATGGTGGCAACAAGCTCCCAAGTCCCCGGCGGGAACGCGGTCAGGGTTGACCCCACGATCCGTCCGGTCGAGATCGCCTCGGTCATCAGTGGCTGGGGTCCGGAGCTCGACGCAGCAACGAGAGCTGTTCCCGGAATGTGCCGCCACACACCGTAGCTCGCCACAGGCACAGCGATGCTTGCGTCGTCCAGCGGCGAACGATTCAGCGTCAGCCGGAGCCACCCGCCCTGATCCCCCGGCACGTCCGCCAGGCTGGCGATCACGCCGGATAGAGCCAGCAACTGTTCCGCGCTGAACGGCGATCCCGCGAATGCGCCGTCGATGGCTTGGACGCTCCAATACAGATTCGCATGGAAGTTGCTCGGCAGCACGATGGGCTTGCGGCTGGCCTGGATCGTCCCGATGCGTGCCACGCTGCGTTGTCCGGTGGCAGGATTTGCCATCGGTGACACGATATCGATCGCCCCGGCAGACGATCCGATGCGCAGGTTGTAGTTCAGCCCAAGCGTGGGCGTCTGTGCATCGCCGCCCGCCGCCCATGTGAAAGCCAGATTCGATCCGATCCCCTGGGCACTCAATCCGGTGGGCGGGGATGGAGCGGTGTTCGGAGTCGAGGAAAGGTTGCGGTAGAGCAGCGAGGCGGGTTCAGAATCGGTGGCCCCGGTCAGTAGCAGGTCCAAGTCTCCGTCGTTGTCGAAATCCGCCCATGCGACAGCAGAGGAATACACGCCCGCCAGGCTCGCAGCGACGCTCGTGAAGCTGGGATTCAGCCCGCCACTGTTTTGGTACACCTGCGAGACTGGGCCGGACCCCGAGTATCCTGTCACGATGAGATCGAGGTCGCCGTCGTTGTCGTAGTCTCCCCACGCTGCCGACGGCTGGTAGCCCGCGGTCAGTCCCGCCGCAACGTCGGCGAATCCGGGATTCGCTCCGCCGCTGTTGCGATAGATCTTCGAGGCAGGACCAGAAACGGTGTCCCCAGTCAGAAACAAGTCCAAGTCTCCATCGTTATCGTAGTCTACCCACGCCACCGACGAGTTATGGACCCCCGTCAATCCCGCGCCGATGTCCGTGAACGTGGGCGCCGTCCCGCCGCTGTTCCGGTAAATCCTCGAAACGGCGCCTGAGGTCGACGAGCCGGTGAGAAGGATGTCCAGGTCGCCGTCGTTGTCATAGTCCCCCCACGCGACCGACGCCTCGGCGATCGCCGCCAATCCCGCGGCGATGTCTGTGAAGGCGGGGTTCGCACCGCCGTTATTCCGGTAGATCTTCGAGACCGCACCTGAGCTCGCTTCTCCCGCCAGCAGGATGTCGAGATCGCCATCATTGTCGTAGTCACCCCACGCGACCGATGAACCGTAGACTCCGGTCAACCCAGCCGCGATGTCGGCAAAGGTGGGGTTCGCACCGCCGTTGTTTCGATAGACCCTCGAGACGTAGACAGACCCGGTGTAACCCGTGAGCAGGAGGTCGAGATCGCCGTCGTTGTCGTAGTCACCCCACGCGAGGGAAGAGCTGGAGACGCCCGCCAATCCGGCCACGACTTCCGTGAAGGTGTGGTTCGACCCACCGCTGTTCCGGTACAGCTTCGACACGTTGCCGGCACCCGTATTCCCGCTCAGCACAAAGTCCAGGTCGCCGTCGTTGTCGTAGTCCGCCCAAGCCACCGATGACTGGCCAACTGCTGCCAGCCCGGCCGCGACCTCAGTGAAAGCCGGCCCCTGCGCGAGGGCGATGCGTGGATAGAGCCCGGCCGATGCGGTGAGGCACGCGAGCAGAAGGAGCAATTCCAAGGATGCGGAGCCGTTTCGGGCAAGCATCGCGAGTCCCCTTGGTCTGAGCCTGTCGAACTTGTGGCGGGTTGACCTGCGCCAGCAACGAGGCCACGGACCCACGCTAACGGTACACGCAGGGGGATTCGGGCAGGTAGGGATTTCCATGCAGGCGCCGGCAAATGGCGCCTTGTGGCGCTCCGGGGCCACGTTCGCGCGTGTCTTGGGCGGCTACTTCGCTTTTTGCCAACCACTCATTGCCAACCGCTTCCGCACACGATTACGGGTGCGTTAGACTCGCGGCTCAGGCGACGCAGGGCGAATTGGCCGGCACGGGAGGGCGAAGATGGCAAAGGGCAAAGGGATGGCGTTTGGCGGTGACACCTCGCGCGATGCGCTTCGCGCCCAGTACGCCGCACTACGCCGCCTCACCATCGCGCAACGGCTGGCGCTCATGGATGACCTGACGCGGCTCGTCCAAACGATGACACGCGAGGGCGTGAGGCGGCGGCATCCAGAGCTCTCCGAGGAACAACTCGAAGCCAAGTACTTCGAGATCACCCTGGGCCCGGAACTGGCCGCGCGCGTGCTGGAGCACCGCCGGTCCCGTGCGACGCGAACCGCGCCGTGACACTGCCCACCGAATTTCTCATGCACGTGGCCGGGATGCTCGAACGGCTAGGGATCCGGTACCACGTTGGCGGCTCCGTCGCGAGTTCTGCCCACGGCATGTACAGGGCATCGGCGGACATCGACTTCGTCATTGATCCCACGCCTGAGCAACTGAACGCCCTGACTGCCGAGCTCGATCCCGAGTTTTACGTCAGCCGAACGGCCGTGGCGGAGGCCCTCGAGAGCCGGGGCACGTTCAACGCAATCCACGAGGCGACCTCGTTCAAGATCGACTTCTTCATCAAAGGTGCCGCCCCGTTCGATTCCGAGGAATTGCAGCGCTCCGTCCGGCAGGTTGTCGAAGCCGGGTCTTCGCGAGAGGTATCTATCAAGAGCCCCGAAGACACGATCCTGCGCAAGCTCGACTGGTTCCGGCGCGGCGGAGAGGTGTCGGAGCGCCAGTGGCAGGATGTGCTCTCGATCCTTACTGCCTCCCGGGGCAAGCTCGATGACGCCTACCTGGACCGTTGGGCTCGCGAGCTGGACGTCGCGGGGCTGTTGGACCGGGCCCGCCAGGAGAGCGTGAACCGCTAGCCCATTGCGGAAGTGAGCGCGCCCCAAGCCTAAGTCGTGCCCACGTTGGAACGTGAATCCACGAGCGCACTTCCGGATTGCGCAATCTCCTGCGCGATTCACACATCCAACACAACATGATCCGAGCCACGCTTCCGATTTAGAACTGGCCTTCGCGGCGCGCCGTCCCTTCGGCGACGCCGCTCTGGCGGCGCCCTGCCGCCTGAACGCGATCATGCTACCGTTCGAGAGTTCTCCTACTCGCGGTTCGCCGCCGGCCACGCTGAGATGTGTGCGTCCGAACTTGCTCCCGGAGGCCTGTCCATGCAGTTCCTTCTGATCTCCACCCTTGGCGTATTTGTGGCTGCGGTCGTGTTGTTCCTGTTGATGGGCATTCGCTACATCCCCAACAACAAGATCGGCATCATCGAGAAGCGCATCAGCGACAAGGGCTCACTCAAGTCCGGCATCATCGCGCTGGGCAATGAAGCCGGCTTCCAGCCGAACATGCTGCGCGGCGGCTTGCACTACCTGCTGCCGGTGCAATACGCGGTGCACGTGCTGCCACTCGTCACGATTCCGCAAGGGCGTATCGGCTACGTGTTCGCGCGCGACGGCCAGATGCTGCCGGCCTCGCAGACGCTCGCCGCGAACGAGCAGGCGAACGACTTCCAGGACGCGGCGATCTTCCTGCGCGGCGGCGGCCAGCGTGGGCCCCAGCGCAAGATCCTGCGTGAGGGCTCGTACGCGATCCACCTGTCGCAATTCGTGGTGATCGCCGAGGAGCGCGTGTATGCGCTCGCGCTCGACAAGGCCGAGGAGTCGCTGTTTCGCGAGATGGCGAAGCTCATCGCCGAGCGTGAGGGGTTCACGCCGGTCGTGATCAAGGGACATGACGACATGCTCGGCATCGTCACCGTGCACGACGGGCCGTCGCTGCCGCCGGGGCAGATCATCGCGCCGACGGTGGGCGAGGACCAGACGAACGCCCACACCTACCACAACAGTTTCCAGGACCCGGAGCGCTTCCTCGCCGCTGGGGGCCTGCGTGGCCGCCAGCTGCAGGTACTCGTCGAGGGTACTTACTACATCAACCGCCTGTTCGCGACGGTCGAGATGGTGCCCAAGACGGTCGTCGAAGTGGGCACGGTGGGCGTAGTCGTCAGCTATACCGGCGAACTCGGCGCCGATCTGTCGGGCGTCGAGTACAAGCACGGCGAACTGGTACAGCGCGGCTTGCGCGGCGTGTGGAGCGAGCCGCTCATGCCCGGCAAGTACGCGTTCAACACCTACGCCGGCAAGGTGAGCATCGTGCCGACCACGAACTTCATCCTCAAGTGGAACAAGTCCGAGACCGGCGCGCACAAGTACGACGAGAACCTGTCTGAAGTCGCCCTGATCACCAAGGACGCCTTCGAGCCGTCGCTGCCGCTGTCGGTGGTCGTGCACATCGACTACCGCAAGGCGCCGCTCGTCATCCAGCGGTTCGGTGACATCAAGCGGCTGGTCGAGCAGACGCTCGACCCGATGGTGAGCGCCTACTTCAAGAACATCGGGCAGACGCGCACGCTGATACAGTTGATCCAGGACCGCAGCGCCATCCAGCAGATCTCGAGCGAAGAGATGAAGGCCAAGTTCGCCATCTACAACCTCGAGCTGCAGGAGGTGCTGATCGGCACGCCCACGAGCGGGGAGCCCGGGGGGCAGATCGAGCAGATCCTGATGCAGCTGCGCTCACGGCAGATCGCGACGGAGCAGGTCGAGACCTACAACCGCCAGGAAGTGGCGGCGGTCAAGGAGCGCGAATTGCGCGAGGCGGAGCAGCGCGCGCGGCAGCAGTCCTCGATCACGGAATCCGAGCTGTCGATCATGGTGCAGTCGAACCAGGGCAAGGCCGACGTGGCGCGGGCGCAGCAGGAATCGCAGAAGATCCAGACGCTGGCGACCGCCGAAGCCGAGAAGGTTCGCATCATGGGCGAAGGCGAGGCCGGCAAGGTGAAGGCGATTGCTTCCGCCGAAGCCGAGCGCGCCGCGCGCGTCGGTGTCGCGCAGGCCATGGCGATTGAAGAACAGGTGCGCGCGTACGGCGGGCCGCGGTTCCAACTCACGCAGCAGGTGATGAACCGCTTCGCCGAAGCGATCCAGGTCTCGGGCGTCGACGTTGTCCCGCGCGTGGTCGTGGGCGGCGGCGGTGCCAATGGCGGCACTCCCTCCACGGGCAATGTGATGGAAGCGCTGCTCACGATGCTGTTGTCCGAGCGCGTCGGCGAGGTCGTCGGCACGTTGGCTCCGCGCGGCGCTGATGCCGAGGCGATGCGCAAGCGGATCCACGACGACATGCGGCGGCCTGGCGACGAGAAGAACTAGGCGCTGCGGGGATCTCACAAGAGCCCGGTGCGAAAGCGCCGGGCCCTTTCGCGTGCGTTGGTGGCTCACCCCGGCTCGACTGCAGGGTCCACGCGCGGACAAGAAGTACAGCTCGCTCTGCGCGTGCGGGCACTCGAGCTAGATCGCGAGATCGAGCTGTGTCGGCTCGGGCGGCGGCTCGAGCTTCAGCACGCGACGATCGGCGATGTCGAAAACACGCTTGAGTCGCGCGACCTCCTCGAGCGTGTCGGCTGAGTCCTTGCGCTTGAGGTATCCGCTCGTCGAATAGAGACGCTCGTAGCGCGCCTGTTCCTCAGGCCAGTGGCGCGCAAGTACCTCCATGAAGTGTTCGCGCGTGCCCGGCTGCAGGTAGAGCAGGCTGGCCCAGACCTTCGTGGCACCGGCTTCGCGCGCGGCGAGCACCACCGCCTCCAATTGCTCCGGCCGGTCGGAGATGCCCGGCAACAGGGGGGCCATGGCCACCGCGACCTGAATACCCGCGTCGACCAACAGCCGGACCGCGCGCAGCCGTTGGTGCGGCGGCGCCGTGCCCTCTTCGGTGGCGCGCCACACGGTTTCGTCGAGTGTGGGCACGGAAACATGCACGCGTGCGCCGCCTCGCTGCGCCGCGGCGGTGAGCACGTCGAGATCACGCACGATCATCGGGCCGCGCGTGATGATTTGCAGGGGCGTGCGCGCTTGCCCCAGTTCCACGATGCAGGCACGCGTCAGGCGGTAGCGGCCTTCGATCGGCTGGTAGGGGTCGGTGGCGGCGCCGATCACCACGGTCTCGCGTGTCCACGATGCGCGCGCGAGTTCAGCGCGCAGCACGGCGGCGACATTGACCTTCACCCGCACCGAGGCGCCGTAGGCATCGCCAGAGGGCCTGTCGGCGCGGCGTTCGAACGCGCGCACGTAGCAGAACGCACAACGGTGCGCGCAGCCGGTGTAGGGATTGAGCGACCAGTTGAAGTCCATCCCCTTCACGCGATTCAGGGCGCTGCTGCAGGGTTCTTCGCGGATCTCCGAGCGCATGGAGCAATCCTAGACCTGATTGCAACACTGCACAAGTGTGCAGTATGCTCATCGTCGTTGGGAGCGCACGGCTAGAGCAATGCCGCCAGCACGCTGGTCACCATCAGGGCTCCCCACGCCAGTGCGGTCATGACGAGCAGCCGCGAAGTCCGCTCCTCGACGCTGCGCAGCGAACGCCCCGCGAGGACAACGCGCCCCGAACCGTCATCGACGGGCTGGAGCACCACCGCCACTCGCACGCCACGCAGGGGCCGCCACGTGACGCGATGAGAACCGTTCGCGCGCACGAGGGCGAGGACTCCCGCGGGCGGAGTAGGCAGGACCCCTGCGAGACGGCCAGAGCCCGCGATGGCATGATCCGCGGAGTCGTAGACGATGAGGAACGGCCCCAACGTGGTCGCGACATCAACCACGCCCGCGGGGATCACGCCAGCGGCATCCGCACCGGCACGCAGTGCGTTCGCAGCATCGCCCGCCATCTGCAGTTGCGGATCGTCTCCCGCGTTGCGATAGGTCTGCTGCACCGCTGCATGGATGAACACCACGGCGATCGTCGCGGCGGCCGCGGCGAGCATGGCTTTGAAGAGCTTGCGTAGCGGCGGCGTGTGCATCATCCCTCCCGCGGTGGGGTAAGCCCGCCGAAGCGGCGGTCACGACGGCGAAAGCGCTCGAGGCATGCGGCGAGATCCGCAGGCCGGAACTCCGGCCAGGGTGAGTCGAGGAACTCCAGCTCGGCGTAGGCGCACTCGAACAGCAGGAAGTCGCTGAGCCGCCGCTCCCCACCGGTGCGGATCAGCAGGTCAACATCCGGCGCGGACGCGGGTTCGTGTGCGGCGGCACCCAACGCCGCGAGGAACGTTGCGCGCGTGGGGTTCGAGCCCGCGAGTGCGGCAGCACCCTGGATCATGTCGCGGGCGGAATAGTCGATCGCAATCCGCAACCACAGCTCGTGCCCGCCGGCGGTCAACTGCTCCGCTTCGCACAGGATCTGCGCCAGCCCCACCGGCAGCCGGTCGCGCCGCCCGGGGAACGTGAGCCTCACACCGTTGCGCACGCACTCCCGCGCTTCACGCCGCAGTGAGCCGCTGAGCAATTGGAACAAAGCACTCACTTCAGCCGCGGGACGGCGCCAGTTGTCCGAGGAGAACGCGAACAGGCTCAGCGTGCCGACGCCCAGTGCCGGCGCCGCCGCGATGATGCGCCGGACCGCGGCAGCGCCCGCGCGGTGGCCCGCCACGCGTGGGAGCCCACGCCGCTCGGCCCAGCGTCCGTTACCATCGAGAATGATCGCGACGTGCGGCAGACGGGCGTGCGCCGGCGCGGCTTCGAGCGACGAAGTACTTTGTGCCATAAAGTTGATGGCTCCAAAAAAGCGGCCGGTGCTCCCGGCCGCGAGTGGTTCGACGGCTGCTGCGTTGCTTCGTGCTGCGGTGCTGCGGTGCTGCGCCTCACCTGAGACGTTGCCCGGACCGGCTGCTATCTCTGCGTGGCCTTGATCAACGCTTCCATGTGCCGCAAATAGGATTCGAGCCCACGCCGGCCCACGGGGGTGAGCTGGTACTCCGTGCGCGGCACGCGGCCAGCGAAGCTCTTCTCACACCTGACGAGACCGACCTCCTCGAGCTTGCGGGCGTGCACGCTGAGATTGCCGTCGGTGATGTTCAACAGTGTCCGCAGCTCGACGAAGGTCATCACGGGCGTCACCGCCAGCGCCGACAGCACACCGAGCCGGGTGCGATCGTGGATCAGTGGATCCAGCGCGAGCGTGGCCCGCCCCGCGGCGCCGGGCTCGGTGTCCCCGGCGGGACGCTTGCGTGCGGGCGCCGGGTCCTTGGCACGGGCTGCCGACCTAGCCACCGTGACGCCTCGCGATCCAGAGCCCGAAGGCGATGTGCAGCACGCCGAATCCGCTGGCCATCCAGGCATCACGCGCGACGCCCGGCACGAACAGCGCAACGGCGCCCAACAACATGAAGGCGACTCCCATCGCGCGTACCGCCGCGACCGAGAACAGGCCGCCGACCGCAATGCCCACGCCATACAGCAGCAGCCACATGCCCGGCAAAGTGTTGGGCAGGCCGTCCGGCATCCATCGAGCGGTCAGCACCGCAGCGGCGATGATCGGCAGGCAGAACGCCAGCGCGAAGCGCCGCCATGCGCCGTTCTGGAACAGCGAGCCTGAGGCGCGCGACTTGAAGGCCATCGCGGCACTGCCGAGGGCGATCGCCAGCACGGCTTCGACAAGCCAGGTGCCGAGCCATGCCGTGTCGTTCGGGGTGCGCGCGGCGAGCACCGCCGCCAGCAGGGCCGTGACGCCGATCACGGCCAGCCCCCAGCCGGGGAACGCCGTCAGGCTCGAGGCGCGCTCCATGGTCTCGCGAATGAAACGCAGGTCCTGGGCGGCATGCTTGCCGATCGGGGTGATTCGGGCCGTGGGCCGTTCGAATGCGGGATCGCCAGTCATCAGGAACAAGGCTATGGCTTCGCCGCAGCGCTCGTCAAGTACTTTGTGTGACAAAGTCGAAATCACGCCAGAACACTGAACATGCGCCGTCTTCATCGTTACGGGCCACATTCACTCGCGCGCCCCGCCCAAGGCCACAACGTGGGCTACCGCTGCCCCGCCGCCTGCACGACTTCCGCCGGTGGATCGCCCTGGCGGAGGTTGATGCGCCCGCCGAACGACTGGAGGTCCACGCGCGCGCGCCCCTCGCCCAGCATGAAACTGAAGCTGCGGCCGGGGCGCATGATGCCGACACGCATGGGGAATTGTGACTGGAACCCGCCGTTGAAGGTCGACACCATCACCGTGGCGTCCGCGCTCTGTGGCAGCAGCACGTCCATGTTGCCGCCGTGCGTGGCCATGCGGTAGCGCCCGCCATCGACGATCCAGCCCGTGAACTGCATGTCGCCGGTCACGGTGGTCGCCTCGATCAGGCTCGAACGCACGCGGTCGAGCACGACGTTGCCGTTCACCGATTCGATCGTGAGATCGCCGGAGACGTCGTGCACGCCGATGTCCGACTCCATCGAGCTCAGCTGCATGCGCCCCTGAGCGCCGCGCACATCGACACCGCCGGTCATCGAGCTCAACCGGATCAACCCCAGCCCGCCGCGCAGCCTCACTCCACCGCGTACGGTCTCGGCCAGCACGTCGCTCTTCCAGCCATCGACATCCATGTCGCAGTGAAACCCTTCGAGGTCGAGCGACATCGTCGCCGGCGCCGTGATCTGGTAGCTCACCGGCAGCGGAGCCTCGCGGCCACGCGTGTGCACATCCACCCGCGCCGGCAGCTCGCGTCCGCGCGAGCGCACGTCGATCGAGCTGCCCTCGCGCGTCACCACCACGCGCACTGGCCCCAGGTGCGTGGCCTGGATACGCAGCAGGTTCTTCTTCCCCGGGCGCACCACCACGTTGCCGGAGAAGTTGTGCAGCGCGAGCCGCGATCCTTCGGGAACCGAGAAGCTCGTGTCGGTCTGCACGGCCGGTGCGGTAGCCAACAACACCAGCGAGAATAGCGACGTCAACATCA
>JAYSRO010000212.1:0-3088 GCA_043720995.1 Candidatus Eiseniibacteriota bacterium
TGATCCAGCGTGTGGCTTACGACCTCATCATCGTCGACGAGGCCCATCATTTGCGGAACAGGGCGAGCCTGAATTGGAAATTTGTGAATCAGCTCAAGAGCAAATACCTACTGCTCCTCACCGCCACCCCGGCGCAAAACGATCTCGATGAGCTGTACAACCTCATCACACTGCTGCGCCCTGGCCAACTTCGCACTCCAGCAGAGTTCCGCCGCGAGTTCGTGGAACGCACGGATCCTCGGCGACCGCGCAACCGGACCAAGCTGCGCGAGCTGCTGATGGACGTGATGGTTCGCAATACGCGAAGCCAGGTAAACCTGGCGCTGCCCCCGCGACACGCAGCGACGCTTCGTATCGCACTCAATCCGCCCGAGCGCGCGCTCTACGACGCGGTGACCGCCGCGGTTCGGGCTGGCTACGGCCGTGAGAAAACCCCACTCGGTGGCCGCGCCATGTCCCACACGCTCCAAGCCGAGGCCGGCAGCAGTGTCGAGGCAGTGAGGGCGACCCTCCAAGCGTTGCGGAGTCGCAGTCTCGACGGCGACCACCGTGCGGAGCTCGACTCCCTGCTCGAGCTGGCGAGGCAAGTCGAAACTTCGAGTAAGGCACAGGCGCTGGTGGACCTCGTGAACCACAAGCTGGGGCGAAACGAGAAGGTGCTGGTGTTCACGAAGTATCTCGAGACGCAGGCGCTGCTGGTGCGCGAACTCGATCGCGCCGGACTCGAGGCCGGATGCTTCAACGGTTCGCTGAGTGCTGCGGAGAAGGATGCCGAGATCGCCGCATTCGCTCGCGACCGGCGCATTCTGCTATCGACTGACGTCGGCAGCGAGGGGCGCAATCTGCAATTCTGCCACTCGATCGTGAATTACGATTTACCTTGGAACCCCATGAGGATCGAGCAGCGCGTTGGCCGCGTGCACCGCATCGGCCAAACCGAGCCCGTGCGAATCTTCAATTTTGCGGCGCCCGGGACCATCGAGGATCACATCCTCGAAGTGCTCGACAGCAAGATTAACATGTTCGAACTGGTGGTCGGAGAGGTGGGCGAGATTCTCGGGAACCTCGATGACGACCGCGAGTTCGAGGACATTGTGCTCGATCTGTGGGCCGGCGCCGGCTCGAACGCGGCCGCAAGCGACCGATTCACCGAATTTGGCGATCGCCTGACCGGTGCTCAACACCGCTATCAAGCGAGTCAGGTCTACGATGAAACCCTATTCGGTCAGGACTTCGCCGCGGCGGAGTAGGAGCGCACTATGACGGTCGTGAATGCCGGATCAGAGTTCTCGGACATTCCCCAATTCATTCGAGGCTGCATCGAACGTGCTGGCGGCGCGGTGGAGGCAGGACCGATGGGCCAGCTCGACGCCTTGCTGCCACCCGAGCTCGAGTCTGCCACCGGGCGTGCCTGGGTGCGGCTCGCTCTGTCCGCCGACGGGCTCGAAGCCGGCACCGAGCCCGCAATGCTGGGAAGCCCGTTCCTGGATTGCTTGATTGCCTTCGCTGCCGGTCGCGGCACCGTTGCATCGGGGCATCTGCCCGCCGGGCGGCTCAAGCGGAAAGGGATACGCGAGGAGGTCGAGCGCACCGTACTGTTCTCCAACTGCCGCACTCGATACGAGCAAGACGAGGCGGACGTGATGCTCTCGGCCACCACGCAATTCGACTTCAAGGTGATGTTTTTCTCCGAGGAACGCCGCGAACGGCAGTACGTCGTGCCGGTGAACCTGTTCTCGAATCAGGTTCAATCGCTCCTCACAGAACGCCTGGCGGGATTGACGATCGAATCAGAGCCGGTCGCGAAGCTTCCCGAGGTGGGCCTGGTCGCCATCGAAACGGCCTACCAGACCGCGTGCGACGCCTTGCGGCGCATGGTCGCCGCTGAGGCAGCACGCCAACAGGTGCGTGTCACCCAGCGCTTCGGCGTGGAATTCGCGCGAATCAGCAACTACTACGGGGAAGTGATCGCCGAACTCGAACGACGACGCGAGCGCGAGCTGCGCCGGGCCGTCGAGGCGGCGAGCAAGGCGGCACTCTCGCACAAGATCGAGTCGGCGCAACGCGAACGCGAACGCAAGCTGCGTGAGCTCGGCGAGACCTACGGCATCCGCGTTCGCGCCCGGTTGTCGAGCGTACGGTGCCTATGGCAACCCAAGGCATTCTTCAAATTGCTGATCGATCGCGGGTCGAGCACGCGCACGCTCGTGTTGGCTTATGACGGCCTGCTCGAGCGCCTCGAACTTCCGGTGTGCGACTCCTGCCGCTGCGAGACGAACCGCCTGTGGGCCTCCCCCACCGCGCAGCTGCTATGTCCAAAGTGCGCGAAGCCGTGAGGCGCACGATGGAGGGCGAGTGACCGGCAAAGCGCCGCCGCGAGCCGGCCCGTGGACCGACACGCAACTCGACAAATTCATCGCGCGCGCGACCGTGGATGCGTTCGATGAGTACGAGCAGCGCATCGCGTTTTTCGCGATGATCGAAGGCAATCTCGGGCTTCCGTTCAAGACCCAGGTCCTGGGCGTCGAGGTGACCGTCGAGGAGCTCGATCAAACCCCCGCAGGGAAGATTGTCGCCATCTGCCGACACGGACGCTCTCGCCACCGCATCGCGATCCTCGACTTGCCGCTCCCTAGCCCGCCGCCGACAGGGGCGAAGTGGATCGAAGCATATCGTCGCTGGTGCGGCACCCAAGCGGATGCGAGGGCGGCGGTCTGAGGCCAGGCGCCTCGCCGCGCCGCACACCCCCACCGAGGGCGGTCGCTAGCGTGTCGCAACGCTCCCTTGCCGAAGCAGTTTCTACAACTTGCGCGAGGTTGTAACGCGGACCGGCCTGTGCGCTGCGCTTAACTGCGTCATAGCGCCAGCGTGAACCCCCTGCTGCTTGGCGCACTCCTTGCTGCCTTGCCCTGCGGCCGCGCAAACACGGGAGCGCTCACGGTCATGGATCCGCCGCCAGGTACTGGCTGCACTTCAGGGAGGAATCAAATGCCGGACAAAACACTCAAGGACCTGTTCGTCGACGAACTCAGGGACATGCTGGACGCAGAACAGCAGCTGACGAAGGCACTGCCGAAGCTGGCGAAGG
>JAYSRO010000213.1:0-6169 GCA_043720995.1 Candidatus Eiseniibacteriota bacterium
CCGGCTTTCATGCGCCTTGAAGCCCGATGAACCCCGAAGCGAACTGCCGGACAGCGCTAACCAGTTGCTGTTGTTCGACCTTTAACCGGACACCCATGACGCCGAGTCGTGAATTTTAGCGCGGACGATTGATGCAGCGCGCGCTAGTCCGACCAGCGGTTCGTGATCGGCAGCCGGCGGTCCTTGCCGAAGGCGCGCGGCGAAATCTTGACGCCGGGCGGCGTCTGGCGGCGCTTGTACTCGGCGAGATCCACCATGTGCAATACGCGATGCACGAGTGCGGCGTCGAAGCCCAACTCGGCGATCTCGCTGCCGGAGCGGTCTTCTTCGACGTAGAAGCGCAGGATCGGGTCGAGCACGTCGTAGGGCGGCAGCGTGTCTTGGTCCGTCTGGTTGGCCTTAAGCTCGGCGCTCGGCGCCCGCGTCAGGATGCGCTCCGGGATCACCACGCCGCGCTCATTACGCAGCCGCGCCAACGGGTAGACCTGCGTCTTGTAGACATCCTTGAGCACCGCGAATCCGCCGGCGGTGTCGCCGTACAACGTGCTGTAGCCGACGGACGTTTCGCTCTTGTTGCCCGTGGTGAGCACCAGCCAGCCAAATTTGTTCGACAACGCCATCAACGTGTTGCCGCGAATGCGCGCCTGGAGGTTTTCCTCGGCGCTGCCCACGGCGGTGCCTTCGAATGCGGGCTTCAAGATCGCCAGCTGCGCGTCGAACACCTCGTCGATGCGAATGACCTGGTAGCGGATGCCCAGCGCTTTCGAGCACGCCTCGGCGTCCTCGAGCGAGATCTGCGAGGTGTAGCGCGTCGGCATCATCACCGCGACCACGTTATCCGCGCCTACCGCGTCCACCGCGATGCAGGCCGTGAGCGCGGAATCGATGCCGCCGGACATGCCCAGCACCACGGTCTTGAAACCGTTCTTGATCACGTAGTCACGCGTGCCGACGATCAAGGCTTGGTAGACCTCCTCGTCGATTCCCGGCGTGTCGAACGACACCGGCAGCGGCAGCGCCGGCTTTGCGGTTGCGGGGGTGACGGCCACCGGCGTGCGCAGCTCGATCCGCTGCACCGCCTCACCGCCTTCGAGTGCCCTGCCCTTGCGCAAGCGGGGATCGTGCAGCCGCGCGCTGAAGACAGCTTCGAGATCGACGTCGGCGAGCACGAGGTCGTCCTCGAACATGCGGCCCTCGGCGACCACGTTGCCCTGCTCGTCGACGATGACGCTGCCCCCGTCATAGACGATCTCGTCCTGCGCGCCGACGAGGTTCACGTAGCAGACGATCGCGAGGTTGTCCGCCGCGCGCGTGCACAACATGCGCTTGCGGCTCTGGGCCTTGCCGGCGTGGTAGGGCGAGGCCGACACGTTGACGATCACCTCGGCGCCGCCGCGCATCACCTGCTCTTCGACCGGGCCACCCGGGTACCAGATGTCCTCGCACACATTGACGCCGATCACCGTGGCGCCGCGCGTGAACACCGCACTCTTGGTCCCCGGCATGAAGTAGCGGTTCTCGTCGAACACGCCATAGTTGGGCAGGAAACGCTTGCGGTGGGTGCCCGCCCATTCGCCGTCATGCAACACGGCCGCGGCGTCGTAGAGGTCGATGTCCCGGTCGACCGTGCCGACCACCACGGTCATGCCATCGGTCAGCTCCGCGAGCCTTCGCGTCGCCTCAATGGCGCTCTCGATGAACGAGGGCTTGAGCAGCAGGTCTTCGGGTGGGTATCCCGTGATCGCCATCTCCGGGAAGGCCAATAAATCGACGCCCATGCCCCGCGCCACGACGATTCGTTCGGCAATGCGGTCGAAATTACCGGCGATGTCTCCGACGGTGGCATTGATCTGGGCGAGGCCGATCCTGAGCAGGCGCATGGACCGCGGATATTGGGGCCCAAACGCTGGACTGGCAAACAGCGGGGATCAAGTGGGTGGTGCTAAGCGATGCCGTCACGGCCGCGGGCTTGCCCCGACGGCCGTAACGCGTTCGCCACCAAACGAAAGCGCCCGGCCATGAACCGGGCGAATCCGTCACATCGGAAGCCATTTTGATTCAAGAGAGAGAGGAGGCCTCTGGCGCTTGGTGCCTAATCCTTCCCCTCCGCCCTACGTGTCCGGGGGTCTGCTTGTGACCCTGGTCTTTACCTGGACGAGCGCAGGCTCTTGAAAAACTTCCGGGCGGTGGTTACCCAGTAACCGCCGTCACGCTTGAGGATCGCAATTCCCATACCTTGACGGGTAACCGCACTCACCAAACGCCTAAACAATTGTCGCAACGTCTGAAGCCGAAGCCAAGGAGTTTTTCGACCCACCCCTTGGATGCCGGATTCCGTCAAAAGAGTGCGCAACTTGCGACACCGTGAGGCCAGAAATCGTGCAGCACGCCGGTAGCGCTCGGGCACGCCGGGGGAAGCTCCTGTAAAGCATTGCGGCTAAATTGCTTTGGGACCACCCTAGAACCAACGTCCACGGTCAGCCCACCCCCGCGCACCCAAAGGACCTGATGCCCGACCGATACACAAACTTCGCCGAGCTGGTGGCTGACACCAGCGAGGGGCTCGACTTCCGTGTCCGCTGGCGTCGGGGTGCTTCCGGCCTGACTGTCATTGCTCCGCATGGCGGGGGAATTGAGCCCGGCACCTCCGAATTGGCGGACGCTTTGGCGGGCAGCGAACACGCGCTCTATGTCTTCGAGGGCTTGCGAACGTCTGGAAACGGCTCCCTGCACATTACGAGTACTCGGTTCGATGACCCGCGCTGCCTCGAACTCCTAGCGGGGGCCGATCGGGTTCTGGCACTTCATGGCGAGTCGTCGGAGCCCGAGTCCGCATTCCTTGGCGGTCTCGATTCCGAGTTCGCCGATAGAATTTCCGGCGCGATGGCGGTCGAGAGAGCGGTTCATGCGCATCGGCAATGGACGGGCACGGATCCTGCCAACATCTGCAATCGTGGACGATCGGGTAAGGGCGTTCAGGTCGAGCTGTCCCGCGGACTCAGGGCTTCGCTCTTCGCCTCCTTGAAGCGGGACGGACGGCGTTCTCCGACCCCTCGGTTCGCGGCATTGGTAGCGGCCATCCGCTCCGCGTTGAGGTAGCGATACATCACCATTCCGGCAACACGAAGCCCTGCCTTCTGTGGGTCAGGGACACGTCAGGAGTTGCACCGATCGGGAATGGCGTAGAAGGACTTACCCATTGGCTGTGGTATCCTTATGGCGCCCTTCGGCGCAGCATGAGTCCTTCGCGCCGCTCCCTCCCGGCACGGATCGCCCCTCACAACGCCTGTGGTTTTCCAACTCGCGCTGAACTCGCCGCTGGAGGCTCCGTTGAATTCGAAGCTGGTCCGCCTGGTCTTGCGATGCACCTCCGCCCTGCTGTCTGTCGTTGCGCTGACCGCATTGCACGCCGGCCACGCCTCGGCCGGCGCTCGTATCTGGACGGGGACAGGCCCGCGCGCCAGGAGCATCGAAGACGTCGTCCGGGATCCCTTGAATCCCTCCCGACTCTGGGCCGCATCGTTCGGCGCCGGGGTCTACCGTTCGCTCGACAACGGATCCACGTGGACGGCGTACCGCACGGGGCTGACCAACACCTATGTGCGCTCGCTCGCCGTGAGTCCCCACCACCCTGACTCGTTGTTCTGCGGCACGAACGACGGCGTCTACCTGAGTGTCGACGCGGGGGTGACCTGGACCCTGGTCCGCAGCACCAACAGCTCGGTACGCTCCATCGCCATTCATCCGGTGCGCACGGGCGTGATCTATGCGGCCACCTATGGCTCAGGGATCTACAAGTCGCTCAACGGTGGCAAGAACTGGAGCACGATCAATCTCGGGCTGGTCAACACCAACGTACGCGACGTTGAGCTGCTGCCCCTGCAGCCTGATACGCTGTTCGCTGCGACAGGCACCGGCGGCGGTGTGCACCGCAGCTTCAATGGCGGGCTTACCTGGGCGCAGGTGCCCGACACTTCGGCGACACTCGGCGCCGCCGAACAGATTCGCATCGACCCGCTCAACTCGAGCCGCATCTACGTCGCGGAGCTTGACCGCGGTGTCTTGAAGAGCGTCGATGGCGGCACCAGTTGGGTACGCATCAATCGCGGCTTGCCCACGTTGCGGTCCCGATCGATTGCGCTCGTTGATACGCTGCGCTACGTCGGCACGGATGGTCAGGGTGTCTATTTCACCTCGCTGAACGACTCCACCTGGCATCCCGCGAGCACCGGCATGCCGTCGACCTCGATCGTCGATGCGCTGCTGGGCACCGCGCTGGGCGCCCCCGTGCTCGCGGGGACCGAGGGTGATGGCCTGTTCCGGACCACGGCTCCGGACACTCACTGGGCTCAACTCGATGGCGGGCTGCTCGCGACCTACGGATTCGCGCTCGCGGTCCGGCCGGCGGACCACGCGGTATTCGACGGCACCGGATTCGGGGACCAGTTCTGGAAGAGCACGAACCAGGGCGTCAGCTGGCAGCGCGCCAGCGTGCTGGCTTCCAAGGATTCCGAGCGCGGCATTGCTGTGGACCCCCTCCTGCCCAGCACTCTTTACCTGGCCATCTACGGTGGAGGTGTCTATCGCAGCAGCGACGACGGCGCCACATGGTCCAATCCCGACGCCACGAATCTCACGCTGACGAACAAGTTCGTGAGGCCTGTCGTCGCGGTGCCTGGTGTTGCGGGGCACCTGTTCACGGGCACAGGCATCGGCGTATTCGAGTCCTTGGATGGAGCGGGCACTTGGGCGCCGGTTTCAAACGGATTGCCGGCATCATTCAGCGTGCGTTCGCTCGCGCTGGTCCCCGGCGCGCCATTGCGATTGTTTACCGGCTCCGATTCGGCGGGCGTTTACCGTTCCGACGATGGCGGCAACAGCTGGGTCGTGAAGACCAGCGGCCTCGCCAGTTTGTTCGTACACGCGATCACCGTCGACTCGAGCGCACCGCTCACGGTGTACGCCGCGACGGATTCAGGAATCTTCAAGAGCCTGAATGCGGGAGACACGTGGGCGCCAGCCCGCGCCGGGTTGCCCGTGGCGGCTTCGGTGCGGGCGTTGATCCAGGATCCTTCCCACCCCGCGGCCCTGTTCTGCGGCGTCTGGGGCGCGGGCGTCTTCGAGAGCATCGATGGGGGCGCGTCGTGGTGGCCGGTCTACGCTCAGGCCGGGTTGCCCAGCCTCAACGTGTACTCGCTGGCCATCGATGGCCCGCTCGGCATCCTTTACGCGGGCACCGAAGCCGGCGTGTCGGAGCTGTCCGGCTATTACACGGCTCTCTCGGCGCCGCAACCGGCAAGCAAAGGGTTGTCGCTGGCGCTATCGGCCTGGCCCAATCCGCTGGCGCAGGGCCCTGCGCACGTGCGCTTCACGCTGCCCGGGAGCACGCGTGTTCGCGTTGGGGTGTTTGCGCTGGATGGCGCGCGCGTGCGAAATCTCGTCGACTCGACAATTCTGGCGGCCGGAACGCATGATGCCGTCTGGGACGGCAATGACACGAAGGGGCACGCAACAGCTCCCGGCCTGTTCTTCGTCCAGTTGGAAAGCGCATTCGGAAATCGCACCACGAGCATCGTCCGTATCCGTCCATGAGGCCGCCATGGCCATCGTTCCCGCAATCCTGACCGCCGGACTCTCGCTGTATGGCGTCGTTGAGATGCGACGCCACCAGCGCAACCTGTTGCAGATCCCCATCCGTGTGCACGTCAACGGGACTCGGGGCAAGTCCTCGGTGACCCGGCTGATTGCCGGCGGATTGCGCGAGGGCGGGATCCGCACGTTTGCAAAGACGACCGGCACGATGGCGCGCATCATCCGCCCCGATGGGTCCGAAACCGACGTGTACCGCGTCGGCCATCCCAACATTGTCGAGCAAACACGCATCGTGCGGCGCGCCGTCGAGGCTCGCGTCGAGGCGCTCGTGATCGAGTGCATGGCGGTGGCGCCTGAGCTCCAGCCAATCTCGGAGTTGCGCTTGATTCGCAGCACGGTCGGCGTGCTGACCAACGTGCGCGCGGATCACCTGGATGTCATGGGGCCCACGGTCGACGACGCCGCGCGCGCCCTCGCGCAGACCATGCCGGTGCGTGGCCATGCCTTCACCGCCGAACGCGAACGCGCCCATATCGTGGCCGAAGTGGCGCGCAAGCGCGGCAGCACGCTGCAGGTC
>JAYSRO010000214.1:0-3076 GCA_043720995.1 Candidatus Eiseniibacteriota bacterium
TTCGATGCCGCCGAGACGGCGCACCCACGGTTCCGCTGCGCGCTCGAGCACACGCGTAACGATCGGCGCCAACAGCGCGAACCCCGCGAGCACGAGGAACGCCGCTGCGAAACCACCGTAGGGCTGGCGCACGCGCACCGCCCACAGGACGGTGAGTGCCGCGACGGCCAGCGCTGACAGCCCCCACAGCGCCCACGCCACCACGGGCAGCGGTTGCGCTTCGATGAACAGCCCCTGCCGCATGGTGACGCCCGGTGGCGTCGAGGAGGCTTCCCACGCCGGCAGTAGTGCGGAGGCGAGTGCCACGCCGATGCCGATCGCGAGCCCGCTCAGGTAAATACCGAGATCGGGCGTAACCGTTGCGGTCTGGCGCACGCCATAGAGATCAGTGAGGGTGCGCGACACCGCTCCGAGGGCGCCCTGCGCGAACAGCGTGCCGAACACCAACCCGAGCCCCGCTCCCACGAGGCCAATCGCGAGGCCCTCGCCGAGGAACAGCGCCCTGATCTGCCCGCGTGTGACTCCGAGCGAACGCAACATGCCGATCTCGCGCCGTAGCCCCAACACCGAGAGGGCGAGCGCGTTGAAGATCAGCGTGGCCGAAACAAACAGCGCAATGAACGACAGCGCCGAGATGTTGAGCCGGAACGCACGCACCATGTTCTCCACCTGCCGCGTGCGGCTGGCGGGCAGCTCTGCGCGCGCTCCCGGTGGCAGCGCGCGCGACAACTCCGCGCGCACGGCCTCGCGGCGCGAGGGTTCGACGACCACGTCGATGCGGTCGATCACGCCGTAGCGCCCCAGCACCTCCTGCGCGGTCGCGATGTCGGTGACGATCACGTTGCCGCCGGTGGCGCGATCGAGATCCTCCGAGTCCATCACCTCACGCACGACAAGCGCCTCGGGCCGCCCTGAAGCGAGCACGGTGAGTGTGTCGCCGGCACGCAGCCCCGTACGCCGCGCGAGCGAACCGGCGATCGCCACGGCGCGCGGATCGGTGAGCAACGTGGCGCACGCGAGTTGCGCTCCCCCTGCGGGCTCACGCACGCGCGCGAATGGCGCTTCGCGCAGCACGTCGAGGCCCAGCAGCATGAGCGTCTCGGGCCAGCGCTGCCGCTGGGTAACCGCGGTATCGAGCAGGGCCGCGCGCGGCGAACCCGCGCGGGCACGCACGTAGACCTGCACCGCGGGTGCCGCCGCGATTACGCCCGGCTGGCGCGCGACCTGCGCGAACACGCGTTCATCAAGCGGGCCGCTCTCGCCCGCAACTTGCAGGTTCGCGCGGCCGGCGACGGCATCGACGGTGTTCGCGAACGAGGACATCGCCGACTGGCTCGCGAGCCGGATGCCGACGAACACCGCGACCCCCAGCGCCACGCCGAGGATGGTCCACGAGGTGCGCAGCGGCTCGCCCAGCAGGCGCCGCACGATCACCCAGCGCAGCAGGCGCATCATCGGGCGCTCGTCTGGCGAATCACGCGCCGGTCGGCGCATCGGCGACGATCCGCCCGTCGCGCAATTCCACGATGCGGTCGGCGGCGCGCGCCGCTTCGTGGCTGTGCGTCACCATCACCACGGTGGCGCCATGAGCCGCGGCGAGCCGCCGCATCAGCGCTACCACCTGCTCGGCCGCGCGGCTGTCGAGGTTGCCCGTGGGCTCGTCCGCGAGCACGAGTGCCGGCTCGTGCACCAACGCTCGTGCGATGGCGGTGCGCTGCATCTCGCCGCCCGACAGCGTATGCGGGCGCGCATCGCGCCGCGGGGTAAGCCCGACCTCTTCGAGCAGGGCATCGGCGCGCGGCAGCACGTCGCGTTCAAGCCCGCCCTTGAGCAGGGCAGGCAGGGCGACGTTCTCGCGCACCGACAACGTCGAGAGCAGGTTGAAAAACTGGTACACCACGCCGACCGAGTCGCGGCGCAGGCGCGTCAAGGCGTCATCGTCGAGGCGCGAGATCTCGCGGCCGTCGATCCACACTTCGCCCGCGCTCGGCACGTCGATCCCCGCGGCAAGGTTCAACAGCGTGCTCTTGCCCGAGCCGCTGCGCCCGACCACTGCCAGGAATTGCCCGCACGGCACCTCGAGGGAGACGCCATCGAGCGCGCTGACGATCTGCGCGCCTGCGCCGTATTGCTTGACCGCGTTCGCCAATCGCAGCGCCGGGCCGGCGCCCGGGGATGGTGCAGCAGGAGTCAGCGAAGCCTCGTTCATATGCCTTTCAAGAAGCGCCGGCTGGCGGCTCGGCGCGGGTGGGCGGAAGCGACGCGTTCGGCGCGAAGGGCTTGCCTAGGGAGGCACGGCTCCCGCAAACTGCACCGCAATCCACAACTGCAATATGCAGCAAAGCACCTTGGATGCACATGGCGCCACTCTAGCCCTAAGGAGTTTTCATGCAGGCGAAATTGCAGGAATTGAAGGGCAGACTCTTGGATGTCTATGACCTGCGCATGGCCGCATCGCTGCTCGGGTGGGACCAGGCCACCTACATGCCTCCCGGCGGCAGCGAGGCGCGCGGCCGCCAGATGGCGATCCTGAGCCGGATCGCGCACGAGCAGTTCACAGACCCCGCCGTGGGCAAGTTGCTCGATCAACTCGACCCCTGGGGCGCCCAGCAGCCGTACGACTCCGACGACGCGGCGCTGCTGCGCGTCACGCGCCGCGAGTACGACCAATCGGTCAAGGTGCCGGGGGAGTTCATCGCCGAGTTGAACAATCACTCGGCGACGATCTACCAGGCGTGGACCGAGGCGCGGCCGAACAACGACTTCAAGGGCATCGCCCCGCTGCTGCAGAAGACGCTCGACCTGAGCCGCCGCTACGCCGACTTCTTCAAGCCCACCGACAGTCCCGCCGACCCGATGATCGAGATGTCGGATTACGGCATGAAGGCCTCGACCATTCGCACGGTGTTCGGCGAGCTACGCAACCGGCTGGTGCCCATCGTCAAGGCCATCAGCGCGCGGCCGGTGGCGAATGACGCGTTCTTGAAGCAGCCGGCCGAAGCGGCGAAGCAGTTGGCGTTCGGGCTTGAAGTGATCCGCGCCTATGGCTATGACTTCAACCGTGGCCGCCAGGACC
>JAYSRO010000215.1:0-6144 GCA_043720995.1 Candidatus Eiseniibacteriota bacterium
TGATCCCCGAGGAGTTCGCGACGCGGCCGATCCGCTTGAAGACCATCGTCGACACGCTCGTAGGCGCCATCATCAAGCGCTTGAGCATGGGGCGGCGCGATGGCGTGGCGGTGATCGCCGAGGGCGTGGTGCTCGACATCGACCCGCAGGACATCGAGCAGATCGCCGACGTCGAGCGTGACGCGCATGGCCATGTGCGTATCGCCGAGGTCAACATCGGCGAGATCATCAAAAAGGCCGTGCAAAACAGGCTCGGCGAGTTCGACCTGAAGTCCACGGTCGTCGCCAAGAACATCGGCTACGAACTACGCTGCGCCGATCCTATTCCCTTCGACATGGAATACACGCGCGACCTCGGGTATTGCGCGGCGAAGTACCTGCTCGAGGGCGGTAACGGCGTCGTGGTGTCGATGCAGGCGGGGCGCTTCGTGCCGATCCCGTGGGATGAGCTGTTCGATCACGACACCGGCCGCACGCGAGTGCGGCTCGTCGATACGCACTCGACGCGCTACGCGATCGCGCGCCGCTACATGCTGCGGCTGCGGCGAGACGACTTTGACGACGCGAACGAACTGGCGCGCTTCGCCGCCGTCGTGGGGCTGTCGCTCGAGGAGTTCCGCGCGCAGTTCGGCGGGCTGGTCGAGGACGAACTCCCGGCGATCCACATCGGCCCAGTGCCGCTGCCGGACAACGACGAGGGGTCCGTCAAGACGCACTGAGCTCGCGAAGTTGCGGCGGTGCGCCACACGGCGCCCGCCGCGAGCGCGATGACTGGAGCGCTAGCCGTTTCGCTCGACCCGTCGCGCCACGATGAGGTTTGCCAGCGCTTCGTTGCGGTCGCCTGCGATCTCGTCCAGCCCGGCGAACAGCAGCTGGATCACGATGTAGAGCAGGCGCACCGGCAGCTCGGTGAGGATGCGCAGCGGGCCGCGGTTCAGGCGATTGAGCGGCGCGATCAGCGACATGCCGACGCGCGTCCAAAGGCCACCGACGGGGATGATCTCGACGACCTCGAAGCCCGCGCGCTCGAGCAACAGGCGCGCGCCGAACGGCGTGAAACGGAAGAAGTCGTGCGGCGGATCGTGCAGCGGTGCGGTCTGCGTGAACTCGAGCACCAGCACGCCACCCGGACGCAACACGCGCCACGATTCCTCGATCATCTGGATCGGCTCGGGCAGGTAGGTGAGCATCGACAACCCGAGCACGGTATCGAATGAGCCGCGAGCGAACGGCAATTGCTCGCCGCGCCCCACGACATCGAGCTTCACGTCGCCGAGGTAGCGCGAGTCGGCGAGATCGACGCCGATGTAGTCCGTGAAGTGCCCCGCCAGCCACTGCTTACCGGGCATCGTGCCGCAACCCACGTCGAGCAACCGGCCACGCACGTGCGGCCCCGAACGCTCGACCGCGCGGATGATCTGGCTGTGCGCGATCCAGTTGAAGCGCCAGAACGCCGACTTGGACGGCGTCTGTCGCGATAGGCGGTTCATCGGGGATGGGGGCACGCGGACAGCATAGCGGCGCGCGGGGTACGCGGTGAAATGGGACGCGGGCGCGCGGTATCGCGCGGGCGATGCGCGGACGGATGGCGAGGCCCAACCGCGGGAGTGCTGACGGCACCGGAATTGCGCTACCACCGCTGCACAAGGCCGCGACCCCGCGCAATCGCGGCACCTGCGCGTGGCGCGACCGCACGTACCGGTCACACCGTCACCACTCCCGCCCCCGCGGTTGCCACCGCATGCTCAGCCGCGTCCGCACCGCCGCCCTGTGGGGCGTCGACGCCTTCCCTGTGGACTGCGAGACCGACGTGGGGCCCGGGCTGCCCGGGTTTGCGCTCGTGGGATTGCCCGACGCCTCGGCGCGCGAGTCGCGTGGCCGCGTGTGGCCTGCATTGCGCAACTCCGGCTTCCAGGTGCCCGACCGCCACGTCACCGTGAATCTCGCTCCCGCCGGGAGGCGCAAGGAGGGCGCGGGGATCGATCTCGCCATCGTGCTGGGACTGCTGATCGCGACCGCTCAGGCGCCCCCTGAACGGCTCGAAGGCACTGCGGCCATTGGCGAACTTGCGCTCGATGGGACGCTGCGTCCCGTGGCCGGCACGTTGGCGCTCGCCGAGTGCTTGTGGCGCACGGGCGTGACGCGACTGTTGTGCGCTGCCGCGGCGGCGCCCGAGGCCGCGCTGATCGAGGGCCTCGAAGTCTACGGCGCCACGCGGCTTGAGGAGGTCGTTCTCTGGATGCGCGGTGGCGAGCTTTCTCGCGCGCGGCCCGCCGCACCTGATCCGCATGCCGACGTCGAAGAAGACCTCGCCGATGTGCGCGGCCAGTTCATGGCGCGGCGCGCACTCGAGATCGCCGCGGCAGGCGGCCATCACGTGCTGTTCGTGGGGCCGCCGGGCGCCGGCAAATCGATGCTCGCGCGCCGTCTCCCCAGCGTGTTGCCGGCGCTCGAGCCCGATGAGGCGCTGGTCGTGACGCGCCTGCATTCCGCGGCAGGCGTTCGCTCACCGGGTCGCGGGCTGATGCACCAGCGCCCCTTTCGCGCACCGCATCACACGTTGTCACGGGCCGGCCTGATCGGCGGCGGCAGCCCACCGCGTCCCGGTGAACTCTCGCTCGCGCACGGTGGCGTGTTGTTCCTCGACGAACTCGCGCAATACCCGCGCTCCTCGCTCGACGCGCTGCGCGAGCCGCTCGATTCGGGCTCGGTGTGGATCTCGCGCGCCAGCGGCTCAGCGCGATTCCCCGCGCGCGCGCTGCTCGTGTGCGCGATGAACCCCTGCAACTGTGGCTGGCTAGGGCATCCCAAACGCGCCTGCAAGTGCACGCCGACCGAGATCGCTCACTACTCTGCACGCGTGAGCGGCCCCGTGCTCGATCGGCTCGACCTGCAGATCGAGGTCCCAGCACTCACCTCGAATGAGCTGCTCGACAGCGACGCAGGCGAGCCGAGCGCCACCGTGCTGGCGCGCGTACTCGCAGCGCGCGCCCGCCAGCTCGAACGCGGCGGGCTCAACGCGATGCTCGCGAACGCCGCGCTGCGCGAGCACTGCCCGCTCGACGAGGCCGGACGCCGCCTGCTGCGCAACGCCGTCGACCGCGGCGGCATGTCGGCGCGCGCGGTGCATCGAGCGCTGCGCGTAGCGCGCACTATCGCGGATCTCGCGGGCGAGGGTGGCGTCAGCGCGCTGCGGCTGGCGGAGGCGTTGCAATACCGGGCGTATGAGGCGCGGAGGTCGGGTCTAGGCGTGTGAGGGCACGGACGCGGGCTAAGGAACGCTCTTGAACGATATGCATGAAAGAAGCATCATGATGCATATGAGAACAACATTGAACATCGACGACGAATTGCTCCGTCAGGCGGCAACGCTTACTGGCGTGTCCGAAAAAACATCCCTCGTTCGCATGGGGCTCGAAGCCCTCGTCTCGCGAGAGAGCGCCCGCCGGCTGGTGAAGCTCGGCGGCAGCGAGAAACGACTCATGCCCATTCGCAGACGACGCCCGGGTGGCAGGCCATGATTTTGGTCGACAGCTCGATCTGGGTCGAGCATTTCCGCTCAGGTCATCGGTCGCTGAGCGAGTTACTCGAAGCCGAGACGGTGCTGACGCACCCGTTCGTGATCGGTGAGCTGGCGTGCGCCCAACTGCGCAACCGTGGCGAGGTACTGGCTCTATTGGCCAAACTGCCTTCCGCGCGCGTCGCGGAGCATGATGATGTGCTGGCGTTCGTTGCCCTGAATCGAGTGCACGGCCGGGGCATCGGCTGGATCGACGCGCACCTGCTCACATCCGCACTGCTGTCCAGCGCGGGGCTCATGACGCTCGACCGGCCCTTGTCGAAGCTGGCGTCCATCGTTGGGGTTGCGAGCTGAGCGCATTGCGACGTGCCGAGAAGCTACTGCATTGGCGGGCATGTCGCCCCGGCCGAAGTCCTGGCGACCGTTACGGACAGCTCGCGCTGCTCGTCTGCTGACCGTTCTGCACGAATTTCACGGATCCCGGGACGGCATTGCCACTGCCATCCTTGCGCCAGGAGGTGTCCACCCTGCCGGTCATGGCGTTGACGGGGACACTTCCCAGACACTCCGACAACTTCTTGATGAGGTCGCATCCCTTTTTGCCACTTCCCGTCCTGCAGGACAGCAGCGTGACACTTTTCACTTTGCGGTTGAGGGCCAGGCAGAACTTCTCAAGATTTCTCATTCCCTGCTTGTCGAGCGCGATTCTATCGTTGCCGATCATGATCGTTCCAGACGCACCGTGGTAACGAAGCGCAACGTCAATCGGATGCCCTGCGTCCACCTGATCGGAGCGGATCTGGCTCGTAAGGGCATCGAGGCTCGATTGTTCCCCAAAGCCAGTGGGGTCTGTGACAAAAGCTGCGTCGCGATATCCCTTCGCGCCTGTCGGGATGCTGGTGATCTCCTTGTAACCTGTGAGATCAGGGGGGCCGGCGAGCGCAGACGCAGGGAGTTCGCCGGGGACTGAGACCACATGCACTTCAAGGTGATCCACATGCCCATCTGCGTAGCCCATGCGGACAATGTACGGACCGGCGCGTTGGAAGTTGAGTTGCCCCCCACCACTCGCCGCGTCGATGCAGCCGGTATAGTGCACTCCCGCAACGAATTCGTTTTCCAGATCCAGCATTTGCGGCGGCAGAACCTGAAGGCTAACGAGGGCTCCGCCGCGCGGCGGCAGCGAAATCGTTCCAAAGCTCGGCATGTGGACCAGGATCAGGTTGGCCTGGGCGCGGGGAACAGAATAGTTCGGGTCCAGGAACAACTGGGCCGGCGAGAGTGCTACGCATGTCGCTCCGGCCAAGCTTGCGCAGGTGATGAGCGCGGCGAGCAGGAGGCCAAGAGCAGTCCCGACCCTCATGGCGGCGCCAAAACGTGGTGTCGACACTTTCGGCCTCACCGGAGCACCACGATCTTTCGGATCAGCGAGCGGCCCGCGTAGCTGAGCCGAATCATGTATCCCCCCGTTGCAAGCGCTCCGGCTTCGGACATCGGGTAGCGATGAGCTCCCCGTCCCAGATTGCTGAGTTGACGCGCGAACACGCGGCGCCCACTGACGTCGAACATCTCGAGCAGCGCACTGCCGGGACCCGGGATCGTGAGGTTCAGCATGAGTGGATTGCGGGCGGGGTTCGGTCCAGACAGGGACAGCGCCAGCTCAACGGTGGCGTTTGCCTCGATCCAGACCTCGCCGAAGTACGCCACACCCTGCCCTTGCGGAACCCGCAATCGATACCCGTACCGCTCGCCCGCAACCGCGGTGGAGTCGCGGTACTCGAGGTAGCCCCGCCCGGCCTCGTGCGGTGCCCCAACGTCGACCCACGCCGTGGATTCCGTGCGGCGCTCGATCGCGGCGCCGTCCAGATGTTCCGGCGCGAACCACAGCACGCGTATCTGCGCACCGTCACTCCGGGCGTCTGCTAGTGCGGGCAGGGACGCGGTCGTCGAATCCACGCTCGTCGTGGCGTCGGGTTGGTTGGGCGCCGGCTCGAGATTACCTACCGAGTCGCGCGACACGGCGTAGAACCTGTAGCGATGCCCGAGTTCACCCGGGAATGTGTCGGTCTGGGCGTGCGTCGTGACGAGCCACGGCGCATAGGGCCCATTATCGTCGGACACGTAGATCGTGTAATCGCGCACGCCTGATCCGACGTCTGAGCCTGACCAGCTCACCCCAAAATCCTGCCGCAGCGCCACCGGGGGAAGCGGGTCCACCTGTGCCGTGGGCCTATCGGCGTCCACCGTGTTGAACCACTCAGGCGTGTCGATCGGCGGGTTGACGTCGAACACGATATGGGCGGTATTCGCGATGCGCGTGCCGGTGGGGAGTGCTGGGTTCGCTCTCACGACGTAGGTGACGAACCCCTCCCCTTCGGGCGGAACATGATTGGCGGGCAGGAAGCCGGCGTCCGGATCGTCGAGCGGGTCGAGCGTAACCGGGTCGAGCGAGCGGAAGCGGCACGTCATCGCCCCGGTCTGCTGATTGAGCGAGCCCTCGAAGCGAACGATCATGTTCTGGACTGGCCGCCGGTCGACGTCCACCGAATACGCCGACAGGCCAGGAGGCGCTGTGAGACTCGTGTCACCGAAGCCCACCGCCGTGAACGAAAATGTCGCCAGAT
>JAYSRO010000216.1:0-6143 GCA_043720995.1 Candidatus Eiseniibacteriota bacterium
TGCAGAAAAATCATGAACATGGGCGGGCAAGCCGCAAAGGATTCCCTCGGGGCGCAGAACCTTTGGGAGCTCGCGGGCGGCAACTACACCGCGAACACGACCTACACTTGGCCGAGTCTTCCGGGCGATACGATTCGGGCCACCGTCCAAGTGACGACCACGGGAATGAACCAGCACTACGACATGGTCTTGAATGGCTCCTACCATGGCTTCACGGACCTGTCAGGAGTCGGGACCTATCAACTGCTGATGGCCCCGTCCGCCGGCTCACTCGGCGTACTGACGGAAACCGCGAGCCCCGCGATCCGCCGAGTCGGGGGTGGCACGTTCGACGTCGACGTCCGCACGGTCTACAGCGGAGTCCAAAACCCGTTGCCAGTCCCTTCGCAGGTGTTCCGGTACAAGATCAATACCTACACCTTCTCCGGCAGCCAATATCACCTCAATTGGAACGCCACTGTTTTTCCGGCCACCGCCTTGCCGGCATCGCCGCGTTGGGCACTTGCCCTGCTGGCGGCACTCACCGTGCTCCTCGGGTCCGGGGTTCTGTTGAAGCTTGGCCGGCGTTCCTCCGGGAATGCCTGAACGGCAGCGCTCCGCCCAGCGGGTGACAAACTTGAGGGCGCTGCGATGTGCGCGGCGTAGCGCTTCAAGGTTGCATCCGCAATTCCCCATCCGTCTTCCCGGCATCGGCGCGGTGCTCATCGCGCTGATGCTGGTCGCACCCGGTTGCGGCATGAAGCGCGAATCCGGCAACTCGACTGCCACCCGAAGCTCCGCGCTCAAGGCGCCGGCGTCGCCGGTCGCGACCGGTTCCACCGAGGCGGTTGACGCTTCAGGGTCGAGCGCAGTCTCACCGAATGCCATCGTTGTCCCTCGCCGGCGGGAGATCATCTACACGGGCGAGATGAGCCTCGAGGTGGACGACGTCGAGAAGACGACGAACCGGCTCGAGAGGATGCTCGTGGACGTTCAGGGCTGGGTCTCTGGCCGTCAGCTCAATGTTGATGCCGAGGGCCGGCGCGTTGCCACCATCGCGATGCGAATCCCCGTGGCGCAATTCTCCCACGTCCACGACTCCGTCCGCGGATTGGGTGAGATCGTTCACGATGAGGTCCAGTCGCAGGACGTTGGCATGGAGTTCGTCGACATCGAGGCGCGCCAGCGGAACTTGCAACGCGAAGAGGCGGTCATTTCGGGGCTCTACGCTCGCGGCGGCAGGATCGATGATGTGCTTCAGGTCGAGCGCGAATTGGCTCGAGTCCGTGGAGAGATCGAACAAGCCCAGGGCCGGCTGCGGTATCTGACGGACCAGGTCTCCTTGTCCACCCTGAGCATCACGCTCACTCCCAGGCGCCCGGCGATCGAGCGCAAGGTGGCGAGCTGGAACATGGGTTACCACCTGCTACGAGCGTGGAACATGCTCGTGGCGTTCGCACGGGGATTTACCTACCTCGTGGTCTACATGACCATCGTCGTCGGTCCCTTCGCGCTACTCGGCTGGGCGATCTGGTGGTTCGTGCGGAGGAGGCGCCGCTGATTTTGATCGAACATCTTTCACAGCGCTGAGCTCGTCGGGAAGCGTTACGCCCGGCGCTACCTTGAGCGCCAACCGCTCAGGCGCCCGCCCCAACGTTGCCGCGGTGCGAGCGCCGTCCAGGAACACAGCCACCAGATCGTGCCACTCGCGCTCATGCTCCGGCGGCGCGCTCGGGGGAGTGATCTTTTAGAATGTGCCTCAAGCCGCTCTTCTCTCCCTGCGTTCGTCACTTCGGCGCGGCAGACGCCCCAGTCAACTCGCGCGGCGCAGAACTTCTACCTCGCGATTGAGGCGTCCAGCGAGGCGATCCCGTTCCATATCGAGATCATAGGCCCCCTGTAGATTCAGCCAGAACCGGTCCGAGGTTCCGAAAAACCGCGCCAGACGCAGAGCCGTATCGGCGGTGATCGAACGCTTACCGTGAACGATCTCGTTGATCCTTCTCGGAGGCACGCTCAGCCCCTTGGCCACTCGATACTGGGACAAGCCGAGGGGCTCCAGGAAATCCTCCAGCAAGACCTCACCTGGATGAATCGGCGCCAATCGCTTTACCGCCATTCACTCTCCTGCCTAGTGGTAGTCGACGATTTCGACATCGAGAGCATCGCTTCCCTCCCAACGAAAGCAAATGCGCCACTGGTCGTTGATCCGAATAATCCACTCCCCCAAACGATCCCCACGCAGCCTCTCGAGTCGATTCCCCGGTGGAATGCGCAGGTCTTCCAATGCAATCGCAGCGTCGAGCTGTCGCAGCTTGCGCAGCGCGGTGCGCTGCACGTCTGCGCCAAGCCTACGAATCGGTCGGCGGTCAAAGAGCCGCTGGGCATCCTTGTCTCGGAAGCTCCTGATCACGGGTTCATATTAACGCGCCCCGTTACTACGCGCAAGCCCCATCGCCATCAAGAGCGGCCTGGATCACCCTCCCTGCCATCCCTCTCCCGATTCGCCTTCGTCGCCATGCTTCGGGCGGCCCGAGGTCAGCGCCGACCCCGTGCTCGCGGGAAGTTCCTTCAGCGCGATCATCTCCATCGTGTATGGGATCGCGCTCGACAGCAACGCCACGCCGATCGCTGCCGCGAATAGCGCGGGAGTCAGCCGCGCGAACCCGCCCATGGCGTGACCAAGGCGATTCCTGCGGCGGCCAGCAACACCCACACCACGTCCGCTGCGCGGTGCGATCCAAACACCGCCACACCGAGCGGGCCGATGAATTCCAGCGTCACCGCCAGACCCAGCGGGATCCGTGAGAGTTAGAGGTAGAACACCACGTTCATCAATCCCAGATACAGCCCGCCGCGCCGCCTTGCAAGGGCGAATGGGCAGTGGCGCCCCGGGATCTACTTCGTGCACCTCACGCGGGGCAACTCTTCCCTTGTAACTCGCGCATGCATCATCCGGCGATCAGCCGCGCCTGCACTTATGCCCCGCCCACTGCCGCCTTCGGCGGCCACGCGCCCATGCGCTGTCGCAACGCCACGATCTTGCCCAGGTGATATGCGTTATGGACCGCCACAGCGCTGAGCTCGTCGGCGAGTGTTACGCCCGGCGAGACCTCGAGCGCTAACCGCTCCGGCACCTCCCCCAACGCTGCCGCAATTTGAGCACCGTTAAGGAACAGTGCCACAAGGTTGTGCCACTCACGCTCGTGCTCCGGCGCAACGCTCGGGAACAGCTCGCCGGCCGCGTCGGCAGGGGCGCCCGGCGCGATGATGCTCTGCTGGTACCCCACAACGTGCCACAGTTCCTCGTAGATCGAGTGCGTCGCGCCGTCCGGGCGCAGCGACACCTGCTCGAGCGTTAGCCCAGACAACAGGTGGGCTCGCTTGGGGAATTCGCCGACCAGAAACAGATGTTCCAGGATGTGCATTGAACCGCTCCGATCCCGCTATGTTCGTCACGGCGAAGCGGCTGACGCCGCCGAGGCACTGCACGCGGAGCCAACCACCACAGCAACTTGCCGAGAACCGAGCACAGCTGGTGCGGCTGGTTGCAGCGGTCTCCGACTGCCCCCGAGCCCCTTCCGACCACCGCTTCAGCCCCTTGCTGCCGGATGATATTCTACATACTCCCGACTCTGCTGGCCTCTCCGAACCCGAGCCCCACGCATGAAACGAACCGTCCTCCTCTACGGCCTCCTCGGCGGCGCGCTGATTGCGGCGCTCAAGCTCGTCGAGTACCGCTATCTCGTCCTCGAGCACTCGCTCGAGATCTACGGCGGCATCGTCGCGCTGCTGTTTTCGCTGCTCGGGATCTGGCTCGGCCTCAAACTCACGCGGACGCGCGAGACCGTGGTCGTGCGTGAAGTGCCCGTTCGCGTGGAGGTCGAGGTCCGCGTGCCCGTCGCGGGTCCGTTCGTGAGGGATGAGGCGCGGCTCGAGCAACTCGGGATCACGCCGCGCGAACTCGAGATCCTTGAGACGATGGCCGCCGGGTTCAGCACCCGGGAAATCGCCGAGCGGCTGTTCGTGAGCGAGAACACCGTGAAAACGCATACGGCCCGGCTCTTCGCGAAGCTCGATGCGAAGCGCCGGACGCAAGCGGTTCAGCTGGCGAAAGCGGCGGGGCTCATCCCCTGAAAGGGTGATTTTCCAGCTCTCTGTGCGAGAATCACCCGTTCGGGTGACGCGGGAACCACGGTGGAACTGCCAGACTGCCTCCGTTCACCCGTAGCGTCCACCTTCTGAGGGCTCGAACCATGAAGAAGACCGTACTCACCTTTGGCCTGATCTCCGGCGCAATCGTTTCCGGGATGATGCTCCTGTCGCTGGTGTTCCACGACGCGCTCGGCTTCGACCGGAGCATGGTCGTCGGCTACGCCTCGATGGTGCTCGCCTTCCTGCTGGTCTTCTTCGGCGTGCGCTCGTACCGCGACAACATCGGCGGAGGCACCGTGCGCTTCGGTCGCGCGTTCGCCGTGGGCGCGCTGATCGCGCTGGTGGCGTCGCTCTGCTACGTGGCGACCTGGGAGTTGTCCTCGTCCACGTTTGCGCCGGACTACATGGCGAAGTACCAGACGTACACGCTGGACAAGGCGCGAGCGGAGGGCGCGAGCGAACAGGCGATTGCATTGAAGAAGGCAGAGATGGACAAGTTCGCGGTCATGTACAAGAACCCCGCGATCAACGCCGCCATGACATTGGCCGAGCCGCTGCCGGTGGGCTTGATCATCGCGCTCGTGTCGGCCGGGGTGCTGAGCCGACGGAGGAAGAGCGCGGCGGGCGTGTAAGCGTCGATAGTGAGCTTCGGCATCGCGAGCGAACTGATCCACCAGATCATCGCTGTGTTCCTGGTCCTCGCGCTCTACCGCTTGTTCAAACCGGTCAACGAAGCCCTCGCCAAGCAACGGGTGATCCTCGGTGCGTTGGTCTCTGTTCCCATCGTGTTCGTCAATGTACTCAACGACATCGCTGCGCTGACCCTCGTGAGCGGCGCCAGCTTCTTGTCCGTGTTCGAAAAGCCTCAGCTGGACGCGCTGGCCTACGTGTTCCTCCAGCTGCATACCGAGGGGATCACCGTCGCCTCCATCTTTTGGGGGCTCCGGTTGTTCCCGTTCGGGATGCTGGTCATCCGCTCGGGCTTCATCCCTCGGGTGTTGGGCGTCCTGCTGATGATCGCGGGGGCCGGCTATGTGGCCAGTTCCTTCGCCACTCTGGTATTGCCGCGATACGCGCCGATGGTTTCGCAGGTCACCTCGCTGCTCCTATTCGGGGAGCTACCGATCATCTTCTGGCTCTTGGTCTGGGGCGCGAAGGCGCGGGCTGGCGCCGCTACTGCGCGGCCCGCGCCGCGACCTCACGCCTCAGGCTCAGCGGGGTAAAGCCCCTGCGCTCGGCGCAACATCGAGATTTGCCCCGCGTGCCACGCGAGATGACTGATCGCGCCGAGGACGTTTCGGTACAAACGCTCGTCGAACTGGTCTGAACCGGGATCGAGCCGCGCGGGTTCGCTCGCCAGCACGGCGGCGCGGATCGCTCCGTCGGATTCGGCGAGCCGCGCGAGGGTTGCACTCCAAGCCGCCAGATCCGCGGGCGGGACGACCGGAAAGTTCTCGGCATCGGTGACCGGAGAGTCATTACCCGCGAGCCGGCGCGCGACCACGCGCTGCCACGCTTCGAGGTGTAGTGCAAGCGCCCAGATCGAGTGCGCTCCCGCGATGGGCGTGGCCGCGGCTTGCGCGGGCGTGAGGTCGCGCAGCGTCGCGAGCAGCGGAGAACCGTGCCAAGCGTGGCCGTCGAACATCTCGGCGAGGCGCCGCTCCAGTGCCTCGTTGTGAGTCATCGTGACCTCCGTCAGACAATAGGCGCCGCGTATGGCGCTGCCGGGGGCGGCCATGCGCCCATCCGCTGTCGCAACGCAACGATCTTGCCAAGGTGATATGCGTTGTGGACCGCCACGCAGTTGAGCTCGTCGGCGAGTGTCACGCCAGGCGATACCTCGAGCGCCAACCGCTCGGGCGCCTGCCCCAACGCTGCCGCGGCGCGAGCGCCTTTCATGAACACTTCCACCAAGTCGTGGGTTGTGCTCGGGAAATTGGGGGTGAGATTGAACCGATCCAGCGCCAATTGCGTGCCCTGCATTCTTCAGAGCGCGTAGTACAGTCGAT
>JAYSRO010000217.1:0-15619 GCA_043720995.1 Candidatus Eiseniibacteriota bacterium
ACCGGTAGAGTGAACCGGGACGGCACGAGCCCGGTCTAGCGCAGCGTTCAGGATGTACGATTGGCCCGCGACGACTATGAGGAATCACGATGACTGATAAGCGAGTACTGATCATCGAAGACGAGGAAGGCCTGCTCGAGGGTCTGGCGCACAACTTCCGCTTCGAGGGCTACGAAGTGCTCACGGCGAAGAATGGCCACGAAGGCCTGCGCATGGCACTGAAGCAGAAGCCGGACATCGTCCTGCTCGACATCATGCTGCCCGAAAAGGACGGCTTCACCGTGCTCAAGGAATTGCGCCAGCGGCACCGCGACATTCCGGTGCTGGTGATGACCGCGCGCAACTTTGAGGCGGACATCCTGAAGGGCTTCGATCTCGGCGCCGACGACTACGTCACCAAGCCGTTCGGCATCAAGGAACTGATGGCGCGCGTGAAGCGGCTGTTGCAGCGCGGACCCGCGACCGGGCCGGCGCCGGGACCGACGATCTTCGCGTTCGGCGATGTCGAGGTGCGCTTTGAGCCGCGCGAGGTCCACAAGGCCGGGCAACAGGTCGCGCTGTCCTACAAGGAATTTGAGCTGCTCAAGTACCTGATCGAGCACCGCGGCCGCACCGTCTCGCGCGAGGAACTGCTCGAGGAGATCTGGGGTGTCGACGAGGAACTCGGAGTCACAACGCGCACGGTCGATACGCACGTCTCAAACCTGCGCTCGAAGCTCGGGCAGGGCTTCGACAAGCCATTCATCGTCGCGGTGCACAAGGTTGGCTACAAATTCGTCGAGCCGGGCGCGTGAACTGAAGGCTTCGCGGCGTAAGCCGCTGCGTGACAGAAAGACCGTGGCCCGCGGGGGTAATGCCCTGCGGGCCCTTTCGTGGAGTGCGCAGCCCGTCTACGACGTCTGGTCGTGCACGGCGCGCGCCAGTCGCGCGAACTCGTCGAGCGTCAGCGTCTCGCCGCGGCGCTCGGAGACGATGCCCGCCTGCTTGCAGATCTTGCCGATGCGTTCCTTGCCGAGTTCGAGGGTGTCCTCGAGGGTGTTGAGCAACTGCTTGCGCCGCATCTGGAACGAACCGCGGATGATGCGGAACAACAGCGCCTCGTCGGGCACCTGTACGGGCGGCTCATCGCGCAGCGTGAAGCGCACCAGCATGCTGTCGACGTCGGGGCGCGGCCAGAACGCCGAGGACTTGATCGTCAGCAGCGGCTCGAGCAATGCGTGGTAGCGAACGAACAACGTCAGCGATCCGTACTCGGAGGTGCCCGCGGCGGCCGCGAGGCGTTCCGCATATTCCTTCTGCACGAGCAGCACGGCGTTGGAGATCACGGTGTGCTGGTCGAAGATGCGCTCGATGATCGGCGTGGTGATGTTGTAGGGAATGTTGCCGATGATGGCGACGCGCGGAACCTCGTATTCGCGCGCCACGGCCGCGACGTCGAACTCGAGGAAGTCGGCCTCGACGATGGTGGTGTGCGGGATCTCGTTGAGCTCCTCGCGCAGTAGCTCCACCAGCCCGCGGTCCTTCTCGACCGCCACGACATGGCGTGCACGGCGTGCGATGTGCCCCGTCAGTGCGCCGGCCCCGGGGCCGATCTCGACCACGACATCGTCATCGTGCACGCGCGACAGGTCGACGATGCGCTCGGCCAGGTCCTCGCGCAGCAGGAAATTCTGCCCGAAGCGCTTGCGCGGCGACAGCCCGCGCATGGCGAGCGCATCCTGCACGCGGCCGCGCGGGGAGTTCTCCTGGGCCGCGCGTTCGCGGACATAGCTCGAAGCGCGTGAGGGACGTCGTGGGGTGGGGCTCATGCGCACAGTGTAGGGAACGCGCGCGGTGGTGCAACCTAGGCGCTGCGGCTCACCGTCCTCAACGCTTCGTCCGCGATATCGCGCGCGTAGCGGTCCGGCGAACCCTGCGCGGCCACGCGCAGTACATCGGCGCCGCGGTTGCCGAGCCCTGCGAGGGCATACGCGGCGTGACGGCGCACCCACCATTCGCGATCCGTCAGGCACGACGAGAGCGCGGGCACCGCGGCTTCGAGCCCGATGCGGCCAAGCGCCCATGCGGCTTGGGCGCGCACGGGCCATGCCGAGTCACTCAATGCTTCGAGCAGTACCGGTGAATTCGGTGGCGCCGCGATGCGACCCAGGGCGCGCACGGCGGCGACGCGCACTTCGGCGTCGGCGTGGCGCACGAGGCACTCGATCGCGGCGGCTGCTGGCGCGTGCCGGCCGAGCCCCAGCGCCTCCATGGCGGCACGCAGCACGCGCGTGTCTTGAATGCCGGCGCGCACCGCCTCGCCGAGTCGGGGCAATGCCCCGCGCCCGAACGCGCGCAACAGGGCCGTCCAGTCACGCGCGCTGCGTTGCGGCAGCAGCCCTGGCTGGCTGAGCGCCCAGTCGAGCGCGCGCAGGTCGCCGTCGCGCGCTAACGATCGCGCCGCGGCATAGCCGATGAGCTCGGGTGACGCTCCGATCGCCGAGCGCAGCGCGCGGCGTGAGCGCGAGCACGGCAGCATGCCGAGTCGTCGGGCTGCCAACTCGCGGCGCAGCGGTGACTCGAACAGCAACGCGCGGCGTTCAGCGGCGACGGGATCGGTGCGTTCGAACAGCCCCCCGAGCCGGCGGCGCTCCGCCCGCGTCAGCCGGGGGACGCCGGCCTCGAGCGCGGTCCAGAACTCCGCTGCGGTCGATTCGCTGACGGCTTCGACCAAATGCCTCGAACCCGTACCGCGCCGCACGTGGCGGCGCATCAACAACGCGAGGCGGCGCGTGCGCGTGCGTTCGTCGCCGCGCTGGCGGCGGCGCAGGGCGCGCAGGAGTGCGAGGCCCAGGGCAACAGGCAGCAGGGCGGTGACGAGGCTCAGGCCGATCAGCGTGGGTGACCAGGAGGACAGGTTCATTCCGGAGTTTTCGGCCGCCGCGGGCAGGGCCTGAAGCTCCGATCCGGGCTACAGCTCGATCGGCAAGCGGAAGAGTTCCTTCGCATTCGCACGCGTCGTGCGCACGGCTTCCTCGCGTGTCCACCCGCGCAACTCGCACAGTCGTCGCACCACGCGGGGTAGCAGCGCGGGCTCATTGCGGCGCGCCGAGCGCGGTTCGGGCTCGAGGTAGGGCGCGTCGGTCTCGAGCATCAGCATCTCCGGCGGTGCCATGCGCACGGCTTCGTCGAGCGCCTCATGGCCGTACGTGAGGCAACCGCCGAGTCCGAGCTTGAAGCCGATGGCCGCCGCGCGCTCCACGAGTTCCGGGCCGTCGTCGAAGCAGTGCAGTACCCCACCCGCGGCGGGCCTCGTCTCTTCAAGAATGCTCATCACGTCCTCGCGCGCGCTGCGCTGGTGGATCACCACCGGCAGCCCCACTTCGTCGGCGAGCGCCAGTTGCGCGCGGAACCACCACTCTTGGGTTTCACGCGGGGCGTAGTCGCGGAAGAAGTCCATACCGGTCTCGCCGATCGCCACGACGCGCGCATGCCGTGCGTGATCGCGCAACAGCGGCAGGTAATCCTCGCCCACTTTCGCCGCGTCGTTCGGGTGAACGCCGACGCACAGGAATATATTGGGATGCTCTGCGGCGAGCGTGTTGGCCTGTTCGACCAGCGCCGGCGTGTAGGCGATCTCGATCAAGTGCGTTACGCCGGCCTCGTGGGCACGCGCGAGCATCGGCTCGCGGTCCTTGTCGAAGCGCTTGTCGCACAGGTGGCAGTGGGTGTCGATCACGCGGCGCATCGTCGCGGGGTATCGAGTCGCGCGTCAAGCGACGGTGGTGGCTCGCGGCAGGCTCGCGGCGGTGACTCGACGTCGCAATGCCGCTCGACGTAGGCTCGATGTGCCATGAGCCCACATGCTGATGATGCCCGCGATGCGCCTGCGCTCGATGCCGTGCGCACCGCAGCGCTGGCGTTTTCCACAGCGCTCGATGCCGGCGACCTTGCCCGCGTGCGTCAGGGGCTCGCCCCCGGGTGCGAGCTCGTGGATGGCGGCGAGAGCACTCGCGGAGCAGACGCGGTCATCGAAGCGTTGCGCACGGTTGTGCGCTGGTCCGAGCGCAGCTTCGATGACGTGCGCCCCACCAGCAGCGTGGAAGCGGTGAGCGCGAATGCCGCCGAGGTAGCGGTGACCATCTTGTGGATGCGCGTACCAGGGCGCTGGCACCGGCTGCAGTTCGTGCGCGATCTCGAGTTCGATAGCGTCGGACGGGCCGCGCGACTGACGCTGCGCTGCGATGCCGCGGCCGGCCGCGCTTTCAGTGAGTTCGCCCGTGCCAGCGGCGCGCCGCCCGTGCCGCGTGGGTTCGGCATTCCAACGGAGGATTGATGGGCTTCGATCGCGCTTCCCTGCGTCACGCCGTCGCCACGCTCGGCTATCGCGCCGCCAAGACCGTGCGCGGCGCGCCCGACACCTTCGCGGACTGGAAGCCCGGGCCGGACACGAAGACACCCGTCGAGATCGTCGCGCACATGGGCGATCTGTTCGAGTGGGGCTTGCGCATGGCGCAAGGCGAGCCGAGCTGGACCACCGCGTCGCCGCTGCCGTGGCATGAGGAGTGCGCCCGGTTCTTCGCGACGCTCAAGGCATTCGACGACTATCTCGAGTCGGACGCGCCGGTGCGTTACGAGATCAACCGGTTGTTCCAGGGACCTGTCGCCGATGCGCTCACGCACGCCGGCCAGCTCGCCATGCTGCGACGCATGCACGGAGCGCCGATGAAGAGCGAGAGTTATAACCGCGCGGACATCGTGAGCGGGCGCATCGGGCTCGAGCAGCCGCCCGCCGATCCGCGCTTCGAATTCGACTAGGGCATTTTTGGGTGTCCCGGCCCAACCGGCGACTCGAGCGCAACGCGCAGCCCACAAACCACTTGGGCCCATCTCGCGTTGCCGGTTCGCTGTTTTTCGCGAAACCGTCAAGGGGCGCTCCAGTTTCGGTGAAGCCCGCCGATAATCCCAGTGACAGCCCTGTTCCGATCCCACTCTGCGACAAGGGCATAGGCGTTCTGGGGTCGGAGTTGGAGCGGGCAATTACCAGTTGATGGAAGGGGCGGCATGCGACGACTGCTGGTGGTGGACGATGACCCGAAGGTCCTGCAGGCGCTCGAGGCGCAGTTCAATGCACATCGTGATCATTGGGACATGGTCTTCGTGGCCAGCGGTGAGGCGGCACTCGCCGAGCTGCGCGAGCACCATGCCGATGTGATCATCACCGATGTCCGCATGCCCGGTATGGACGGCGCCGACCTGTTGCAGCGCGTGCAGGCGGAGTCGCCCGAGACGCTGCGGATCATCCACGCCAGCGCTGCCGATCAGCAGGCGTCGATGCGCGCCGTGGGCTTCGCGCACCAGGTCCTCACCAGTCCGTGTGCTCCCACGACGCTCGCCGAGACGCTCGATCGCGCGCGCGGCGTTATGGACATCGTGGCCTGCGACGAAGTCCGGCGCATGGTCGGCCGCCTGATGGCGCTGCCGGTGCGGCCGGAGATACACAGCCAGATCGTGAAGTGCCTGCGCGACCCGGACGTGAGCAACGAAGCGGTCGCCGAGTTGATCGAGCGCGACATGGCCATGGTCGCGAAGATCCTGCAGGTGGCGAATTCCGGGTTCTTCGGGGCCTCGCGGCGGATCACGCGACTGTCCGAAGCGGTCGGGTTCCTCGGATTCCGCATGGTGGAAAACTTGGCGTTCTCGCTCGCCGTGTTCGACACCGGCCGCAAAGTGCGCGGCATTGACCTCGGCGCGCTGCAGCGCCATGCGCTGAACACCGGCTTGATCGCGCGCGAACTCGTCGCCGATGCGCGCGATGCCGACGACGCCTTCCTCGCCGGGGTGCTGCACGACATCGGGATCTACCTGATCGCGGCGAACCTGCCGGAGTCGTTCAAGGAAGCAACCGAGGCGCAACGCTCGCAGAACCTGCCGCTGCACACGGTCGAGACGAAGTTGTGGGGCGGTTCACACGCGGCGGTGGGTGCCTACCTGCTGGGGCTGTGGAACATGCCGATGCACATCGTCGAAGCCGTGGCGCTGCATCATTCACTGCACGACGAGCGCGCCCTGACCGAACTGGTGGCCGTCGTTCACACGGCGGACGTTTTCGCTCACGAGATTGCGATCGCGCCATGCCCGGCGGAGCAGGACCCGGCGCCGGTGCTCAATCTCGCCTTCCTCGAGGCCGCGGGCTATCTCGGCCAGCTCGAGCCCTGGCGCGAGGCGGCGCGGGAGCTGTGCGAGGGCGGCATGAAAGAGGCGGCCTGAGCGCAGCAGCACGTCCGCCAGGGGCGTGAGGTTTCAAGCCGGCTGCGGGTGGATCAGGCCTGCGCGCTCGACTTGAGATCGATGCGCGGAAACAGGATCTGTGAGGCGGCGACCGCGTGCGGTGTGCTGGCGCCATACTTCGGCGCGATCGAATCACCCCGCTGTTCGCCCGGGCTTCCCGCGTGACCGAGCATGGTCCACAGCCGCTCGCACTTGACGGGCATCACGGGCCACGCCCAGATCGCGGTCAGTCGCAGTGTCTCAAGCAGCGCGGACAATGTCGTCGCCAGTTCGGTGCGACGGGCCGCATCCTTGCCCGACTCCCACGGCTTGGCGCGATCGGTGAACTCGTTGGCGCGCTCCACGACGTTCCACACGTGCTCGAGCGCATCGTTGAGACGCAGCTCATCGTAGGCCCTGGGTGTCTCCGTGGCGGTGCGTGAAGCGGTCTCGACCAGAGTGGCCAGCGCTTCACGCGCCGCGGGATCCGCGAAGGAATCCGGCGCCCACTCCGCGGGACTTAAGGCCTCAAAGTACTTGTGCACCAGCGTTACCGTGCGACTGGCGAGATTGCCGAGCTTGTTCGCGAGGTGCGTGTTCACGTGCTCGACGAAGCGCTCGGTGGTGAACTCGCCATCGCGGCCGGTGGCAATCGCGTCGATCAGGTAGAAGCGCACCGCGTCCGCGCCGAACTGCTGCACCATTTCGACCGGGTCGATGACATTGCCCGCCGACTTGGACAGCCGCTCGCCGCCAAAATTGATGAAGCCATGCACGTAGACCTGGCGCGGCAGCGGCACGCCGGCCGCGAGCAGCAGGGCGGGCCACAGCACGCAATGGAAGCGGCTGATGTCCTTGCCGATCAGGTGGAACGCGTTCGTGTACAACGGTTGCGCGGTGCCGGCCCATGCAGCACCAGGACGGCCCTGGCCATCGAGCCGCTCGAATTCATCCTGCCGCGCGGCGGCAACACCGCCCACGTCGGCTTGCTTGGCCAGCCACCACAGCGAGTACTTGCGCTCCGGCCAACCCAGCGCCGAAAGGTAGTTGAGCAAGGCATCCGCCCACACATAGGCGGTGTGGCCCTCGCTGTTTGGGATCTCATCCGGCAGCGGAATCCCCCACGGCAGGTTTGGGCGCGAGACGCTGACGTCCTGCAGGCCCTCCTTGATCACGTTGACGACTTCGTTGCGGCGGTATTCCGGCTCGATGAATTCCGGGTGCGCCTCGAGATGCTTGAGCAGCGCCTCGTCGTACTCGGAGAGGCGGAAGAAGAAGTTGGATTCCTTGATCTTCTTCGGCTTCTTGTTGTGGATCGGGCAGGCACCTGCTTCGTCTAAGTCCTTCTCCTGCTTGAACGCCTCGCAGCCTTCGCAGTAGAGGCCTTCGTAGTCGCCTTCAAACAGCACCGGCTCGCCGGTCTTGGGGCTGCGCGCGTCCCACAACCTGCGGAACAGTTCCTGGACCGCCAGTTCGTGGCGCTGGTCCGTCGTGCGGATGAACTGGTCGTAGGCGATGTCCAGCGACTTCCAGGCGTCCTTGAAGTGCTGGGCATACTGGTCGACGAACGCCTTGGGCTCGAGCCCGGCTTCCGCCGCGCTCTTGGCAACCTTCTGGCCGTGTTCGTCGGTGCCGGTGAGAAAGTGGGTCTGGTCGCCGCGCTGGCGGTGCACGCGCGCGATCACGTCGGCGATGACCTTTTCATAGGCATGGCCCAGGTGCGGGCGGCCGTTGACGTAATCGATGGCGGTGGTGATGTAAAAGCGAGGCAGAACGTGCTCCTGTGTTCGGGTCGGCCCTGCAGCATATCGCGCTCGTCCAGCGCGATACTACCGGCTAGTTCGCTTCCGCTTCCGGCGGAGGATCGGCCTTGCGCTTCTCCTTCTCGCCGCAGTTGCAGTCCCCGCACTCGTGGTAGGGGCCCGGCGGCAACTCGGACATGGCGATCCTGTGTTCGGCGCCCTCGTCATCGCGCACCCAGACGGCTTCCTGGAAAATATCCTGCCGCGTCACCGTCACGCCGCCCTTGCCGGTCTTGAGCTTGGCGCCCAGCGGCGGCAGCTTGGTGACGCTGTCGCGATATTGCGTGAGCTCGTAGGACAGGCAGCACATCAGCCGGCCGCACGCCCCGGAAATTTTCGACGGGCTTAAAGACAGCTGTTGCTCGCGCGCCATCTTGAGCGTCACCGGATGGAAATTCTTGAGCCACGTGGAGCAGCAGAACGCGCGCCCGCATGGCCCACAGCCATCGAGCCGCTTGGCCTGGTCGCGGATGCCGATCTGGCGCAGCTCGATCCGGCAATGGAACTTGGCCGCGAGGTCCTTGACCAGTTCGCGGAAGTCGACGCGTTGCTCGGCGGTGAAGAAGAACGTGATGCGCGTGCCCGAGAACCCCAACTCGACTTCCGACAGGTCCATCTTGAGTTCGCGCAGCTCGATCCGCTGCTTGCAGTACTCGAAGGCGTCGCGTTCGTTCTGGCGGTTGTGGTCGTCCTGGTCGAGATCTTCCTCGGTGGCCTTGCGGATGATCTCGCGCGTGACCACGCCGGGCTTCTTGAGCTCGACCAGCATGCCCTTCAGGTGGATCTTGCCCAGCGACTCGCCGTGATCGGTTTGCACGATGACGGGATCGCGCAGCTGCAACCACAGGTTGCGCGAATTGAGGAAAAATTCCCTGCGCGAGCCGCGCAGGGCCACCTGGACGATGTCAGACATCGAAAACCTCTATGAGGGCGGAGGCCGCAGACAGGCATCCGGGAACGTTTGGAGCGAAGCCGTGAAGATACCCCAAGGATGGCTTGGTTTCAGCACGCCACTGGGGAGCCCGGAAAGCGCCCTGCCCGCGCGGCGCAGGGTGCCACTGCGGGTAAACGGGTCGCGCCGGGGCGTTTAGCCGGCGGGCCGTCAGTACTCCCAGCGCGCCGCCGGGTGGCGCGGCCAGCCGGTGCGTGACAGTGCGGGCGTGGCGATGCGGTTCTGGGTGGAGAAGATCGTGGCGTCCGCGGCGATGTTGCCTTCAATCGAGCGCAGCGCTTCCTCGAGGATCATCAACCGCCGCCGGACCTCCGTGGCGTCGACCGTCTGCGCATCGCGCCGCAGCCGGGCCTCGAGGTCGCGGTTCACCAGTTCTTCGCGCGGAGCGTCATAGCGCGCGCGCAACAGGTCGCGCTGCCACAGCAACTGGAAGTCGATCAGCCGCCGCAGGGCCTCGCGGCCGGCCTTGCCAAACCTGCTGATGCCCTGAGCCGCCGCCCACAACGCGTACGGGTCGCCACGGCGGGCTGTATCGAACAGCGCCAGTGCCTCGTCGCGCGCCTTGATCGGCTCGCTGTCGCGAATCTGCAGCGCGCGCCCGAGCGACCCCGACGACAATGCCGCCAGCATGCGCGCTTCTGCGTCAGCCACCCCGACGCGTTCGCGCATGTAGTCGCGAATGACCGATTCCGCCAAAGCGCGAAACCGCACCCGCTGGCAACGCGAGCGGATCGTCGCCGGCAGTTTGGTAGGACGCGACGTGGTCAACACCCACACCGTCGCTGCGCCCGGCTCCTCGAGTGACTTGAGCATCGCTGAGAACTGGTCCTCCCGCATGCGATCCGCATCACGCACCATGACGACACGGCGGTCCGCCTCGAACGGCTTGTACGCCATCTCGCGGAGCAACTCTCGAGTCATGCTGATGCGAATCGAAGCGGCCTTCTCGTAGGTGAACGTGAAGAACGGATCCTGCCGCCACGCTTCGATCAACTCCGTGACGATGGTGTCGAGCTCTTTCTCCTCGCCCGACACCGGAAACAGAAATTTGAGATCCGGATGCTGCAACGAGCTCGACTTCGTACACGCCGAGCACACCCCACAGGCATCGCCGGTGGCGGCCGCCGGTCCGGCCGCAGGTCCCGCGTCGAACAGGGACTCCTGCGCCCGCGGCGACATCGCGCCACTGCGCTCACACAGCAGCGCGCGCGCAAACGCAATCATCGCCGACCCTTTGCCCACGCCCGCGGGCCCATGCAGCAAGTACGCATTGGCCACGCGCCCACTGGCGGCAACACCCGTCAGGAACCCTACGCCCTCAGGCTGACCATGAATCTCGGAGAACAACAAGGCAGGCATGCGCTCAGGATAGCGCCGCCCCACGATCGTGCAAGCCGCGCACGCCGCCGTGGACGGTGCCCCGCTACTTCAGCCAGCGCTCCGGATCCAGCGACTGCGCCGCTTTGCGAACCTCGAAGTGCAGGATCGGTCCCTTCAGTGACCCGGTATCTCCCGAGTAGCCGAGCAGTTGGCCGGGCGCGACCTCGGCGCCGGAGGCGACCGAGATGGACGACAGGTGGCCGTACAGCGTGTAGAACCCATCGCCGTGATTGACCACCACCATTTGCCCGTAGGTCCCGAAGTCCTCGCTGACGTAATCGACGCGGCCCTTGCCGACGACGTGCACCGCGGTGCCGATGGGGGCTGCGATGTCGACACCGTTGTTCATCGTCGTGGTGCCCCACTTGGGGTGCACTTCGGGCCCGAAGCGCCCGATGATGTCGCCGCGCACCGGCCAGTCGAGGCGGCCCTCGCCGCGCGCGAAGTCGCCGGTGTAGGGCTGCGGGCTGCGGCCCTCGGCCTTCGCCTTGGTCGATTCGGCGCGGCGGTTGCGCTCAAGTCGCGCCAACAGGTTCTGCATCGAGCGCGCGGTCCGCTCGAGTTCGGCGGCCGCGGCCTCGTATTCCTGCCGCTTGGTCTGGATCGCCGTGATCGAGGTCTTACGCTGTTGCCGCAGGCTCGCGAGCTGCTTGTTCTCCTGCGTGGTCTTCTTCGCCGTGCGGCTGACCTCGGTCATGCGGCTCTCGAGCTGCACCTGGCTATGCTCGACGGTGAGCTTCGTCGCCGCGACGTCCTCGACGAGCATGCGGTCCTGTTCGGCGACCATCACGATGAAGTCCCAGCGCGCCAGCAGTTGGGCGAAGGACTGGGTCGACAGCAGGAACTCGAACGGTTGCTCGCCGCCATACTTGTAGATGCTGCGCAGCCGGTGCCCGAGCCGGGTCTTCTGCTGGTCGAGCGCGTGCTGGCTGCGCACCAGCGTCACGCGTGTCGACTGGAGTTCCTGGCCGAGCGAGCGGCTGCGGTTCTCGAGCAGCCGCAGGCGGCTACGCGTGGAGTTGAGCTGGCGTTCGGTGCGGCGTAACTGCGAGATCTCCGCGGTCTCGCGCGTCAGCAGTTGCTTGGCGGCCGCGCGGATCTCACGCGCCTTGCGTTTGGTCTCCTCGATCTCCTGGCGCTTCGCCGTCTCGAGACTGTCCTGCGCCAGCACGGGCGCGACCAGCAGCCCGAACCACAGTGCGACGGTGAGGACCCGCCGAATCATGCGCCGACGGCGCGCAGCACGCGGTTGAGCGCCAGCACCGCGGTGCCCCACGCCAGCGCGATCACGGCCAGGATGAACGTGGCGATCCACTTGAAGGGCAGGAAGGCGATCGGTACGACGCGGGCGACGAAGGCCTGCTGGAACGCGAACACGATGAGCAGCGCCAGCACGGCGGCGATGCCCGCCTCGATCAGCGCCTCGATCACGAACGGCGTGGAGATGAAGCCATCGGTGGCGCCGAGCCGGCTCATGATCTCCACCTGCGGGCGGCGCGCCAGCACGGACAACCGGATGGTGTTGTGGAGCACGAACATCATCGCCAGCGCCACGATCAGCCCGACGATCAAGGCGCCCTGCTGGATCCCGCGAGTGACGGCGTCGAGCCGCTTGACCCAGTCGCCGCCGTAGCGCACGTCTTCGACTTCGGGGAATTGCTGCAGCTGCTGCGCCGTCGCCGCCATCGACGAGTAGTTGAGCAGCTCCGGCCTGAGCCGCACGCGCAGCGAGGCGGGCAGCGGATTGCCGTCGACGGCCTCGAGCAGTTCGGGATCGCCGACCTGTTCGGAGAATTCCTGCCACGCCTGTTCCTTGCTCACGTAGGTGGCGTCGCCGTAGAGCCCCTTGAGCCGTACGATCATGGCGTCGCGCTGCTCGCGCGACACTTCGTCCTTCAGGTAGACGACCAACTCGCGCCGGTCGCTCATCTGGTGAAGCGTGACCCGGGCGTTGTGCGCCAGCATCACGAACACGCCGGCTACGGTCAGCGCTGCGGTCAGCGCGAGGATGGCGGTCGTCGCCAGGCCGCGGTGATGCCGGAACGATCGCCAGGCCTCGAGGAAGTAGAACGGGTGCATGGTTAGCCTGTCCGGAGGTCGGCGGGCGGGAAGGCCTCGCCTGAGGTGATGCGGCCGTCGTCCAGCACCAGCGTGCGCCCGCCAAACGCGGCGGCCACGTCGTCGCGCGTCGTGACCAGCAACAGGGCGGCGCCTTCGGTGTGGATGCGCTTGAGCAGCGCCAGAATGTCGTCAGCGCTCTTTTTCTCGAGGGCGCCCGTGGGCTCGTCGGCCAGGATCACCGCGGGCCGGTTGACGATGGCGCGCGCGATCGCCACGCGCTGCCGCTCCCCGGCCGACAGCTCCCCGGGCAGGGAGGTCTGCTTGTGCTTGAGGCCCACTTCATCGAGCGCGTAGAGCACCCGTGGAATGACCTCCTCGGTGGCGAACGCCCCGGCGATGCGCACCGCGATCGCCACATTCTCGAACACACTGCGGTCGTTCAGCAGCCGGAAGTCCTCGTAGATGATGCCGAGGGTCCGGCGGAGCAGCGCGCGCTGGCCCCGTGACAGGCGGCCGCCGCGGAACGTGCCGACGGTGACGCCGCCACTCGTGGGCTGGGTCTCGTGGGTGATCAGCCGCAGCAGGGTGGTCTTACCCGCCCCGCTGTGGCCCACGAACACCACGCACTCGCCTTCGTTCATGCGCCACGACACATTGTCGAGCACCAGCCGCTCGCCATGCCGCTTCACGACCTGATGGAACGTGATCATGCGCGCAACTTAGCAGACCGTGACCGCGATCAAGAACCGCGGATCTCGATGTGGGACTTCGCCCGCAGCGTCTTGAGCCACGCTTCCCAGCGGTCGCGGTCCTTGATCTCTTCGACGGCGTTCGGCAGTTGTTCCTTCACTTCTTCGAGCGAGTAGTTCCGCTCGGGCTTGCGGTCGTTGACCTTGAACACGTTGAAGCCGACCGGGTTCTCGACCACGCCGCTGACGCTACCGACCGGGACGCCGTCGAGGGCCGTGCGAATCGCCGGCTGGAACGCCGCCATCGAGACGTAGCCGAGGTCGCCATCGGGATCAACCTGGCCCTGGTACTTGCTGTAGCGACGCGCCAGGGCGCCGAAGTCGCCGCCCTTGGCGGCTTCGCCGCGGATGCGCTCGGCGAGTTGCCGCGCGCGGTCGATGTCCTTCTCCTCGAGCGGCACGCGCACGAGAATGTGGCGAATGTGCGATTCGAGCACGGGGATGCCCTGCTTGTCGGTGCTGTCGCTGCCCGCCATGGTCTTTGCGGTGTCGCGCTCGAGCACTTCGAACAGGTGCCAGCCCGCGGACGAACGCACGGGGCCGCTCAACACGTTCAGCTTGGCCGCGGTCACGGCCTGGTCGAGCGCCACGTCGAGGGCGCCGTGCGGCAGGAAGCCGAGGTCGCCGCCGGAACGCGCGGTGTTGTCGTCTTCCGAGACTTCAGCCGCGACCTTGGCGAACTTTTCGCCACCGCTCGTCAGCCGCTTGCGGATGTCGGCGATTTTAGCCTTGGCCTTCAGGTCGGACAGCGAATCGGCCGCCGGCGGGATCTGGATGACCTGCAGCTTGACCTGTGCCGGCACCTTCGGGAACTGGTCCTGGTGATCAAGATAATATTTCTCGGCCTCGGCCTGGGGCACCGGGCGCTTCGGGAGTTGCTTGTCGCGCAGCCGCTGTGCCAGCACCTGTTCCCCAAGATCGCCGCGGTACTTCTCGCGCAGCTTGGCTTCGGTGGTGTTGTCGCGCTCGAGCGTCTGGCGGAATTCATCCTCGGTCTGGAAGCGCGCCTTGGTGTCGCGCAGCGACTCTTCCGCCTTCCCGCTGATCATCTTCTGGTCGGCCGGCGTCAGTGCCAGCCCCGACTTCTTTGCTTCGGCGACGACGAGCCGGAAGTCGACGATCTGGTTCAGCACTTCCTTGCGCATCGAATCGATCAACGCCGAATCGGGCCGGATGCGCGCGTTCTGGATGAACAGGTAGAGCTGTTCCTCGACGTCGCTCTCGAGCACCACGTCGTCGTTGACGACCGCGGCGATGCCATCGAGCCTGTCCGAGCCACCCGGCGTGCTCGCGCCCGGCGATGTCGCGCGCGGTGCTACAGCACCTGCCGGACGAGAGGGGGCTGCGGACTTGGCGCGCGGCGGTTCAGTGGGAGCCTGCGCGAGGGCAAACGAGACTGGCAGCGTAAGCAACAAGACGGCGGTGGCCGCCTTCACGGTGAGCTTCAAGTTCAGAACCTCCGGGTCGCGGCGTCGCACCATTGCGAGCGGCGTTTGACAGTGCGTTGACCCGGCGCAAGCCGGGTCGATAAACGGCGGCGGAGTATAGCCGCCTCTCCAGAATGGATACAGCAAATTAGACGCCGAAATTCCCCCGGCGGTTGATTCCGGCCCGAATTGCATGTTGGCGCGGCTTATCCCGCGAGGCAACCGGCGCTCCCGCCGCGCTGGTGCGGAGGCCGTGCCGCGCTCGTCGCCGCTTCGCCACGCTTCGGGGTCCCGGCGGGCGATACTCAATGAGTGAGCACCCTGCCTGTCCGTTATGGGAGAGTTGTAGCGTGAGACTTTCCGACAAACACCGCCGCCTGCTGGCACTCGCCGCTGTCGCCCTGGCGATGATGTTCGCGCTGCCGCGGTTCCTCACGCACACGCCCTACCAGCGGCTCGGCGTGCGGCTCGACTGGAACACGCCGACGCAGAACCCGCGCGTCACGTCCGTGGTGGGGCCGCCCGGGACGGGGCTGCTGCAGCGCGACGACCTGATCCTCACCGTCAGCGGGCAGCCGTTCACGCGTGCCAACGTGTTCCAGTGGCAACAGCAGGCCGGCCGCAAGCTGCTGGCGCGCGGGCCGCTCGAGCTGACGCTGATGCGCGGCGGCAAGACGGTGGGATTGACCGTGCCGCCGCTCGAGCTGGCGGCGTGGCAGCGCATCAAGCTCTACCTGTTCCCACTGATCACCGTGGTCGCCGCACCCTTGATCGCGACGCTGCTCGTCTGGCGAAGGCCCGACCTGTCGGCCGCGTGGGTGTTCTTGTTGTTCGCGGTGCTCGAAGCACTGGCGACGGTGTGGCAGTTGTTCCGCTTCCCCCAGACCGAACCCAGCCGCGGCATGGATACTTATGTGCAGCTCTACAGCGCGGTCGTGTTGTGGCTGCCCGCGAGCTTCCTGCACTTCATGATGGTGTTCCCGCGGCCGCGCTGGCAGG
>JAYSRO010000218.1:0-6132 GCA_043720995.1 Candidatus Eiseniibacteriota bacterium
CAACGGAGGGAGCGGAGTGCAAAATGTCAGGGAGTGGCAATGCAAACTCTCCCCGGGGAGAGTTGGTTGGCGTGTGATCTGCACCCCGTCGCGCGTGCGGAGGTCCAGCTGCCCGCGTCAGGCAGGTGCCCCCTCGCTGTGTTCCGCGCGGCGAAAATCCTGCTTCCTGGCCCGCGGAGCGAGGAATGCGAGCGCCTTACTCACGCGTTCCTCGAGCGATGCATCGGGAAAGCCCTCGCCGTACTCGGCTGCCCGGCGCGCTTCTTCGAGCCGGAAGCCCAACGCCCGGAGCCACGGGACGACGTCGAGTTCCGCGGCGCGTTCGGCCGCGGCCGCGGCTTGCTTGGCTTCCGCGGCGCGTTGTTCGGCGGCGATCCGCGCCTCGGCCGCCGCTCGCTCGGCCCTGACCTTCGCTTCGAGCTCCCGGTGCTCGGCGGCGATTCGCGCTTCGACTGCCGCTTGCTCCGCAGCCACTCGCGCCGCCTCGCTCGCTGCCGCCTCGCGTGCCTTCGCGTCTCGCTTCTCCCGCGCGACTCGCTGCGCCTCCTCGCGCCTACCCTTCATGAACTCGGCGCCAAACGTCTGCTCTGCCGTGAACTGGTTATGACCGCGATAGCGGAGCCTCACCCCGGCCACGGTAGCCTTGCCGCCCCGCGCCACTTCTTCAATGTGATCAAACTCCAACAGCTCGCGCGCGCAGCAGCGATGGCCTGACTCGCTGTCGAACGTGCACTGCCCGCCATCGCGCACCCACACTTCGCGCTTCACGTGCGCGGGAATGTGCCGCGGGCTCTGCGTCGTGCGCCGATTCCCGCGTCGCGGCCGCGAAGTCGCAGCGAACTTGCGCTTCTCCAACTGCACGATCAACGCATCGAGCGCACGGTCGAACACTTCGACCAGGTCACCCGAGGGCAATTGGTGGCTCAGCAACTCCTGCGCGTAACGCAGCTTGTCGTACGTGCAACGGTTCACGGTGAGCTGAAGCGCGAAACGATCCGCCGACAACGGAGACAGTGTCGGGCGGGGGAAGGCGGACTCATCGGCACGAGAGCAGAGCGGATCATCGGCCGTGGCGTCGACTGTCTGCGCGGACGGTTGATCGTCTAGCCCCGCCGCGCCGGGGGGAGGAGCATCTGCTCCGGCGGCACCCGCCGACGGGACCGCGCCCGCGTCGCCCCTCGCACCCACGTTGCCTCCCACGCCCCCCGCGTCGCCAACTCTCCCCGGGGAGAGTTCATCGCCCAGCATCGGCGGCGGTCCGGCGACCGGCTCCAGCTTTGCGGGCACATCCTGCTTCGGGAACCACTTTGCAATCAGCTGCCCGAGCTCTGACTTGGGCGTGTGAGTGGCCGCCGCAATCAACTCGTTCGCATTCCGTGCATTCAGGTGTGGCGACAACAAGATCACGCAACTGAGACTCAGCTTCCGCGAAGCCAGTGCCTCGAACAGCGCCGGGTACTCCCGTGCCAGGCGAGCCACGCGAATGCGCTTGAACGCCGCCGCTTCCGACAACTCATACTCTTGTTCGCAGAACGCGAGCATCGACGGGTAACCCTCGTCCCGGAACGACCGCCGCGCGTCGATCTCGCCGACGTGGGCGATCGCCATGGCCATCGCATCGCCCTCGTTGCGGTGGAAAACGAGCGAATCGCGGTGCAGAACAGGCTTGGCGAGATGATCCAGCGAGTAGCTCTTCATGACGACTCCACACATGCAACAAGTCGATCGCGGGGGCAATGACTTCGAGGAGAAGTATATCGTGCGCGTTTTCGACGCACGGAGATGCGCGCAGCGCGAACGAAACGAAGCATCACGAAAACGTTCGCGGCCGAGCGCGAATGACGCATCACGCGGCGCGGTACGCGTGCAAGCGCGCGAGTACGAAGGCAGCCGCGAGTGTGCGGGGGTGTGGTGCGCGAATCGTGTCAATAGGAATATTCAGGCGCCGCGAAATAATATTTGCGCCGCGAGCGCCGCGAGCGAAGCGCCGACGTCAACTCGCAACGCGCAACGCGCCGTCGTCCACGCGGGCCGTCGTCGACGCGGGCCGTCGTCGACGCGGGCCGTCGTCCACCCGCGCCGTCGTCCATGCGGGCCGTCGTCGACGCGGCGTAGTCCACGCGCCACGCCCCACGCACTCCTCGCGTCGCGATGACAACGGTCCGCGCAGACAGCCGATTGCCAGCGGGCGCGTTCATCCAAGGTGCCGCTGTCGTATCGCGCTGTCCTCGCCCACGGACTACAACTCTCCCCGGGGAGAGTTTGCATTGCAACGCGTTGACATGCCCGGGTGGTGATTGGTCGCGATTGATCGCGACCGAGAGTGCATTGCGTGCGATCCCCATGGCCCGCACGATCGCGATCGCGAGTCGGGTGCGTGCACTCCGCGAGCTCCCGCGATTGCGACCGCGAGTTTCGTCGCCTGCGATCCACATGGCTCGCGCGACCGCGAGTTCGTCGCAAGGGGATCCGCGAGTTCAACCTCACTCGCCGCGGCAACTATCCGCCCGGACAGCCGAGTGCAAGCAGACGCGTTCAGCTCAGCTGTCGTCGTCGCGTCGCGCTGTCCTCGTCCACGAACAACAACTCTCCCCGGGGAGAGTTTGCATTGCAACGCGTTGACATGCCCAGGTAGTGATTGGTTCGAGTGTTCCCGAACGCGAGTGCATTGCGCGCGATTCACATGGCTCGCGCGACCGCGACCGCGAGTGTGTTGTTGCCGCGACCGCGACCGCGAGTGTGTTGTTGCCGCGGCCGCGGCCGCGGTCAGCGCACTCCGATCCGCTACTCGCCCTGCAACGGGTCCGTCCTGCGAATCCGCGCTATCGAATCAGCAACACGACTGCTCCCGAACCGGGCGCACCGTGTACGCCTACCGCCAGGTCGGCTCGTGGCGCGGCGCTGGGGCGGGCGAGGCTAGTGTGGAAGTCGCCGCTGACGATTGCGGGGACCCAGTTCGTGATCCGTCCTGCGGCGGGGTCGCTGCCATGCAGTGGGAGCGTGTGGGCGTCGCAGTAGTAAATCTCGACGCGTCCTTCGAGCGAACGCTCGTTGTCGCGGAATCCGACCGCAACGTCCGGTCCCGCGAGTCCGCCGAAGTCGGCGGCGGCCAGCGAGCAGGGAATTCCATGGACGGGCACCGCGCGGGTGAGCGTGAACGCGACACGGCCCGCCGCAGCGTCGTTGCGCCACAGCTCCAGTTGCCCGCTGTCGGGGCCGGTGCGTGTGGACACCACGATGTCGTCGCGGCCATCGCCGGTGATGTCGACGACTGCGAGTGCGGTGATCGCAGCGTGCTCGTAGCGTTGCTGCCACTGCTCTTCGAACGGTCCGCCGTCGCACTTGAGTACCACGAGTTGGCCGCTCGAAGGGCCGGTGCGAGTTCCTGCCACGATCTGTCGTGCCGCCACTTCGCGGGGTGCCCCTGTCGCGCGTCCTGCCTCTTCACGGGGTGCCCCTGTCGCGCGTCCCGCCACCTCGCGCGGTGTCCCCGCCACCTCGCCGAGCCCTGCCAGCGCCATGCACGTGACCTCGCCGAGCGCGTCGCCACGATTCTCTTCCGCGGGGTAGCTCTGCGTTCGTTTGAACTCTGGGCTTGCGGCACCGTTGCTGGCCCACAGCTCGATCGTGCCGCGTACTCCACCGGGGGAGCGCGTGCCGGCGATGATGTCCGTGGCGCCATCGCCGGTGACATCGCCGGTCACGATCGCCTGCACGTCGCCGTCGTCGCGTGTGCGGCAGGCCTGCGAGTAGCTCGAGGGCAGGAATCCTTCCGAGCCCGCGCGCGATTTCGTCAGCCAGGTGAACAGGTTGCCCGCGCTGGAATGGCGCGTGCCGGTCACCACGTCGGCGCGCGCCGGTGCCGCCTTGCGCACGGTCCCCAACGAGTCGGCGGCGATCGAGAGCACGGCGTTGGGAGCGGTGCGCGCGTAGCTGCGGAGCGCATCGAACAGCGGGTTCGCGTCGAAGTGGTTGAACCACACGGACAGCTGGTCGGTGCCGCTCGCCTCGGCGCCCGCGACCAGGTCGAGGTCGCGGTGCGTGGCCTGTGCTCCGGCCCAGTCCTTCTCCATCAAGTCGCCGCGAGCGAGACACAGCACGTTGCGCGCGCTGAGCGTGATGCGACGGAATGACGCGAGCCCGAAGTCGACGTTGCGCCCTGGGCTTGCCGCGCGAACGCTTGCGCCCACGGGATAGCAGCCTGCGGCGGGAATGCACTGGAGCAACATCGGAACGCGACGCCCGGGCTCGGCGGGAACCGCGAGCGAGAAGTCACCGCCCGCATCCGTGCGCACGGATGCGATGGCGACGCCCGTCGAGTCGGCAATAAGTTCAAGCCGCACCCCCGGCGCGCCGGGTTCGCCGGAGTCCTGGACGCCGTTGGCGTTGCGGTCCTCGAACACGCGGCCGCTCACATCCGAGGGGTGCGATGGCCGCGACGCGACGGTGCGCACCGCGCCCGAACGCGTTCGCGCGGATCCGGCGGGCGCGATGACGAGCAGCAACGCCACGAGCGCCAGGCGCGAGCTGCCGATCCACTGTCGCGACCCCTTACGATGTGCCACGCTTCGCCTTCCGTTGGCGCCTTCTGGGACCTCTCGTGAGCACGGTGGGCGCGCCCAATGATGGGCGTTCCCCGCGGCACGGGTCCCGTAGCGTTATCGGCTTGGAGGGGGGCGGTCTATAGGGGGCCCGGGTCCTTCGCAAAGCCCGTGCCGGGCGCCGGTTTCGCCGCGCGCCGCGACTCGAGTGCCACGCGGGCGCCGCCACGCGGGCCCCACTGCCGCCTCGCCGCCCGCTCGCCGCAGCGCCCGGGCACGGGGTCGCCCCCGCCTACCCCCGCCGCGCCTTCTTCTTCTGCGCCCGCGCGTGCTTCTTCGGTTTCGCGTGCTTCTCCGGCGCCCGGGCGAAGTCAGCGAGCGCCAGGCACAGTTCGCCGACCGTGGGAGGGGTGTCGCGCGCGGCGAGCCGGTGCAGTTCCTTCGATGGCCGCTTCATGCCGAGATGTTCCGCGCTCAGGCGCGCCGTCAGCGCCGACTCGATCGAGCAGGGCGCGAGCCGGTTGCGGCGGGCCTTGAGCGAGGTGAGCGCCGACGCCACCGTATTCCACTCCACGAGTTCGGAGGGTGCAGCGCGCAGGGCCGCACTCGTGCCACGCGCTTCGAACGGCGCAGCGAGCGGAGTGCCCAACGAGTGCGCGAGGTGGTTGAACAACGCGGTGTCGACCGTGGCGTCGCTCTTCAGCCCGCGCGGAATGAGGGCCGCAAACTCAGCCCACACGAGATAGGGCGCGGCCCAGTCGGAGTCGGGACGCGCTTCACTCAATCGCGCCGCCACAAATCCAACGGGATCGACGACCGTGCTGTGTTCCCAGCGCAGCGTGGAGTCCTGCGGCACGCGCACTTCGAAGTGCAGGTGCGGCGTCGAGGCGCGGCCCGTCTGGCCGACGCGCGCGAGGTAGTTGCCCGCGCTCACCGTGGCGCCCTCGGCCACGCGAGTCGATCCTGCGAGCAAGTGTGAGTACACGGTGTAGACGAGGCCATCGGAGGACCCGAGGTGGTGCGCCAGCACGATGTAGCTGCCGTAGCCGCCGCTGCTGCGTGGCTCGACGGTGACCACGACGCCACTGGCCGCGGCGCGCACCCAGCCGCCGGAAATTCCATTCGCCAGATCGGCGCCGTCGTGTTCATCGCCGTCGCTCGCGCGCCGCAGCACGCCGCGGTTGATGCGGTAGCCGGGCTCGTCGCCCTGACCCTTGCCGAACTGCAAGCTGTCGCCGACGGGGTACACCCATGTTCCGCTCCACGGCCAGCGCGCTGCGAGCTCGTCTGTGCACGGCAGCAGCCCGGCGATCATGGGAGCGGGCGAGTCATCCCGAGCTGCATCGCGCGAGTCAACGCGAGCCCCATCGCGCGTCGAGTCCGCCAGCGATTCGTGCCGGTGCCCGCGCGCAGCGGCACTCGGCGAGGGCAACGCCGCCCCGCTGACGCACGCCGCGATCAGCGCGAGCCGCACGATTCGCGCAAGGGTTGCCACCCGCACGCGCCACGCGAGAGGACGGCGCGACTCCGCCACGACCACCACTATCGAACGATCACCATGCGAGCCCACTGCTCGCTGCCGCGCACCCGC
>JAYSRO010000219.1:0-6127 GCA_043720995.1 Candidatus Eiseniibacteriota bacterium
CGGTCGAAGGTCAGCATGACTTCGACCGGGCCGCCGTGTTTTCCAGCACGGGCGCGCGTGTTGGAAGCGTCGCCACCGTTGTCGAGGTAGTCCACGCCGTAGTCACCGCCGGGCGGGAGCACGAGTCCAGGACGGCAGGAATTCGTGCAATTGCAGCGACCACGCACCGCGCGTTCGTGGGCACGTGCCTTGCTCAGAACGCAGGCGGCCGCACAGGCCAGCGCCCCTGTCCGTCACGCCCTCCGATCGAGACTTACCATGCTTCGCACCCTGCACCGTATCGCGCTGTGTTTCTCGCTGTTCGCCGGATTGACTGCCGCCTCCACCGCGTTCGCCGCCGTCCCGCGTCTCGATGACGAGGCGCCGGAGCAGTCCGTGTCAGGCGATTGGCGCGGCGGCCCGGTCAGCCTTCCCATTGGACGAGGATTTTCCCAGTCGGAAATTCTCGACGCCTCCTTCGCACTCCCGCAAACTCAGGAGCTGATCAGCTCGTTCACGGCGCGCGGCTACATTCGCCGGCCGGAACAGGATCGCGCGGGGAGCAGCGATACTCTGGCGTTCGTCTACCTCGCGTGGCAGAAGCCGGGAGTTCCGACGTCTTCCGAGTCGCCGCTGATTCGCATTCTCAGCAAGACCTACTTCGACCCGGACGAGGGCCGGAAGGTGACCGCGACGCAGGCGTTCGCAGGTGTGCTGCGCGACTCATCCGGAACGCTGACGACCTACCAGACTGGGGTGGATGCTCCTATCCTCATCGGCGAGGTGGTGCCTCCTGGAACTCCTGGTGCCGTGACGCTCGACCAAGGCAGGCTAGGACAGACGAGCGTCGGAGGCGTCACTTACCGCGTCGCGTTCCACGAGAAAATGGGGCAAGTCGGCTCATTCTGTAAGGATTCATATAAGGCGGCCTGCCCATGGATCCGTACCTTCAGCCGCTATGCAATCATCGGAGGCGCGGCCGCAGCCGGGGCCTCCAGCGCGCTGACCGGCAATATCTGGGCGGCAGCGGGGCTCGCCGTCGGGGCTGCGGCGGCGAATCAATGGATCGAGGCCAAGTGGGCGTGTCCCTGATCTATCCCGTGGTGAAGGACGGCCAATCACTCACGCGCGAGGAGGTACGGGACTATGATTCATTCGAAAGGGCAGCTGGCACTTTCCGTGGGCTTCGTGCTGGGGCTGCACGTGCTGCTCGGAGCCCTGAACCGCTTCGACTCCAGCCGGGTGGCGAGCCATCTCGCGGCGAGCGGGTTGGTTAGCGCGATGATTCCGTTCATGAGGCTGCGGACCATCCGCTTCGGTCAGGTCTGGACGCTGGGTTGGTTGTTCGGGGACATCGCGTTTCGGGGCATGTTGAGCCCCGCGATGGCCCCAGAACCCCATTCCACAGCGTGGCGGCTGGTGCTGGCGGTGGCTTACGCGACGACGCTGTTGCTCGTCGCCGTCCACGATCGGGCGGTGACGCGGATGCAGCCGCAGCTTCTGCACCGCGACCGGACGTAGCACTGCAGCACGCTGCGCTGCGGCGCGGGTTCAATTCACCGCGGCCGCATCGGGTTCACGAGTTTAGCATCAAGCGCGGCGGCTTGGTCGAAGTGCAGCATGGCTTGGGCCGAGTCGCCGCGTGTCATTTCGGCGATCGCAAGATTGTAATGGGCGGCGGGGAAGCTGGGGTTCAGCCGTAGCGCAAGCTCGTACTCGCGGATCGCTTCGTCGTTGCGCTGCAGCTTTCGCAGCGCGGTGCCCATGTTGTTGTGGGCTTCGACATAGTTGGGATTCAGGCTCAGCGCCTTCTCGTAACTCGCAACCGCTTCATCATCCTTGCCCAGGTGGCCGAGCGCATTGCCGAGGTTGTTGTAGGCCTCGAAGTAGTTCGGCCGGATGCGCACCGCCTCCCGGAATTCCGTGGCGGCCTCCTCGTAGCGGTTCATGCGATTGAGCAGGCTGCCGCGGTTGTAGCGCGCTTCGACGTGGCTGGGGACCAGTTCGATCGCCCTGCGGTAGCAGCTGTCGGCCTCGGCGAGTGAGCCGGCGCGGTCGTAGGCGGTCGCCAGGTCGAAGATCGAGATTTCGTCGTTGGGGTAGACGCGCAGCACGTGCTTGATGGCGGCGATGGCGGCGTCATAGTTGCCGAGCCTGAAGTACTCGACACCGAGGTTGCGCGAGGCGAGGACGTTGTCGGGAATGATCGCGGCGTCGTGGCTGAACAGCGTGACGCCGTCCTTCCAGTAGCGGGTCTGCGTCCACGCCTTCGCCCCGTACACGCCGAGCACGATCACCGCGCCGCAAGCGAGCACAACCGTTCGGCTCGGCCAGCGCCGGCTGAGTTCCGCTATCCCAAACGCCACGATCACGAACAGCCCGATCGAGGGGATGTAGGCATAGCGGTCGGCGATCGCCTGTGTCGCGACCTGCACCAGCCCGATCACCGGTACGAGCGTGCCGACAAACCACAGCCAGCCCACGAGTGCCCACGGGCGTGCCTTGCGCGCGCTCCACACGAACCACGTGATCGCCAGCAGCAGCAGCGCGGCTCCGGCGGCCAACGGGACAGGGGGCGTCTTCGGGTAGGGGTAGTAGAACGCCTGCTGCAGCGGGACGAGCAGCTTGAATGCATAGCGCACCCAACTCACGAGCGCGTTTGTCACGCGCATCGTGACGGTGACGTCTTCGAGCGAGCGCACGACGCCGCCCTTCGACTGCGCGGCCAGTGTCAGCAGGGACGAGGCGACCACCGCGAGCAGCATGGGCGCCTTCTCGGCGAGCAATCGCCCGAGGCTCTGCTTCGGCACGCGCAGGGCGCCGCCACGTGCATCGCCAAAGCGCCGCAGCGGCCAGTAGTCGAGCAGCATCAGCACGAACGGCAGCGTGACGAGCATCGGCTTGGCCATGAGCCCAAGCACGAACAGCAGGAAGAACGTGACGTAGCGAAGGACCGTGGGCCGCTGCGCGTAGGCGGCATAGCTGCCGATCGTGAGCAGCGCGAAGAACGTGCTCAGCACGTCCTTGCGTTCGGAGGCCCACGCCACCGACTCTACATGCATGGGATGCAGCGCGAAGGCTGCGGCGACGAAGGCGCTCTGCCACAGAGTTCCGGTGAGCTTGCGCAGCAGCAGGAACACCAGCAGCGTGTTGGCGAGATGGAACGCCGCACCCATCAGGTGGTGCTGCCCGGCGTTCAGGCCGAACAACTGGCAGTCGAGCATGTGCGACATCCACGTCACCGGGTGCCAGTTGTTCGAGAAGAACGCGGTCAAGGCCCAGCGGATGTTCGCGAAGTTCAGGCCGCTGGTGATGTGCGGGTTCTCGAAGATGTATTCGTTGTCATCGAAGACGATGAATGCGTGGTGGCCCATCTGGGCGTAGACCGCGGCGACCGCTACGGTGAGCAGACAACAGATGGCGATCACCCACGTCTTATCCTGCGCGCTGGAGCGTGCGGGGCCCGCATCAGAGCCTTGCGCGGGACGACGCCCCGGCCTGGTGCCGGAGGCTGCGTCGCCGCCCTTGGGCCGCCGTTCACTTGTGCGAGTTCGACTCACGAGATCATCTCCGGGGGGCCGCTGCGTGACTAGTGGTAGTGCGCGTCCATTTCACCCGCGCGAATTGCGACGCGCAGGCGGTTTGCCTTCGGCGGGATCGGGCAGTTGTAGTGATCCGACACGGCACATGCGGGGTTGTAGGCGTTGTTGAAGTCGAGCACGAACAGGCCGTCGTCGCGCTTCCCGGCGTCGACATACCGGCCGAGCGCGTACGATTCCTTGCCGGTCGTGGCATCGCGGAAGAAGATCCCGAAGTCACCTTCGCCCACGCCGGGCTCCAGCAGCCGCGTGGCCTCGAGCCGACAGGCAGTCTTGCCGACCCTGAAGTCGAACCAGCCCACACGCAGCGCGCGCCGCTGGTTGCCGCGCGTCGACATGATGATCACCGTGTCGGGGGAAGGGTTCGCCGTCAGCGGTAGTACGTAGCGAAGGCGCAGGTCAGGCGCGAACCAATGCAGTCCCTTGTAGCTGGCGAAGTGAGGGCTCTGCGGGTCGAACACGATGATCGCCGGGTAGCGCTGGTGCGAGAGCCGCAGCGTGAACCGCCCGATGCCGATGGCACTCGGCCGCACCGTGGCTTCGCGGAGCTCCGCGCCCTTCGACGTGAAGCGCGCCGCCTCATCGAGCGCCTCGACGTGGAACGAATCGCCGATGACCGTCACGCGCAGGTGATGCGGCTCGACGGCCGGGTCGTCGATACGAACGTCGTTGCCGACGGCGCGACCGACGGTCAGCGAGATGTGCTCCTCGAAGTCGCGGCGCTGCACGGTGGCGAGATAGGACGTCGCGGAGCTCTTCAGGGAGTCGAGCGTCTCCTGCCGGTCCTTGAGGTAGCCCTTGCGCAGGGAATCGGCTTCAGCGGCGGTGGTGACCACAGGTACTGCCGAGGCGGCTCCGAGTGTGCCCGCGGCGGGGGTACTCCATGCGGCGTGACCGAACATCCCCTGTGCCGCTACCGCCAAGAGCCCCAGCTGCATGTACCGCCACGCGCGTCTTCCCAAGGTCCGCCTCCCATTTCGCCGGCCGTTCAGTCGCTGTCGCCCGGGAACACTCTGGCACCCGGCGGGACAATCTTAGCGGGACGCAAGTTGTTGCGCATCCCGGCTCCGTCGCATACTGCGCCCTCACTCCCCATCCTCTACGAGGAGAATATCGTGAGACACCCAATTCGAATTGCTGCCGCCGCGTTTGTGCTCGCCGCCCTGCTACCGCTAGCCACGCCCGCGCACGCCGAACGCTGGATCGCCGGGGGCCACCTGCTCTACGCCCAGCCGCGCGGATCATTCGCTGCTGTCGTCGACCAGGGGTTCGGCATTCAGGGATACGGTGTGTTCAATGTGGACCCGGTCGGAATCTTCGGCATCCGCCTGGACGGCGGCATCATCAACTACGGCAATGAGGAGTCCACGGTCCCGCTCAGCAACACCGTGCAGCGGGTGCTGGTCAAGGTGAGCACCTCGAACAACATTGCCATGCTCGGCATCGGCCCCCAGCTCACGGTGCCGCGCGGTCCCGTGCGGCCCTACGTCTACGCGACGTTTGGGCTCGGCTACTTTTTCACCGAGTCATCCGTGAAGGGGAACGACAGCTCGAACCAGCCCTTCGCGAGCTCCACGAACTTCGATGACACGACGCCCGCAATGACCGCCGGAGGTGGCTTGATCATCCCGCTGGTCCGGACTGTCGCCCTCGATGTGGGCGCCGAATATCGCCGCCACCGGCAGGCGCGCTACCTGAGCGAGGGGGATGTCGCCGACAACCCGGGCGGGGGCGTGACGCTGAATGTGCGCGAGAGCGACGCGGACCTGTTGGTCTACCGCCTCGGCGTGACCTTCACCGCGTTTTGACGGGATCTGAGCCTCGCCGAGGTTGATAAACGTTCGGTGCGTGCCGATAATCCCGAGGAGACGAATTTCCGCATCCCGCACCGATTGCCACCCAATTCCCAAGGATGGGTGGCCCTGGTTACCGCACCCACACGGAAGTGACCCTATGACCCGCGATAACGCCCTCGCCGATCCCCAGACCTCGAAGGCCTCCATGGACGCACTCGTCATTCAAGGTGGTCGTAAGCTGTCCGGCCGTGTCGCCATCAGCGGCGCCAAGAACGCAGCGCTCCCCGTTATGGCGGCGACGCTGCTCGCCAAGGGCGTTCACACGCTGCGCAATGTGCCGCTGCTGTCGGACACGCAGACGATGGCGCGCGTACTCGAGCAGCTCGGCGCCAAGATCACCTTCAAGGACAACGTGTGCACGATCGATACGAACGCTGTGCAATCGGTCGAGGCGCCGTATGACCTCGTGCGCACGATGCGCGCGAGCATCTATGTGCTCGGACCCTTGCTCGCGCGCTTCGGCGCCGCGCGCGTGTCGCTGCCGGGAGGTTGTGCGTGGGGGCCGCGTCCGGTGAACCTGCACATCGAAGGTCTCGACGCGATCTCGCGTTAACAAGTGGACCGGAATCGCGTCGCCTGTGAATGCATCGAGGACAAGAACGTCAAAGTACTGGGCTTCCTCGCGTTCCAACGCCAATCGAGCATCGCCGAGGATTACTTCAACCGACGCAGGTGTCTCCTTTAGGAAGGTAA
>JAYSRO010000220.1:0-15513 GCA_043720995.1 Candidatus Eiseniibacteriota bacterium
GGCCAACGCTGGCGGGGGCTGGCGGTGTACGGCGTGGATGGTTCGACCTTGCGGATCGCCGACACGCCCGAGAACGACAGCACCTTCGGCCGAGCGGGCAGCAGCCGCGGCGGCACTGCCGCCTACCCGCAGCTGCGGCTCGTCGCCCTGATGGCGCTGCGCGCGCATCTACTGGCCGGACTGGCCCTGGGCCCTTACCGCACGGGAGAAGTGACGTTGGCCGAGACGCTGTGGGACAAGATCCCCGACGACTCGCTGACCCTCCTCGACCGCGGCTTCCTGAGCTACGGGCTGCTCCACCGATTACAGACCCGGGGCTGCGCACGACACGGGCTGATCCGCGCGCGGACCAAGTTCAAGGGGCACATGATCCGTCGGCTGGGCGCCCACGACCATCTGGTCGAGATCACCCTCTCGAAGGAGTCTCGCCGCGCCGACCCGCAACTGCCAGAGACGATCCAAGTCCGAGCCGTGCGCTACCAGCGTCGCGGGTTCCGCGTCCAGACGCTGCTCACCTCCATGACCGACCCCCAGCGCTATCCGGCGGCCGAGATCGCCGCCCTGTATCACGAACGCTGGGAGCTCGAGCTGGCCTTCGACGAGATCAAGACCCACACGCTCGAGCGCGAGGAGACCCTGCGCAGCCGCACTCCCGCGCGCGTGTACCAGGAAGTCTGGGGGCTTGCGATCGGCTACAATCTGGTCCGACTGGCGATGACTCGGGCGGCCGCGCAGATCGGAGTCCCGCCGATCCGCATCAGCTACCGTCACGCGCTGATGCGGATCCGCGAGTTCTGGCGGCTGGCCGCAATCACCACGGGTCCGGGGTTGCTTCCGCGCCGCATCGAACAGCTGTACGGCGACCTCGCGTTGCTCGTCCTGCCCCCACGCCGTCCGCGGAGATACCCTCGAGCGGTCAAGATCAAGATGAGCAGCTACCCGAGAAAGCGGGGATCTTGATGGCAACGATCGCTAACTTACCGGCATTGGAGCTTAACGGAGCTCGTCCTGGGACGCGCAGTGTTGAGTGACATGAACTCGCGAGGCCGCGCCCTGACGGCCGGGCTCACCCGCCCTCCGACTGTCCGGAGGCTCCGGCCGGTGACCGATGAGCTGATCGGCCGCGACCCTGCAGTTGAGGGACGCACTGGGCTTCCCCTCCCACGTGGGCAGGGAGCCGAACCCCACAAGGGATGGCAGCGCGGCGCGGCGTGACTGCTTTGAAACTCCTTCTTCAAAAATTGCAGGGCGCTCCGCAAACGGCTTTGTTTTCAGGAAAGCGTCATCCGATTGGATCGAACGAGACAGCTCCTATTGCCTACGCGCAATCATAGTTCAGCAACTTAGCCTGCGCAGAATGGTGATGGCACGATTCTGGCTCGCCCGATTCATCGGAGAGGAGCGCCTCGAACAACACCTATCCGTGTTCGTTCCTCTACGGGCGCCGTGACGCAGCCCTCAATCGCGTCGCGTCAAGACGAGAGAGGTCAGCATTATGAAGCGCGCGTTAATGGTATCGCTGGTTGTCGCACTCAGCCTCGCCACGGCGGCCTTCACTGCAGAGCAGACAGAGGCAAAAGCGAAGCCTGACAAGGCAAAGATGGCAGAGCAGAGCCTTTACACACGCCTCGGCGGCGTCTTCGCCATCGCCGCGGTAGTTGACCACTTTAGCGACGCGGTTGTGCAGAACCCGATCGTCGGAAAGACTTCGCAGAACGCAGCCCTCAGGGAATGGCACACGAAGAACCTGGACAGGTTGCCGGGCCTCAAGTTGATGCGCACTCTGTGGGTCTGCGAGATCACGGGCGGGCCGTTCAAATTCTCGGCAACAAAGCCTGGCAAGACTCATTTAGGCCTTGAAGAGGCGCATCGCGACCTAAAGATCTCGCCAGCCGAGTTCGACGAAGTGGCGGCTGAATTGGGGCGTAGTCTTGACTTCGCCAAGGTGCCCGCGCGTGAGAAGGGAGAAGTCCTCGCCGCCTTCGCAGCACATAAGAACGAGGTAACGGCAGGCTACAACACGAAGTGATTGTGGCTTGCTTGCGCTTCGGCGCACTATTTACCGTGCGCTCCACGGGTTGGCAGTCATAGCCCGGATCATATGCGAAGCGTGAAATACACGAAGACCTCTGCGCGGTAGAAACGTCCTGCTCTGGGACGGTTCTACCGTGCCCGCTTGCGTCACGGGCGTCCCAGCGCGGTGAGCGCGCCGGTTGTGCCGCAGCCGTTGCGCTTTGCCGTGACCGGGTACACGCCGGCACTCTCACGCAACGCCGCGCGGCTGGCCATCATGCTGCCCGAGTCGCGCAGCGTTGCGCGGGATATCGTCGATTTTGAGCGGGCGGCGGGTTGCTGCAGGCACGCTCGGGCGCGCTGGGTGGTCGTCGAGTAGCGAGCGGTGGGCGTTTCACGACTTGCCCCGCCTATGAAGACGGGTTGTCAAGCACTCGGATTTTGACCGAGCAGTTGTTTTCTCAAAAAGCGACCTCCACAGATCGACCACGATCGACGAACGTGATCCTGCCGGGATGATCGCCCGGCAGAGATTGTCCGATTCCGATCTCCTTGATCATGCTGCAGTGACTCCGCCGATCCATCCGTACCGCGGCCGTCGCTCACCACCCGCCTATTCGGGGTCATCGCATCTGCCCCAGGATTCGCTTCGGAAGAGCAGGGTCCCACACGGGGCAACGGGCTTCGCGCCTATGGGGCAAGCCGGGATCACCTGCTCAAGTTTTAGCGTCGGTTGCGGTGTGAACGGATCGGTTGTCGTCGCTGCTTTAAAGGGACTGTGTTGCGATATTCGTACAGCCGATGCGGTTGCCCTTGCTGCTTCAGGCGGACTGCGTTGCGGTATTGGTCCGGCGGTACTGGCGCACACTCTTGTGTTCGAAGTGTCCCTGCTCGATTCCCAGTTTGCTCAAGTCGAAGTCGGTTCCCTTGCGCAGCATCGAGTACATGATCCTGCACAGCCGATGCGCGACTGCGACCACCGCCATCTTGTAACCCCACCGCGCACACAGGCTGCCGAAGTAGGGTTTGAACGGACTGTTCTCCCGGCCGGCGTGATGCGCGGCCTCGCATAACATGGATCTCAACTCGCTCGAGCCTCGTCGCGTGATGTGGCCGTGCTGGACGCGTTCGCCGGAGTCGTACGTCGAAGCGACCAGACCCGCGTAGCTCGCGGCGTGCTTCGCAGTCGGGAAGCGATTCACGTCGGAGAACACCGCCAGCACCGTGAGCGACACGATGCGCCCGACCCCCGGCACGGTCTGCAGCCGGTTGATCTCTTGCTGGAAGGGTTCCTGCTGAACGTCGAGCGACTTCTCGATCGTCACGACTTGATCATGCGCACACCGCCACAGCGCGTGATGCGAACTGCAGTGGGCATGGAGCATGGGATGCGCGGATACCAGGTTCAACAACTTGGTCCACGCGGCGTCGGTACTGAGCGTGCGCTGCAGTTGCTGCATGCCCGCCGTTCGCAGTAGGCGTTTCACCGCATTCACCTGCATGGTCTTCAACCGCACGAAGTGTCGCCGGCGCCCGAGCGTCTCGCGCAGTTGCTCCATCTGCACCGACGGCACATGCACGATGGATCGATAGCTGTTGCGTCTCAGCCCTTCGCACAACTCGATGGCATCCCGCCGGTCGCTCTTCTGGTTCGGGCGCAGCGCCTTGCTGCGAACTTCGTGCGCATCGATGACCAACGGGTCCAGCCCCAACTCCTTCAAGCGCCGCGCGACAAAGAACGCCATCGTCCCACTCTCGAGTGCGACTCGTGTGCCCGCTGCGAGCTTGTGCTTGTCGCGCATCGTGAGCAGCCCATCGATCGAGGTGTCCACGCTGCCTTCACCCACGATCTTGCCGTTCTCATCCTGGATCACGTACACGCACTTCTTGCTGTGGGCGTCGACTCCGACGTATCGTTCCATTGGGTTGCCTCCGTAAAATTAGGGCTCCGAAAGGATGACCCTGTGGTCTGATCCGAACCATATCGCGATCAGGAGGCAACCCGTCTTCATCGTTACGGGGCAAGTTCATGTATTACGTGAAGGACCCGAACACGCTGGATCCTCTGCGCGCCCTGTCGAGACAACTGTCCGCACGGAGACCTGCGACTCGAACGCGTCCCCAAACCCGCAAAGTTAAGCGACCTTAACGGAGCTCGTCCTGGGACGAGTACTGTTGAGTGAACTCAACTCGCGACGGCGCGGACCCTGCGCTGTTCGCGACAGCGCCAACTGTCCGCGCGGACACCTCAGCCCGCGAGAGCGAGCCGCCTCACCGCGCCAGCGCCACCCGCTTCACCACCCGCTCCCCACCCACGCTAAGTCGCGCGAAGTAGAGTCCCGCGGGGCTCGGCTGGCCACTCGCGTCGCGGCCGTCCCATCGCACAGTGCGCAAACCCGCATCGAGCGATCCCGCTTCGAGCAATCGCACGCGGCGGCCCGTCACGTCGACGATCTCGAGCCGGACCTCGGCCCGCGAAGAAAGCGTGAAGCGCAGCGCGACCGCGCCCACGAATGGATTCGGCGCCGCCGCCAGCTCAAGCGTGCCACGCCGCGCGGGCCCCGTCGCAACATCCGTCGTCAGCACAGCACGCGCGATGCGAATGACCTGCGGCGACGCGGCGTCCGCGACATACAGCGCGCCATCGGGCCCGAACGCGATGCATTGCGGTCCCTTCAATCCTGCGAACCCCGTCGCGAATACGCTGATCGTGCCGGCCGAAGTGATCTGCAGGATCCGCTTGTTGATGAGGTCGGCAGCGAAGAGATTTCCGCCGAAGGCACCGGTCATATCGAACGTCAACGCCGTCACGCCATTGAGCATCGCGGCGTTCAAGACGAACGTGGAGACGACGCCCGCGCTCGTCACGCGACAGATCCGGCCCGCGCCGTCGGCGCTGCCGCCGATGGAGGTGAGGTTCGCGTCGGAGACGAACAGGTCACTCCCCCACGCGCCGCCCGGCGTGAACGCAAGCCCGGAGGCTCCGAGAATGCTGGTCGCAAACGTCTGCAGCGTGTTGCCCGCGGCCAGACGCGTCACGCGATTGCCCTGTGGGTCGCACAGGTACATTTCCGACCCGAACGCCGGCGGCCCCCACGAGCCCGCGCCGTTCTGCGTGGTGCTCGTGGATCCGGTGAGCTGGGCGCACATGCGCGCGGCTGCGATCGAATACACGCCGCTCGCATCGACGACGCTCACGCGCCCCGCGGAATCCGGCGCGATGCCTTGCGGGGCAGTCCAGCGCGAGTCGCCGAGCCAGTGACCGAGATCGCCACCGGTCGTCAGGGTGTAAAGGCGATTGCGATTGGTGTCGGACAGCAGCATCGTCAGCGGGCTCGTGGAGCCAATGCTCACGATCGACGTCGGCGCGGCGAGTCCCTGACGGGCGATGCGGTCGCTGGTGTAGCCCGCGGGAACGGTGATGCCGGTCGCTACGCCGGTGGTGATGAACTGCGCATCAAAGCGCGCGGGCATCACGCTCCCGTCACGCGAGGTGAGCGTGGAGGCGAGCCCCCACTTGTAGGTCACGCCCGCACTCCACGCGACACGCGGGAAGTAGCGCCCCTCGCGACCCACGACCTGCCACACGCCATCCACGAACGGCGTGATCGCGAACGCCGCGGTCAATTGCTCGGGCGCGACTTCACGATCGAACGCCACACGTAACGGAGAATTGCGATCGTTGACGCCCGCGTCGTGTGCCGGAGAGAGAGCGGTCACATGCAATCGCTCACTCGCCGCTGCAGCCTGGCGCGACGCCAGCGACTCGTAGATCCGCACGCCGCGTGCTGGCAGCCGCACCGTGAACGTCGCACGCCCCACAGTTTCAACGGTGTCCGGCTGCACGGCGTCAACGAGCGCAGTCCCTGGTGCCCACGGCCCCGCAGGCAGCACAAGCGTCGCAGGCGCATTCGAGTTATTGACCGCGACCCACACCGTGTCGTTCGCGGTCATGCGCTCGTACACGTAGGGACCGGCGCCCGCGGCGGCCACGTAGAGCTCGCGCGTCGTGCCGCGGCGCAACGCCTCGTGACGCCGCCGCGCTTCCGACACGCGGCGCACGTATTGCACCAGTGGCCGCGCTTCGTTGAAGTTGTCGCCCAGCGAGGGACCAAAGTCCCACGAGCCGCGGAACATGTCCTCACGGTCGTAGGGATCGCCACCACCGTCGAATGCCTGCTCGGTGCCGTAGTAGATACACGGCACGCCGCGCGAGGTCAGCATCCAGCCCAACGCCGCGACGAGCTTGCTCTCGTCGGATTCCGCGGCGCTGCCGAAGCCGAGGAAGCGCGCGTTGTCATGGTTGTCGAGAAAGGTCACCAGCTGTCCGCGACTCGTCGTGTCGTAGTTGCTCAACGCCCCGTAGCGCGCGGAGATCTGTGCGGGCGCGGTGCCGGCGTCGCCGGGATCGGCGTTGCGGAAGGCGTAGCTCGTGGTGAAGTACATCGGGTAGTAGAGCATCGAGTCGAGCTTGTAGGGCCCGCCGCCGACCGTGCCTGTGTACGAGCCGTTCTTGGCGTCGTCGCCGTCGAACGCTTCGCCGAACATGAAGAACTTCGCCTTGCCGATCGAGTCCGCGTGCGCGTGCACCGCCGGCGCCCACGTCGACCAGAACGGCGTCTCGACGTGCTTCACGGTATCGATGCGGAAGCCGTCGCAATCCGTCTGGTCGATCAGCCAGTTGTAGGCCTTGATCAATTCGGTGCGCACCACCGGGTCTTCAGTCTTGATGTCGTCCAGCCCCGCCAGCTCGCCGAGGATCTGTTCGGGATCGACGTAGTTGCCGATCTGCCCGTGCGCATGGAACTTCGTGAGGTCGTTGAAGAAGCCAGCGTGATGCTTGGCGCTGCGCCAGCGCAGGTTGTAGTTCGCGGGGTTCTTGAAGGTGGGGTAGCCGGCATCACCGCTGTCGATCAGGTCGCCCATGTGGTTGAGCACCACGTCGAGCACGACGACCATGCCGCGCGCGTGGCAGGCCGCGACCAGCGCCTGCAGCTCGGCCATCGTGCCGAAGTGCGGGGCGATCGAATACAGGTCGCGCGCCGCGTAGCCGTGGTACTCCGCGTTGGCGTTGAGCACGACCGGCGAGATCCAGACGCCGTCGACGCCCAACTGCTGCAGGTAGTCGAGTTTCGCCTGCACCCCGGCGAAGTCGCCGCCATGGATCTTGAAACCATCGGCCGGGGCATAGTTGCCCTCGACGGCGTCATTTGAGGTGTTGCCATTGGCGAAGCGGTCGGTGATGATTTGGTAGAGAACGAGGTCGCGCCAGTCGCTGGGCGACGCTGTGGCAGCCTGCGCCCTACCCCCCACGCAGCAGGCCAGCACCAGCAATAGCAGCGCGGCAAACCATTGACCCAGACCGCGGCCGACGCTAGAATTACCTCGATTAAATCCATTTATTACAAACATTTAGGCCCGTCTTCCTAATCGCAATCCGAGGGACTTGCCATGAAGTGTGTTCGCCTCATCACGATCCTCGCGGCAGCCATGGCGCTGGGCGCCCTGCCGGCGCTCGCGTCCCCGTTGCCACCCCGCACCCAGGCGTTGATGCGGTCCGCAACCGCGTGGACCCCCGCCTCGGTCGTCGCCGTGGGAAACGTCCGGGACGGCGCCAGCGCGCTCGAAAGCGCCGGTAATATTCTAGCAGTTTATCTCGACCGTGAGGGGCCCCCGACGCTGCGCGTGAGCCTCGTTGCCCCGGTCGGCATCACCGACAAGCGCGACTGGTTCGATGAGCAGTCCGTCCAGGTTATCGCGCTGATCGACGAGGGTCCGGGTGGAACCACCCAACTGCCCGCTCCGCTCTCAGGCACCGCCCCCTTCGCCTGGGACCGCATGGTGGTCCTGCAGGGCTCCCCCGCGGCCGCGAGCCTCAGGGGACGCGGTGTAAGCGCGCTCTCGTCCAACCTCCCGGCAGACCGCGTGACGGCGCACCTCGATGAAGGCTGGATCGCCGCCGCGCTCGAGAGTGGCGCTTCCGCCGCCAGCCAGGTCGCCGTCTATACCGTGTCGGGCGGGCGCGTGCTCGACCAACTGGTCGCCCCCGTTCGCACGCAAGCGGTCGAAACCAACGTCGCCTTCCTGCACCACGCCAACCAGGGCCTCGCCTTCACCGACTACTTCAAGGGCCGCTACGGCGCCGAGTCGACGAGCGGCTACGACGAGATCCTGCGCGTGCACGAGCAGTACAACCTGCCGGGCAACTTCCACGTCGCGGCGATGCTGCAGACGGTGGCCGAGTGGAATAAGCAGAACGGCGACCCGCTCGACTTCAACCAGTGGCTGCGCAACGGCGTCACCGCCGGCTGGGCGGACATGATCTGCTCCGCCTACGGCCAGCCGATCATGCCGTTCATCCAGGGCGCCATGAACGACTGGGCAATCAATCGCGACCACGCCATGGTGAACTTCCGCTATGGCTACAACTCGCACGTGGCTTGGGTGCCGGAGCGCACGTTCCTCGACCCCAGCACTTACCCCAATGCCGGCGTGATCGATTGGTCGGGCGCGCACTGGCAGGCCAACGGCGTCAACGCCGTGGTGCTCGACGATTCGCCGCACTGCAACGGCCACAACAACCACCGCATCCACACGCTCTCAGGGAACGGCCTGCGCATCATCCCGCGCGACGGCAACTTCACCGGCAAGCTGCATACCGGTGACGGCGCGGGCGCACTCGCCATCCTGACCGGTGAGGCGAACTCGGGCGTCGGCAACTTCCGCATCACGGTGTACGCCGACGATTGGGAAATGGCGGCCGGGGTCGCGGGCTGGGAGACGACCTTTCCGTTCGCCGAGGGCACCTACCAATGGATGATCCAGAAGTGCTCGACCGAGAGCGCATGGCTCCACACCTGGAAGCTCGATGCCGCGATCGGCAACGCGAACTTCAACGGCGACACCTTCACGCCGACCTACGGCACCTACGGCGGCATCGGCGACGTGCAGGGCTACGGCGGCAACAACAACGCGTGGTACACGGACTGGGCAGGCTACGTCCCCTACTCGACGGGTGGCAACGGCAGTGGCGCCTGTGGCGGAACGGGCAACTGCAAGAACTTCGGCACGCTGTGGAACGACGCGCATGCCGCGCTGCAGGCCGCGCCCAACAACGCCATTCGCGAGGCCGGCTGGTACGTGCTGATGAGCAACCTGCACGAGACCGCGTGGCACGATTACTTGGGCGGGCCGATCTCCGGCTGGCAGCGCCAGTACGCCTCGCACATCAAGAACGCGAGCGTGTACGCCGAAGCGGCGCGCTGGGCCGGCGGGCTGTACGCGAACGCCACCGGCTGCTTCCTGAGCGACATCGACGACGACGGCGTCAATGAACTGGTGATCTACAACGACCGCGTGATGGGTGTGTTCGAATCGATCGGCGGCCGCTGCACGCAGTTGTTCGCCAAGGGCAGCGGCTACGCCTACCCGGTGATTGGCGTCGACAACGCCTACTGGGCCGGCACCGAGGGCGACTACAACGACGTCAACCACGTCGCGGGGCTCTCGGACGTGGGACCGAACTACCAGAACGATCTTTACTCGCTGAACGTCGATGTCTCGGCGGGCAACACCGTGAAGGCGACGCTGACGCGTTCGGGCGTCACCAAAACCATCAGCCTCACTCTCGGCCAGCCCTACATGAACTGCATCTATCGCGTCGGCGCCAACACCCAGTACATCCAGAGCGGCTTCACGCCCGACATGGTCGACCAGCTCTACAACGCGAAGATGGATCGCGTCTGGGGCGGCGGCAACCAGACCTACATGGGCTACCGCAACCCCAACACCAGCGCCACGGGCGCCTACGTGCTCGGAGTGGGCGGGGCCACGTTCAACCTGAGCAACACCAGCACGATCATGAAGGTGGACGAGATCCGCGGCACGCAGAAGTTCCAGTTCTACTTGTTCGCGGGCGCGACCTCGCCACTGTCAGGAGGCGGCGGCACCGCGGAACTCGACGCGCTGGTGGGCGGACTCACGGACGTCTTGCCGCCCGAAGCGACGGGCGGCACCTATTACCCTGCGACACGTCAGCTCGTGCTGAATTTCGACGAACCGGTGCAGGCTTCGCTCGTCGTGCCCACCTCGATCCGTCTCGACGCCAACAACGATGGCACCGCGGATGCCACGCTCGATGGCGGCACGACGGTGCTGACAACCGGCACGGCTTCGACGATCACGCTGCAGGTTTCGACGGCCGTGCACAACGCCATCGTCGCCTTCACCAACAAGAACGACATCCGCCTGCTGCTGCTCGCGGGCGCGGTGAAGGACGCCGCTGCCAACCCGAACGCCGTGCTGACGAACACCGGCAACGTGAAGGTGTCGTATGGCCCCGCGACCTTGATCACGCTGGATGGCCGCTTCGACGCGGCCGAGTGGCCTGGCTGCTCCGTCGCGATCCTCGACACCACCGACTCGCAGTGGAACTCGCTGCCGGCGATCACCAATGAGATCGAGGCGATCTACACCTCGTGGGACTCGACCTACCTCTACCTGGGGCTGCGCGGTGTCGCCACGAACAACTCTTGGATCCTCTACCTCGACACCGACCCCAATGGCCCGAACGGCCAGACCGACCTGACCGCAACAAACGCCTGGGAACGCGGTGCCACGTTCACCGCACCGGGCTTCAAGCCCGACTGGGAACTCGGCGCCTACCAGCACCAGGGGGCATTCGACAGCCAATCGTTCTTCAAGCTCCTCACCGCCACGACGACGGCGAACTACACCGACTCGATCCTCAAGGCGTTCGACCCGAGCCACAGCTTCGGCATCAACGGCGGCAGCGAGCTGGCGATTCCGTGGAGCACCCTGTACGGGCTGGGCCCCAACCACGTGCCGGCGAACGCGAAGATCGGGCTCGTCGCATCGCTCGCCTACGACCCCGAGCCGAGCGGCCAGTTGGGCGGCGACCAGGCGCCCAGCAATATCTCGGCGTTGGCTCCCATCATCGACAACCGCACGCTCGTCACGCTGGACGCCAATGGCGACGGCATCCCCGACCCGCTCGACCGCGCAGCTCCCACCCTCGCTTCGGCGTCACCGACGGGCTACGACTCGCTGCTGACCATCGTGTTCAACGAGCCGGTCACCACCGCGAGCGCCAACCAGGCGTCGCACTACTCGGTCTACGAGACCGCAAACCCGTCGAACAATGTCGTGGTCAAGAGCGCGACGCTCCAGCCCGACCTCGTCACGGTCGTGCTGAAGGTCGATGGCCTCGCCTACCGCGCCTACACGGTCGTGGCGAGCAGCATTGCCGACCGCAGCTGCTACGCGAACCTGCAGCCGCAGACGAGTGCGGCGTTCCAGGGATTGCCGGTGGCGGTCGATGGGCGCGACCAGAGTGTGGCGTTCGCCCTGCGCTCGATCGTGCCAAACCCGAGCGTCGGCGGCGCGCTGATCTCGTACGCCGTGCCGGCCGGGGGTGCTGCGGTCGGGCTCGACCTCTACGACCTGAGCGGGCGCGTGGTGCGCAATCTCGCGCACGGGGCGCTCGCCGCGGGGCAGCACACGACGGCATTCGACGGCCACGACTCGCGTGGGGTGCGGCTTGCCCCGGGTCTCTATTTCGTGCGACTCTCGCGCGGTCCTGAAGTTCAGGTAAAACGCTTTATCGTCGTGCCCTGACGTCGGTCGGGATGTGAGCGAGCCCCGCGGCCGGTCTGGCAGCGGGGCTCGTTTTTTGGCCGTCATTGAGACTCGCGCGTTCTGGAGACCGCTCCCATGTCGAGATTCCCACGCTGGCTGATGCTTGGATTGAGCGCCCTCACGCTGCTGCTGTCACTGTCGTCCTGTGCCCCCAAGGCAAAATCCGGCAAGACGAAGATCGTCATCTGGGAGCAAATGGACCCGGAAGAGCGCAAGCGCTTCGAGACCAACCTCGCCGAGTACCAGCGTGAAGACACGACGGTCGTGATCCAGCACGTGCCCTACGACACCGAGGTGTTGCGCTCGCAGTTCCAGACCGCCGCATCGGCCGGAGGCGGGCCGGCGCTGGTGTTCGGACCGTCGGACCAGGTGGGACCGCTGTCACTGCTCAAGCTCATCCGTCCGCTCGAGACCACGCTGCCGGCCGGGTTCTTCGACCGCTTCATTCCCGCATCGCTCGACACGCTCGACGGCCATCTCTACGCGGCACCCGACCAGATCGGCAACCACTTGGTGCTGTGCTACAACAAGAAGATGGTGGCGACACCGCCGGTGACCGCAGAGGAATTTCTCGCGATCGCCAAGGCGAACACCAAGGCCTCGAGCGATCCCAAGCTCACGCGCTATGGCTTCGCGATGAACAACACGGAGCCCTACTGGCTGGTACCGTTCTACGCCGGCTACGGCGGCTGGGTCATGGACGCGGCCAATGCGCCGACGCTCGACAACGCGGCGATGGTCAAGTCGCTGGCGTTCCTGCGCTCGCTGCGCGACACCTACAAGGTGAGCCCGAAGGAGTCCGACTACCAGGGCGCCGAGACGCTGTTCAAGGAAGGCAAGGCGGCCATGCTGGTGAACGGGCCGTGGTCGTGGAAGGGTTATCGCGACGCCGGCATCGATCTCGGCATCGCGCCGATCCCGCCGCTGCCGGGTGGGGATTGGGCCAGGCCGATGGTCGCGAGCAAGGGCTACTCGATCAGCGTGAACGTGAAGGAAGCCGAGCTGCCGGCGGTGATCAAGCTGCTCACCTTCCTCACCTCGCCCGCCGCGGAACTGCGCGACGCCAAATCGCTCGGCATCCTGCCCAGCACGAAGGAGGCGTACGACAACGCCGACCTTTCGGCCGACCCGCTGCTGCAGGCCTCCAAGCAAGCCATCGAGAAGGGCCGCCGCATGCCGGTGGTGCCCGAGATGCGCGTGCTGTGGGACGTCATGCGCCCCGAGATGCAGAACGTGATGAACGGCGTGAAGACGCCCGAGCAGGCCGCGCACGACATGCAGGCGGCAGCGGTGAAGCAGATCGCGGCGATGAAGAACTAGTCGCCATGCTCCGGGCTCCGGGCCGCTTTATCGCGATGCTCGTGCTGCCCGCCCTGATCGTCATGATCGGGGTGGTGTTGTTCCCGTTGCTCTACAACTTCTGGCTCGCCTTCCGGAACATGAATTTGTACCACTTCACGGACCACAGGTTCGTGGGGTTGCTGCAATTCGAGAAGGTGCTGAAGGAGCCCATCTTCTACATCATGTTGGGCAAGTCGCTGGTGTGGACGGCGCTCAACATCATCTTCCACGTCGGCATCGGCCTGCTGCTCGCGATGGTGCTTACCGGTCCGGTCAAAGGGCGCGCCATCTACCGCACCATCCTGATCCTGCCATGGGCCATGCCGCAATACATCTCGGCGCTGACTTGGCGCGGCATGTTCAGCTACGAGTATGGCGCCGTGAACCAGATCCTCTCGCGCTGGCTCCACCTGCCCGCGATCCCCTGGCAGTCCGATCCGTTCTGGGCGTTCCTGGCCCCCATCATCGCCAACATCTGGCTCGGCTTCCCGTTCATGATGATCGTGTGCCTCGGCGGGCTGACGGCGATCCCCAAGGAACTCTACGAGGCCGCGGACCTGGATGGTGCCAGCGCGTGGATGAAATTCCGCTCGATCACCATTCCGCAGCTCCTGCCGGTACTCACTCCCGCGGTACTGCTGGGCACCATCTGGACCTTCAACAACATGCTGGTGATCTGGCTCGTCTCACGCGGTGGGCAGCCGGCGGATTCCACGCACATCCTCGTCACCTACGTCTACAAGATCGCCTTCACCTACTACCAATACTCCTACGCTGCGGCGTTCTCGGTGGTGGTGTTCCTGATGCTGTTCGGCTTCGTGGTGTTCACGCTGCGCCGGACCAATATGGTGGAGGCCCGCTAAATGAGCCGCGACCGCACGCGCCGCCAGATCCTGTCGGTCATCACGCACGCCTTCCTGCTGCTGTGCTGCGTCATGACCGTCTACCCGATCCTGCAGATCGTGACCGTCTCGTTGCGCCCCTCCGACCAGTTGTATTCGACCTCGCTCGCGCTGATCCCCGAACACGCCACACTCAAGGCCTACTACCGGATCCTGTTCGAGAAGGACTTCCTCGTCTGGCTGCGCAACTCCTGCCTGATCGCCATCACCGTCACGATCTTCGGCGTGACCCTCGCCTCCACCACCGCCTATGCGTTCTCGCGCTACCGCTTTCCGGGCTGGCGCTCGGGGCTGTACGCGTTCCTGCTCACGCAGTTGTTCCCCGCCACCATGTTGATGCTGCCGCTGTACGTGCTGATGAAGTCGTTCCACCTGCTCGACACGTTTACCGGCCTCGTCGTCGCCTACACCGCGACCGCGTTGCCGTTCTGCGTGTGGACGCTGCGCGGCTACTACGACACCATTCCGGTCGAGCTCGAGCAGGCCGCGTTGATCGACGGCTGCACGCCGTGGGACGCATTTACTCGCGTCACGCTGCCACTCGCCGCCCCCGCGCTCGCGATCACTGCGCTGTTCTCGTTCATGACCGCGTGGTCGGAGTTCCTGGTCGCCCGCATCATCATCAGCAGCCAGGAGCTTTACACACTGCCGCTCGGGCTCGAGAGCCTCGCCGGCGTGTTCCAGACCGAATGGGCGAACTACGCCGCCGGAAGTCTGCTGGTGTGCGTGCCGGTGATGGTGCTGTTCATCGCGCTCAACAAGTATCTCGTGAGCGGGCTGTCGCTGGGTGGCGTGAAGGGGTAGTACTCCGTCGTGGACCGCTCCTTGCAATACAGGCCCGCGACGCCTGCCCGATCCTGAGGGCATCCCTTCCTCCGTGGAGCCCTGATGAGATCAAGTGTGCTGGTTGCCCTGTTGTGCCTCGCGTGCGCCATTCAAGGGTGTGGGAAGGGTTCTGACGCCCCGGCAATCGCCCGTCAGATCACCGCAATTCGGGGGGCCGCTCGAGTGGGTGGCGAGGTGCTCGCGGAACGCGCGTCGGTCGAACGATTCTACAAAGTGCGCGACTCGAAGCCGGCGTGGCTCGACCATGCAGACGGCGTCGTCGAGGCGATCCAGGGCATGGCGGCGGATGGGCTCAACCCCGCGGGCTACCATCTCGGCGCGATTCGCTCGTTGATCGAAAAACGCCATGGCTCCCAGACGAGCGCAACCGATGCGGCCACGCTGGACGTGCTGCTCGCGGATGCAGTCGCGACCATGGCGAACGACGTGCGCTTCGGTCGCGTGCAGCCCTCGCAGGTGAATCCCGAATGGACCGCGGATCCGCGCGACGAAGCCTCGCCCCTCGACAGCACCCTGGCGGTCATCGCGAACGCCGGCTCTACCCCAAAGGCAATCCAATCGCAGCGGCCGGACCATTTCATCTATCGCGGGCTCGTGGAGACCCTGGCAAATCTCCAACGCATCGATGCGGCGGGCGGTTGGCCCACGCTGGGCCGCGGCAAGGAGCTTCGCCCTGGCGCCATCGATCCGCGCGTGGCGCAGGTGCGGCGGCGCCTGTTGATCGGCGGCGACCTTGAGGGCAGCGTTCCGCGCG
>JAYSRO010000221.1:0-15448 GCA_043720995.1 Candidatus Eiseniibacteriota bacterium
TGTTCCGCGGCATGACCCTCGACGCCGTCGGCGGGCAGTTCGACACCATCCTCGGCACCCGCGTCGCCCGCGACGCCGAGACGCGGTTCACCCTCGACCCCGGCCAACTCCTCGGGAACGTCCGCGCCGTCCAGCGGCACAACGGCCTCCCCGAGTCCGACGCCCTGCGGCTGCTCACCGAGACCGCCGACATCGGCGGCGTGAAGCAAGAGGTCGCGTTCCCCAACGTGTCCGTCGAGATGGAGACGGGCACCGGCAAGACCTACGTCTACCTGCGCACGATGCTCGACCTTCAGCGGCGCTACGGCTTTACGAAGTTCATCGTCGTGGTGCCGTCGGTTGCCATCCTCGAGGGCGTAAAGAAGTCCTTCGACGACATGAGGGACCACTTCAATGCCCTCTTTGGCACGACCAACTTCTCGCGCCGCGTCTATGACGGCAGCAAACCGGGCATCGTCCCGGCCTTCGCGCGCGATGTGTTCCCGTCGCTGCTCATCATGACGCTGCAGTCGTTCAGCCGTGCGAGTAACAACCTCTACAAGGCGAACGACAGCGTCATCAGCGAGCTGAAGCCGTATCAGTGGCTACAGCGGACGCGCCCGGTCGTGATCCTCGACGAGCCCCAAAACATGGGCTCGGAGAAGTCGAAGGAGGCAATCCGCACGCTGCGCCCGCTCTTCGTCCTGCGCTACTCGGCGACCCACAAAGCCGACGACCAGCCGAACCCGGTCTACCGGCTCACGCCGGTGCAGGCGTTTCGCTTCGGCCTAGTGAAGCACGTACAGGTGACGGGCATCGCAGAGCTGGGCATCACGGGCAAGTCGACGTTGCGCCTGCTCGACGTGACACGGAGCGGGTCGAAGCCGGTCGCGAAGGTGCGCGCGCTCTGTCTCGAGAAGGACAACGAGGCCCGCCCGAAGGAGCTGACTTTCAAGCAGGGCGAGAGCATCTTCAAGCAGACTAAGCTCCCCGAGCACGAGGGGCTCAAGGTCGCGAACATTCGCGCCGCAGGCGAAGGACTCCCGGCCGCGATCGAGCTCGATGGTGGTGGTGACGGTGGGCGGATGCTCACCACCGAGGATGACGTTCAGGGCTCGTCGGAGCAGGCGTGGAAGCTTCAGATCGAGGAGACCATCAAGCGCCACTTCGCGAGGCAGCGCGAGCTGAAGACGCACGGCGTGAAGGTGCTGTCGCTTTTCTTCATCGACCGCGTCGCGAACTACACGGGCGCCGCGCCGCGCATCAAGAACCTCTTCGACGAGTGCTTCAACGCGCTGAAGAAGAAGGAGGCCGACTTCAAGCGCTTCGACGCCGAGGAGGTCCGCGAGGCCTACTTCGCCAAGACGACCAAGAAGAAGAAGGGCGGCGGCGAGGAGGAGGTCTACCTCGACGAGGTCGGCGACGACTCGAAGGAGGCCAAGGAGGCCTTCGAGCTCATCATGCGCCGCAAGGAGGTCCTGATCTCATTCCCGAACGAGAAGGACCCGGGCTCGAGGGTCGCGTTCATCTTCGCGCACTCGGCGCTGCGCGAGGGCTGGGACAACCCGAACGTCTTCCAGATCTGCACGCTCAACCAGACGGTGAGCGTGATGAAGAAGCGCCAGGAGATCGGGCGCGGCCTCCGCCTCTGCGTGAACCAGAAGGGCGAGCGCCTCACAGATCCGGCGCTCAACGTGCTGACCGTCATCGCCAACGAGAGCTACGAGGACTACGTCCGCACGCTGCAGACCGAGTACCGCGAGGCAGGCGACCAGGCACCTCCTGCCCCGACACGCCCGGGCAAGGCGGTCGCGAAACGCCGAGATCCGCTCGCGCAGAACGCCGCGTTCAAGCAGTTCTGGGACAAGCTTTGCCAGCGGCTCGAGTACACGATCGACGTCGATACCGAGGCGCTCATCAAGGAGGCGACCGACCGACTCAATGACCCGGCTGCGACGCCGTTCCCGAAGCCGATGCTGGCGGTCACACGCGGCCGCTTCGTGGTCGTCGAGTACAAGCTGGAGTTCGTGAAGGCGCTCGGAGCCGACCGCGCGCAGCTCCGCATCCGCGAGCTGTCCTCGGAAGGCGAGGAGTTGCATCTCGGACTGGTTCCCGCCGCCGAGAAGGTCATCAATGTCGAGGTGGACACCGACCTCGCACAGGTGACGCACAATCCGCACTTTCGCGGCTTCAAGGTCATGGAGATCGGGCGGCACCTCGGCGAGATGCGCGTCCGCTTCACGAACGAGGTGCAAATCAGCGAGAGCGAGGTCCACCACTTCTCGGGAACGCGCCTCGACAACAACCCGACCAGGGAGGTCGCCGCCGCGCGTGTCGACCAGCCGATCCCGGACTTCCTCGGACGCGCAGCCGAAGAGACGTTCCTGACCCGCGCCACGCTCTGGCGGATCTTCCACGGCGTTAGCAAGGAGCAGAAGGAGACGCTCCATGCGCACCCGGAGGGCTGGGCCAACACCTTCGTCCGCATCGTCGGCGACACGGTGAAGGACCATATCGTCGATCGACTTCGCTTCCGGGACACCTGCACGCGCGAAGACGACATCGGGCCGATCGAAGAGGCGTTTCCAATCGAGACCTTCCTTGTGCAGCGGGAGCTGATCGACGGCGGTCCGACTTCGCTCTACGACAAGGTGCAAGTCGACTCGGACGTGGAGCGCACGTTCGTCAACGAGCACCTTCGGCCAGACGAGGAGAACCTCGTCGTCTACTTCAAGTTCCCGCCGCGATTCCGCATCGGGCTGCCGCGCATCATCGGCAACTACAACCCGGACTGGGGCGTGCTCCGGCACGAGAAGGGAGCGCCGGTCTCGCTGGAGTTGGTGCGCGAGACGAAGGGCAGCGACGACCTCAACAAGCTCCGCTTCCTCAACGAGGGGCGCAAGCTTGTGCTCGCCGAGCGTTACTTCGCCACCCTCGGCATCGACTACCGTTTCGTGAGCCCGCAGGTCGACACGTACTGGCACTCGCGCGGCGCAGCGGTGAAGCAGATGAAGTTGGCCGTCGTGGGCGAGCAGGCCGGCGTCAGGGTGCTCGTCTACGACCTCAAAGCCGCGGCGACGGCGTTCTCGGAGGGCCAAGACCCGGAGCAGCTCGGGCGGGTTTACCTCGAGTCCCGAAAAGCGAAGAGGCCCGGCCTCTTCGTGGCCAAGGTCGTCGGCAACTCGATGAACCGCGTGGCGCCGGACGGCGCGTGGTGTCTGTGGCAGCACATTGGCGCGGCGGGCGTGCCCGCACCAGCGCCCGGTGAGTACCTCCTCGTGCGCCGCGAGGACCCGGACGATCCGCGCCTTGGTGGCTTCACCTTCAAGCGGTGGGAGCGGACGGAGACCGGGGCTCGCCTGTCGCCGGTCAGCCGGGACCCGAAGTTCAAGCCCATCTTGCTCACTCCCGACGACGAGCAGACGACCACGCATCTCGCGCGGTTCGTCGAGGTGCTGCACCTCGACGATGCGGAGGTGACCGCGTGAAGAAGGTCCCGCCGCCCGTTGTGATCCCGCAGCCTCCGGCGCCACCAGGCCTGGCGTCGGACGTCGTGGCGTCGGGCCTCCCGGTGCATCCAGAAGACCGCGTCAGACTGTTCAGCGCTGACCAGTGGGAGCGTTTCGTCCAGGAGTGGGTCGACTCTCTCCGAGACGAGTACGAGCTTGTGGAACGGTGCGGTGGCGCGGGTGACATGGGGCGCGACGTCATCGCGACGGTCAAGGACGGCACAGGCGCCTGGGACAACTACCAGTGCAAGCACTACGGCGACTCGCTGAAACCCAGTGACATCTGGGTCGAGCTGGGGAAGCTCGCGTACTACACGAAGCGCGGCGACTACTCGTATCCACGTCGCTACTACTTCATCGCCCCGAGAGGCGCTGGCACGAAGCTTTCGAACCTTCTGAAGAAGCCCGCTGAGCTACGGAGCGAGCTACTGAAGCAGTGGGAAGCCCACTGTCGGGAGGGCATCACGAAGACGGAGATCGTTGAGTGCGATGCCGCCATGAAGGCGCACATCGAGAGCCTCGACCTCACCATCTTCCAGGCCACTCCTGTGCTGCGCATCATCGAGGCGCACGCCAATACGCGCTGGTACGCGGCGCGGTTCGGAGGCGGGCTTCCTCAGCGTCCCGAACCTCTCACGCCGCCTGCTGTTCCAGCCGACAACGAAACCGTCTTCGTCAGCGAGCTTCGGCGCGCGTATGCGGACCACCTCAAGCATGACGTGAAGGACGTCGACACAGGTCTCGCTGGCCGAGAGGACCTGCGCGAGCACTTCAGCGACGCGCGCATCGAGTTCTACAGCGCCGAAGGGCTGCGCACGTTCTCGCGCGACACTCTGCCCCCAAACGAGTTCGAGAAGCTTCAAGACGAAGTGCATTCTGGAATCAAGGACGACCTGAGAGGCGAGCATGCTGATGGCTTTCGTCGCGTCGTCGCAGTGGTGAAGACGGCCCGCACTCTGCCTCTTACGAGCCACGCGCTGATCAGCCGCATCCACAACCGTGACCGGGGTGGCATCTGCCATCAGCTCGCGAACGACGGGAAGGTCCGGTGGGTCAAATGACGACGGAGACGCCGAGCCAGTTCGTTTCGCCGTTCAACGGGCCCGTCGAGATCGGGTTGCGCGCGCTGTGCGTGCTGACGACCGCGTTCCCGACGGCGTACGCGCTGCAGCGGCTCGTCGTGTTCGACTACTTCCTCGTCCACTCCGACGACATCGAGGGCGGCCCCGAAGGGCTGCACCCTCAAACGCCCCATCGAGGAGGCGAGATTCTCGTCCGTCGTGGAGTGCTTCAAGAGGGACTCACGCTCTACGAGAGCCGTGGGCTCGTCGAGCGCGTCTATAAGGACGGCGGCATCTTCTTCGCTGCGACCGACAAGTCCGCCGACTTCCTGGACACCCTCAGCACCGAGTACCTCAAGGGCCTTCGCGAACGTGCAGACTGGGTCGTCGACAGCTTCGGGCTACTCGACGACGCCGAGCTTGATGCGATGGTCCGCGAACGCATCGGAATGTGGGGCGCCGAGTTCTCGATGGAGTCCGTTCTCTGGACCGAGGAGGCATCGTGAAGTTCGGGTTCGTACTTCGACGCCTCGCTCTCACTGGGCCCGGGAAGGAGCCCGCCGAGGTCTGGTTTACCCGCGGCCTGAACGTGATCGCCGGGCCCTCGGACACCGGCAAGAGCTTCATCGCCCAGTGCCTCGACTACGCACTCGGCAGCGGCGACCGGCCGAAGGACATCCCCGAAGCGGAGGGCTACAGCTCCGTCGTCATCGAGCTCGAGGCCAACAAGGATCTGCGCGTCTACACGCTCGAGAGGAGCCTGCGAGGCGGCGAGGTCCTCTGCAAAACGGACGGGCAGCCCGATCGGCTGCTCGCGGCGAAGCACCAGGCCGGCAAGGACGACACGGTCTCGCAGTTCCTGCTCGATCTGTCCGGCCTGGGCACCAAGAAGGTGCGCACCAACGAGCAGGGAAAGACGCGCCCGCTCAGCTTCCGCGACATCGCGCGACTCGTCATCATCGACGAGGAGACAGTCATAACGGAGACCTCGCCGGTCCTGAGCGGGCAGTTCACGTCGATGACCGTCGAGAGCGGAGTCTTCCGCCTCCTCCTCACAGGCACGGACGACTCGTCCATCATCGCGAAGGAAGATCCGAAGGTCGCCACGGGGAGGCAGGCTGGGAAGGTCGAGCTGCTCGGGGGGCTGCTGAAGAACACGCGCGAGCGCCTCGCCGAACTCGGTGAAGTAGGGACCCTTGCTGACGAGCGAGACCGTCTCGCTCGCGTCGAAGCCTCTCTCCAAACTGCCGTCGTCGAGCGCAACGCCGCCCAGGCCAACATGGCTCCGCTGGAAGCGAAGCGCCACACAGCGTGGACTACGCTTCGGGCGGTCGAGTCGAAGCTCGCGGTCTTGTCGGAACTGCAGACGCGGTTCGACCTGCTGCAGGAGCAGTACTCGTCAGACCTACGACGGCTCGAAACGATCGCCGAGGCAGGCGTGCGGCTCGACCAGCTCAAAGAGGAGCGCTGCCCAATGTGTGGCGCGCTCGCAGAGCACCACGAGCACGCTCATCGTGATGCACGCCCGGCACCGGCGGTCGTCTCCCAGGCGTGCAAGGCCGAAGCGGCCAAGACGTTCAAGCTGCTCCAGGACCTGCAGACGACGCGGGCATCGAACGCTGCTGCGGTCGAACAGCTCCAAGGGACCCGCGAAACGCGCCAGGGCGAGCTCAACGCGGTCTCCGCAGAGCTGAGGGGGCTGATGGAGCAACACGTCGATGTCGCGGCCAACAAGGTCGACGACCTTCGGGCGCGCGCGGAGACATGTCGAAAGGCAATTGAAACCCTTGAGCGAGTGCATGAGCTGGAGGAACTCCTCGAGGAGGCGAACAAGCCCAAGAAGAAAGAGAAGACCGACGTAGCTGGCGCTGCGGTGAGCACCGCGCAGGCCGACCCGTTCAGCAAGGAAGTCGAGGCGCTGCTGAAGGCGTGGCACTTCCCCGACCTCGATCGCGTCTCCTTCAGCGAGAACGACCAGGACGTGGTCATCTCTGGCCGCGCGCGGAAGAGCCACGGCAAGGGCGTGCGGGCAATCACGCGGGCAGCGTTCAACCTCGCACTCCTTCGCCTCTGCGTAGAGGACGAGCGGCCGTTCCCGAACTTCGTCCTCATCGACTCGCCACTGCTCGTCTACGAGGAGCCTGATGCCGATGAGGCGTCGTTCCCGCAGGACATCAAGAAGAACTTCTGGGAGAGCGTGAAGACGTCCTTCGCGGAGGCGCAGATCATCATCATTGAGAACAGCAAACAGCTCCCCGGCGACGACGCGATCGGCGATGTGAACGTCGTGCTCTTCACGGGAAACGACCAGGGGCGGCGCGGGTTCATCCCGCTGGCGGCAGGCGTCGCATGAGTGCCGCGCGATGACCGACCTCGTCCGCCGCGAAGCCGAGTTTCTTCTCTACCAGGCCGAGGACGGGCGCACCCGTGTTGAGGTGCGCTTCGACGGCGAGACGGCTTGGCTCTCGCTCGGGCAAATGGCCGAGCTGTTCCAGCGCGACAAGTCGGTCATCTCCCGCCACGTGAAGAACGTCTTCGAGGAGGGTGAGCTCGACCGGGCCTCAGTTGTTGCAGAATCTGCAACAACTGCCGCCGACGGAAAGACCTATCAGGTCGAGTACTACAACCTCGACGTGATCATCTCGGTCGGCTACCGCGTGAAGTCCCATCGCGGAACGCAGTTCCGTATCTGGGCCACGCAGCGCCTGCGCGAGTACATCGTCAAGGGCTTCACGCTGGACGACGAACGGCTCAAGCGCGCCGGCGGCGGGAACTACTTCGACGAGTTGCTCGCGCGCATCCGCGACATCCGGTCGTCGGAGAAGCTCTTCTGGAAGAAGGTGCTCGAGATCTACGCGACGAGCATCGACTACGATCCGAGCGTCGAGGCGTCGCAACTCTTCTTCAAGACCGTGCAGAACAAGATGCACTGGGCAGCGCACGGTCGCACGGCAGCCGAGGTCATCGCCGCGCGCGCCGACGCGACCAAGTCGAACATGGGACTCACGAGCTGGACCGGAGGCGCCGTGCCCCGGAAGGCGGACGTCGGCATCGCGAAGAACTACCTCGCGGCAGAGGAGCTCGAGGCGCTCAACCGCATCGTGACCGTGTACCTCGAGTTCGCGGAGCTGAAGGCCATGAACCGAAAGCCGATGTACATGGCCGACTGGATCGGAAAGCTCGACGACTTCCTGCGCCTTTCGGAGCGTCAGATCCTGCGCCACGCCGGCAAGGTCTCGCACGAGGACGCCATCTCAAAGGCCGAGCTCGAGTACGACCGGTTCGCCGCCGCGCGCACCGCGCTTCCATCGCCCGCAGAGAAGGCCTTCGAGGAGGTGGTCCGTGAGGTTAAGCAGCTCGAGAAGAAGCGGCCGCCGGTTGGCAAGGGGCGCAAGAAGCCGTGACGCGAGACCTGTTAACCGGCCCCTCTCGCCCGGCCCGATCTGTTCACCGCTCACGACCCGCGGGCACCTTCAGAGAGCGCGATCGCGCCCCCGCGAGCCCGTCGTCGCGCACGTTCGCGTTCTCAGGATCGCCGTCCGCGATGACGCCCGCGGCGTCGCCCTCGCGCAGAACCCCGCGAACGCGGGACCTTTCAAGACGAAGCCCCGCGAGTTACCTCACGGGGCCCCTGTTAACTGCGCCCCCACCATCGGTTGGTGGTGGAGGAAGAATGTGGCTCCTCGGGTAGGATTCGAACCTACAACCCTCCGGTTAACAGCCGGATGCTCTACCATTGAGCTACCGAGGAACAAAGCGTCCCGATCGCTTACGCGGGGGTGCTTAGTTGCTTGAGGCAAGCGAGGGCGGAGAATCTAGCAGCCTCGGGCGGGGCGCGCAAAGTGGCCCCACCACCGCGTTAACGGCTCATTTCGCCGCGGACTTGAGGGATAGGGCGAGGGCGATCTCGCGGCCCCTCAAGCGATACCCGGGGTGGCTCTCCGCGGGGCGTGCGGCCAGCTGTTCGCGCACCACTTGGCCGACATAACTTGCGAATGGCGTGGCCTCGAAGTCCCAGTCGTGCAGCGCGAGTTCGGGCTCCAGCACGGAGACCCACGGCCCAAAGAACGGCAGTCCCTGCGGGCCCGGGCCCAGGCCCGCTTCGGCGAGTGCGGTGGCGGTCACCGGCACGAATTCCGGTGTGAGCCCCGCCGCCTTCGCCAACTGCTCAAACACATCGCGCAGCGGCAGGATGTCGGGCTGCGCCAGATGATAGACGGGCGCGGACAGCGGCCAGCGGTCGAGCACGCGAAGTGCGGCGCGCGCAATGTCCTCGACCCACAGGAAGCGGACGAGTTGCGTTCCGCCATCGGGCAGCAGGATGGGACCTCCGTCCAGCATGCGCTCGAGGTAGGCCCACACGCGCAGGCTGGTGTCGCCACTCCCCCAGGTCACCGGCAAGCGCAGCACAACGGCCTCGAGCCCACGCGACGCCCGCGCCGCCATCACGGCGGCCTCGGCGCGGCGCTTGCCAGTGCCGTAGCTCCACTGACCGTGATCGAGTGTGTCTACCGCGGGCTCGGGGATCAGCGGGAACTCGGCGTCGCTTTCGCGGTACGGCATGCGAGGCGCGGTGCCGACCAGGCACACCTGCCCGGTCGAGGCGAAGACGAAGCGCCCGGGCTCGAAGCCTGAGACGCCCAGCAGGATATCGATCTCGCCGCGATCGTAGCCCGAGAAGTCGAGCGTCGCATCGAAGTGCTCACTTCCCAGTGCGCGCGCCATCGACGCAGCGTCGTGGCGGTCGGCCGCGCGAAACTCCGCGCCCGCGGGAGCGGGTCTGCCACCGCGGCCCACGACGACCACGGCATCACCGCGCGCCACGAGGGCGCGCGTGACGGCGCTGCCGATGAAGCCGGCGCCGCCCGCTACCAGGACACGACGCGGCATGCCGCGCGCTATCCCTTGAGCGTGCGCTGCTGGAACGCCAGCGTGCGCGCCCACGCCTGGCGCGCGGCGTCCGCGTGGTACGCGGGCCTGGTCTCGTTCATGAAGCCGTGGCCCGCGCCCGGGTAAACATAAACTTCGTGGGTCTTACCGGTCGTGCCCAGTCCCTTGCGCAGATCGTCCGCGCGACTCGCGGGGATGCCACGATCGATCGCGCCGAAATGCGCGAGCAGCGGACAGCCCAGTTGCTTGAGCGCCCGCGGGTCCGTCTCGGGCCCGCCATAGAACATCACGGCGGAAGACAGGTCGGTGCGCCGCAATGCCAGCCGCTGGCTCAGGCCCCCGCCCATGCAGAAGCCCATCACGCCGACGCGGCTCTTCGCGGTCGCGGGCTGCGCGTGGAGCCAATCGATGGCAGCCCCCAGATCCGTGTAGGCCGCATCGTCGTCGAGCGCTCGCGACAACTCGTGCGCCACTTCAGCATCCGATGCAACCTGGCCGTGGTAGAGATCCGGCACGATCGCGACGTAGCCCTCACGCGCGAGCCGGCGCGCAATGCCGCGGATCTGGTCATTGAGCCCCCACCACTCGTGCACCACCACGACACATGAGGCGTTGGTCCGCGCGGCGGGCCACGCGACGAACGCGTGCGTGGCGCGGTCGCCGGACCCCAGTTCGATGAAGGACGTGTCCGAGACGCCACCGGCCATCAGTGCGGGCTTTGCCGGCTTCGCGGCCGCGGCGGGGAACGCCATGGCCGCCGTCAGCGCGAGGCATACGAGTAACCGGAACAGGGAATGCACGGCGGGTCCTCCGGGCAACGGGGTCCAATCAGCGGCCCGTCTCACTGGGGTGGCAAGTGTAGCGTGCGCCTCGCCCTTTTGGCGAGTCCCCGCCTCAGGCTGCCGCCTCAGGCTTCCTCAAGGCTGCCGCCTCAGGCCGCCTTGCGGGCGTAACGCTGGACCTGCTCGATGAACGCGTTGTGATCCAGAATCGGCTTCGACACGTAGTCGTCGGCGCAGCTGTCGCGCACGAACGACTCGGCGTCCCCACGCATGGCATGCGCCGTCGCCAGCAGGACCGGCACCGCCTGCATGACGGGGTCGCGCTTGAGCAATTGCGTCAGCTCGATGCCATTGATGGGCGCGTCCTGCCAGGTCGTGTTGGCGAGCGACACATCCATAATCACCAGGTCGACCGCGCCCTCGCCCACCAGCCGGAACACTTCTTCCGCCGACTCGGTCACGATGACTGAACAGCCACCGCGACGCTCGAGCAGCTTGCGAAACAACAGCGCGTTGTATTGATCGTCTTCGACGACGAGTACGCGAATCATGCTGCCCTCCGTTCAACATCTGGCGCATCAGGCGGCCGTTGCCCACCGGCCGCATCGGGATTGCCGAGCTGGATACCGCGGTCAAAGCGGTGTTCCACCAATAGTTTCGCCTGCCGCTCGAGACCGTCACCCTCGGGCACCTCGACGTGGAATCGCTCCACCTCGAGCTTCGCCGCGGGAACGTTCGCCGGCAGCGTGATGGAGCCGAGGTGGCTTTCGATGGCCTCGGCCAGGCGTTGCGGCCGCGCATGCACATCGGTCTTGGCGAGAATCTCGAGCACCAGTCCCTGCTCGAGCAGGCGGCGTTCGTCCTCGTTGCGCACTTCCGGATAGGCCGTGAGCACGATCACGGGCAGCGACTTCGCCGTGCCGCGCAACACCATCTCGCGCAACACGTCGTAGCCGCCGACCTCGGGCATCATCAAGTCGAGCAGCAACAGGTCGAAGCCCTGCGGCTGAGTGCGCAACAGGTGCAGGCACTCCTCGCCGTTATTGACGACCTCCAGCTGGAAGCGGTCGGTGGGGAGCACCTTCGAGACATAGGCGGCGACCATCGGATCGTCGTCGGCCAGCAGCACGCGCAGCATGCGGTCGGGCGCGTCGCCGAGCGCCGAGACGATGGTGCGCATCAATTCATCGCCGCGCACGGGCTTCGCCAGGTGCATCGGCCGCTGCGTGAACGCGACGCTGTCGAGGCGTTCGCGCAGTTGCGCCTCGAACCCAGTGACGAACAGAAAAGGGATCTGGCGGGTGCGCTCGTCGCTGCTCATGCGGTCAGCGAGATCCCAGCCCGTGCGCAGCAGCGCTCCTTCCGGGCAGCTCAGCGCGTAGTCGAGCACCACCAGCGAGGGTCGCAGCCGCCGCACCAGCACCCAGCCTGCCTCGGCGTGCGCGGCCTCAGCGGTGCGGTAGCCATTCTGGTGGAGCAGCGCCGTCACCATGCGGCGATACACCGAATCGTCGTCCACCACGAGCACCAGCGCGCCGCCGGGCGGCCCCTGGATGACATCGGGCAACGGCGCTCCCGCGGAATCCGAAGGCGTGGGCAGATCTTCCTCGCCGCGCCACAGCGGCAGGCTGAAGGTCATGCGCGTGCCCTTGCCCGGGCCATCGCTCGCCACATCCACCACGCCACCCATCAACTCGACGAGGCTGCGCGTGATGGCGAGTCCCAGCCCGGTGCCGCCATAGCGGCGGGTCGTGGTGCCATCGGCCTGCGTGAACTTCTCGAAGATCAGCTTCTGGCGGTCCGGCGGAATCCCGATGCCCGTATCCACCACCTCGATCTGCATGTGGCCTGCCAGTTCCTGCGGCACGGCCCGCACGGTGATCGAGCCCTTGGGCGTGAACTTGAGGCTGTTGCCGACCAGGTTGATCAACACCTGCTTGACCTTGCCGAAGTCGCCGCGCACCGGCGGGCAACCTGCGGGGATCTCGAATACCAGCTTCAAGCCCTTCTGCTGCGACTGGACGTGGGTAACAGTGTAGACCTCGTCGAACAGCGCGTTGATCTCGACGGGTTCGATCTGCAGCGACAGGCGGCCGGCTTCGATCTTGGCGATGTCCAACACATCGTTGATCAGCCCCAGCAGGTGCTTGGAGCAGTGCAACGCCTGCCCAAGGAACTCCCGCTCCTCCTCGCGCGAATCGCACAACCCGTCCTGCACCAACTGCAGAAAGCCCATCACGCCATTGAGCGGCGTACGCAGTTCGTGCGAGGTGTTGGCGAGGAACTCGCTCTTGAGGCGCGAGGCCAGTTCGAGCTGGCGGTTCGCCTCCTCGAGCCGGCGGTTGCTCACCTCGAGTCCCTCCGTGACGGCCTGGACCTTCTGTTCGGCTTCGACGCGGCGGCTCACATCGCGCACCACCAGCGTGTGGATGTGGCTGGCCTCATCGCTCGAGCGCGCCAGCGTGTACTCCACCGCGACACCACTGCCGTCGGGCCGCTGCGCGAGCGAGCGCGTCATGGGTGCCGCTTCCGAAGCGCCTTCCGGCGGCAGCGTGCCACCGCCCTCCCACGCCACCAGCGTCTTGACGGGTTGCCCCGTGAGCGTTGTGGCGGGGCGCCCGAGCAGACGCTCGGCGGCCTGGTTCGCGGTCAGCACACGGCCCTCGGCGTCGAGGCTCAGGATGGCATCGAAGGCGCTGTCGAGCACCGACTGCAGGCGCTCGGCGTGACTGCGCGTCAGGGTGACTTCCTGCTCGGCAACGCGAGCGCGGAACTGGCGGCGCCACAACAACAGCAACGCCAGCGCCAGCAACCCGACGCCGACGTCGAGCAGCAACAGTCCCATCAGGGTCACGCGCATGCCGGCCAGCATGGTCGAGCGGTCGACTGTGCCGACGAGCCCGCAACCCAGGTCGTTCAGCGTGCGCGTCACCGCCCACAGGGTGTTGCCCGCGGCATCCTTGGTTTCGAGCTCCGACTCCCCGCCCTCGGCCGCGAGCGCCAGGGCGCGCACCTTGGGCGACTCGATCGGCAAGCGCTGCCCCAGGTAGAAACCCGTCGCCGCGGGCGGCTGGCTGGCAATCAGCACTTCATTTCCGTCACGCAGCACCACGAATGAACCGGCCGTGGGGCTGTTGATGATCCAGTCCTTGAGGGAGGGCCGCAGCCGCTCCTCGAGCCCCGCATAGAGTAGCGCCACACCGCCGCGGCCCGCCTCGGCGCTGGATGCGATCGGAGCCGCCATGAGGATCATCGGCTTGCCGTGAGCAAGCGAGTGACCGGTCAGCGTTGCCGTGTTGCCTGGCCGCGCCGCGCGCTGGGCCAGTGCCATGGCCTCGGGCGTGCGCCACAGCGAGGCATTGGTGGAGTTCGCGAACACCACGCCATCGGGGCCGACGAGTTCAATGCCGAGCACGTCGAATGACGAGGCGGCCTGGTCGAGCCCGCGTTCGAACTCGAGCGCGCGCTCCATCGTGGGCGAAGCGCTCAGGCTCCCATCGCCGGGGTTCAACCACGCACGCACATTGTCCTGGCTCGCCACGTAGCGAGCATCCCGGCCAAGCCCCGCGAGGATGTCCGAGAGGTCGAGCCGCTTTTCCTCGGTGCAGGCCTTGAGCTGCGTCCAGCGCTCTTCGACCAGGCGCGAGCGCGCCGAGTGGTAGAGCACGAAGTTGAGCAGCACAAACACCAGCCCAATCAGCACGACAAACGCGGTGCCGGTGCGGATGGAGTCACGCCGTGAGTCGCCGTCGCCAGAGATCAGCAGGCGCACGGCTCCCTGCGGGCCAGTCGTGCGGTCGGGCTGACCACTCAACGTGGGCCGTGCGGGCAACCCGTTTGAACGAGGCGCCTCGGGGCTCGGTTTGGCTGGGAGTCGATGCATGGGGGTCCACCCGGGTTATCGGCTGGACCCCCTGGGCAATCGAGGGGTTTGGCAGGGACAGCGGCGGGCCCCGAGAGGCCGCAGAAACCCCCTAAAGACCTACCCCTTCTGCCAGTACCGTGGGCGGATGTTCGCCTGCAGCACGCGCTTGCGGATACGCAGCGACACCGGCGTCACCTCAAGCAATTCATCGTCACGGATCCACTCGAGCGACTGCTCGAGCGACATGCGGTGCACCGGCACCAGCCGGGCGGCGTCGTCGGAACCCGAAGCGCGCATGTTCGTGAGCTTCTTCTCCTTGACGACATTCGCATCGATGTCCTGCTCGCGGGAGTTTTCACCCACGACCATGCCTTCGTACACGCGCTCGCCCGGCTCGACGAAGATCTCGCCGCGGTCCTGCACGTGCTCGAGCGCGTACGGCGTCACCTTGCCGGCGCGGTCGGACACCAGTGCACCGGTCGTGCGGTGAGGAATATCACCCTGCCACTCGTCGTAGCCGTCGAACAGGTGATTCAGCAAGCCGGTGCCGCGCGTGTCGGTGAGGAACTGGCTGCGGAAGCCGATCAGCCCGCGCGAGGGAATCCGGAACTCCAGCCGCACGCGACCGGTGCCGTGATTCACCATGTTGGTCATGCGGCCCTTGCGCTTGCCGATTTTTTCGGTGACGACACCGACGAAGTCCTCGGGGCAGTCGATGACCAGCCGCTCCATCGGCTCCTGCTTCTTACCGTCCACCACGCGCGTGATGACTTCGGGCTTGCCGACCATCAGCTCGAATCCTTCGCGGCGCATCATTTCGATCAGGATCGCCATCTGGAGTTCGCCGCGGCCCGACACCTGGAAACTGTCTGGCGTCTCGCCCGCGTCGATGCGGATGCTCACGTTAGTGAGCAGCTCACGATCGAGGCGCTCGCGCAGGTTGCGCGAGGTGACCAGCTTGCCTTCCTGGCCCACGAACGGAGAGTTGTTGATCTGGAAGACCATCGCCACGGTGGGCTCGTCGATCGTGACGCGCGGCAGGGGCCGCGGATCGTTCGGGTCCGTGATGGTGTCGCCGATGTGGATTTCGGAGAACCCGGCCAGCGCCACGATATCGCCAGGGCCCGCCTCGGGCACTTCCACGCGGCCCAATCCCTCGAACGCATAGAGATTGGTCACGCGCGCCTTCTGCATCGTGCCGTCGGTGCGGCACACCGTGACATCGGTGCGCGCAGTGACGGTGCCGTTGACGACGCGGCCAATCGCGAGACGGCCGACGAAGTCCGAGTAGTCGAGATTGAGCACCAGCATCTGCAACGGCATCTGCCGGTCGTAGCTGGGCGCCGGGATGGTGCGAATGAT
>JAYSRO010000222.1:0-3053 GCA_043720995.1 Candidatus Eiseniibacteriota bacterium
CGAACCGCAACGGCTGGCCTGCCGCGCCGGCGTCACGGTCATCACCGGCGCCTGCGGCACACGGCAGCGCCGCGGCTCCCAGCAGCGCCGTCACCACGGCAATCCAAACCCAACGCCTGCCGGTAAAGTGTGGACGCGTCGGCACGCTAGCCGAGATTGTGGAAGACTTTCTGCACGTCATCATCCTGCTCGAGCAAATCGACGACCTTGAGGACTTCGGTCGCCTTTTCCTCGGGCAGCTCCATCGGCGTCAGCGCGATGTATTCGGACTCCGCCGACAGCGGCGTGATCTTGCGGTCTTCGATCGCCTTCTGCAGCTTGCCAAAGTCATTGAAGGCGCAACGGATCACCAGCAACGCCTCCCCCTTCTCGCCCACGCTCTCGCCCATTTCCTCGAGGCCATGGTCGATCAGGTCGAGTTCGAGCGATTCGTGGTCGAGCCCCGTGGGGTTCAGCCGGAACACGCCCATGCGCTTGAACAGGAAGCTCACGCTGCCGGCCGAGCCCATGTTGCCGCCGAACTTGCTGAAGCGCGTGCGCACATTGGCCACCGTGCGCACACCATTATCGGTGGCGGACTCGACGAGGATCGCGATGCCGTGCGGGGCGTAGCCCTCGTAGAGGATTTCCTCGTACGCAGTCGTGTCGTGACTCGAGGCGCGCTTGATCGCCTGCTCGACCTTGTCCTTCGGCATGTTCACGGCACGCGCGTTTTGCATCACGCGCCGCAGCGAAGGGTTGTTCTCCGGCAGTGGCCCGCTCGCCTTCACCGCGATGGTGATTTCCTTGCCGATGCGGGCGAACGCCTTGGACATCTTGTCCCAGCGCGCGAACATCGTGGCCTTGCGTGTCTCGAAGATACGTCCCATGAGTCGACCTTTAAGAAGAGGGATCCCGTGGTGAGCGGGCCAGTGTAGCCCTCGCTAGCGGGCCAACACCAGTCGCGTGGAGCGCGTGCCTGACTCCGCCTCGAGCCGCACCAGATAGATGCCCGGCAGCGCCGGACGGCCAGCCCGCGTCAGGCCATCCCAGCGCGCGCTGCGTTCACCCGCGGGCTGCATGCCATCCAGCAGGCGTGCAACCTGCCGGCCATCGAGATCGAAGATGTCCATGCGCACGCGCTGTGAAGTCGGGAGAGCGAAGCGTACCGATACACTGGAACCCGCGCGCGCATGGAAAGGATTGGGGACGACGGAACGCAATTCGAGCCCTGTCGCCGCAACGGCGGGCACACTCAGCACGGGTGCGTTCGCCTGCACGCTCAACACTGCGGAGCCACTCGCGGGCAGCGTGAAGTCGACATAGACACTGGCGATGCCGCCCTGGCGCAGCACCTGCGAAATCGTGCCGCCGGTCGCGATGAACGTCGAGTCGTGGTCCACCATGTGGAACACCAGCCGCGAGCGCTCGAACAATTCGCCGAAGCGATTAACCACCGTGGCGCCCAGCAATGAGCGCGTTCCGTCATTGAGCGCGGTCCACGCGAGGCTCAGCGAATCCGTCGGAGCGGATGACGTGCCGCCCGCGCGATGCATCGGCCCCGGTGAGACGACACCGTTGTGGACATGGAAGATGCGGTAGGCGCGATAGTCGATCACCGATTGGCAGCCCAGGTTGAACGGTTGCGCCGTGCGCGGCGTGAGCGTGCCTTCGGGCACCGAGTGATAGTGGCCCCAGATAGCGCCGTCCAAGCCCAACGTCGCGGGATTGATCTGCGAGTACTGGGGACCTGAAGTGCCATTCGCGAGCGTGCCACCGAAGTCGTAGTGGTAGAACGCCAGCTTGTGCGTGCCCGGCGGCTGCGCCGCGATGTCGGCCGAGAGCCAGCTCATCTGCTCCGCCGTGAAGCTCTGCGCGCCCCAGATGTTCTGCATGTAGTGATCGTACGAGCCGCTGTTGATGTAGGCCTCGAGACCGATCACGTGCAGCGGGCCATAGTCGAAGGTGAAGTCCTGCGAGTGGTAGGGATCTCCCACCGGCGGAGTGGCGAGGAACGGCCAGCCGAAGTAGCGCCACCAGTCCTTGCGCGAATTGCCGTCGGGCGGAGGCGTCGCCCCCCAGCCGCCGATGTCGTGATTGCCGCTGGAGATCCAGATGGGATCGCGCAGCCGGTTGAGCATGCCCTGCGCGCGGCCCATCTCGAACATGCCGAGGTATTCCTCGAGCTCGCCCTCGTTCACGAGGTCGCCGGTGTGAATCACGAACTGCGGGTGGATCACGTTGAGGTCGTTGATCACCGCGTTGAAGTCCGCCATGCCCGAGGTATCGGCGACGTTGATCATGCCGTTCGAGGAAAACGCGTGTTCGGGCATGTGCGTGTCGCTGATCTGCGCGAAGTAGTAGTCGGCGAGATACTGCGGCAGCACCTTGACCGCATGTGCCGCGGTGTCGGGCAACGTCGAGTCCGAGGTGAGGATGAGCGCGTAGATTTCTTCGGGCGCCCCCAGCGGCACGCTGAAGGAGAGCTCCCAGCGGTTCTTCGTAGGCTGCCAGCCGCCGCCCGTGGGTGCCAACGGCACCTCGAGCGCTCCGTAGCGCAACGAGGCGGACCAGTTCGCCGCAGTGCTCGGGGCATTGGCCCACACCTGGAAGGCATCGCCCGGCCGGGCCAGCGCCGGCAGGTTCGGCAGCGGCTTCCAAATCACCGTGAGCGTATCGCCGTAAGTGTATGCGTATGCACTGGTTGCGAGCGTCGAAATCAGCAGGCAGAGCAATGTTACGAGGGGGCGTAAGCGCATGGTGGGAGGCGTTCCAGAGTCGGGAGAACATACAAAGGGGGACGTTGCCGTTAATCGTATCACGGACCGGGGCGGGACGGGGTGGCGTGATAACCTTGAGTTCCCATGCTCGATCGCGCCTTGCTTGCCCTTGAGCGACCGGGACGAATCTGGGCCGCCGCGTTGTCCGCCGTTGCCTTGGTTGCGCTCAGCCTTTGGCGCGCTCCGCTCGGCCTCTATCCTACCTACCTCGGCAAGTACTACGCGGCGCTGGCGACGGACCCGTTCCATCCCGCGGCGGACAATCCAGTCGGGCACCGCGTGCTCGCGCCCTTG
>JAYSRO010000223.1:0-3053 GCA_043720995.1 Candidatus Eiseniibacteriota bacterium
GGGGATCGACCTGCTGGCGCAGCTCGGCGTGCTGTTCCTGCTGTTCAAGGTCGGCGTCGAGTCCGATCTCGGCAAGATGGCGGCGGTCGGCGCCTCGTCATTCGCGGTGGCGGCGCTGGGTGTTGTGGCGCCGATGCTGCTCGGGTGGCTCACGGCGCGCTGGTTGCTGCCGGGCCAGCACGAGCTCGTCTACGTGTTCGTGGGCGCCACGCTGTGCGCGACCAGCGTCGGCATCACTGCCCGCGTGCTGAGCGACCTCAAGCAGAGCTCGAGCACCGAAGGCCGCATCATCCTGGGTGCCGCGGTGATCGATGACGTGCTGGGGCTGATCGTGCTGGCCGTGGTCGCGGGGAGCATCCAGTCGGCGGACGCGGGGCGGGTGTTCCAGTGGAGCTCGCTCGCCCTGATTGTCCTCAAGGCGCTGGGCTTCCTCGTTGTGGCGATGCTGCTCGGGCGCTGGGTGTCGCGGCACACGTTCGCGCTGGCGGCGCGGTTGCCCGGCGAAAACCTGCTGTTGCCGCTCGCGCTGGCGTTCTGCTTTGGTCTTGCGGCCCTCGCGGGGCTCGTCGGACTCGCGCCGATCGTGGGTGCCTTCGCGGCGGGGCTGATCCTCGAGGACGTGGACATGCGACCGCTCAGCGCGCTCGACTCGCGTGGCCGGCGCCTCGACGATCTGCTCGACCCCTTGAGCTCGTTCCTGACGCCCGTGTTCTTCGTGCTCATGGGTATGCGCGTCGACCTGACGGTGTTCGGCCGCGGCGAAGTGTTGGTGTTCGCCGCCCTGCTGACGGCCGCCGCGGTCATCAGCAAGCAAGTTTGCGCGTTGGGCGTGTTCGAGCGCGGTGCCGACCGGCTGGCCGTGGGGCTGGGCATGATCCCGCGGGGCGAAGTGGGACTGATCTTCGCCGGAATCGGCGCGACGCTGACAATTGGGGGCGCGCGAATCATCGATGACGCCGTATTCTCAGCAGTCGTTATGATGGTGGTGCTCACCACCCTGATGACACCGCCACTGTTGGCCTGGAAGCTGGGCGCCGCCCCTGCTTCCGGGCCAACACACCCCCACCGGGACCGCACCCCATGATCCTCAAGCGCCTCTACGAAGAAAAGCTCGCGCACGCCAGTTTTCTCGTGGGTTGCCCCGCGACAGGCGAAGCCATCGTGATCGACCCGAATCGCGACGTCGAGAATTACCTGCGGCTCGCGCAGGCGGAGGGCGTGCGCATCACGGCGGTGACCGAGACGCACATCCACGCCGACTTCGTGTCCGGCAGCCACGACCTGGCGCAACGCGCGGGTGCCCGGCTCTACGTTTCGGGTGAGGGCGGTGAGGACGGCCAGTACGCATTCGCGAACGAACCGAACGTGACGCTGCTGCGCGACGGCAGCGAGATCGTGGCCGGCTCGGTGAAGCTGCGCGCTCTGCACACGCCGGGGCACACGCCGGAGCACCTGAGCTTTCTGCTGATCGACAGCGCCGTGACGGACCAGCCGCTCGGTGCCTTCAGCGGGGACTTCATCTTCGTGGGCGATGTGGGCCGTCCCGACCTGCTCGAGCGCGCCGTCGGCAAGGCCGGCAGCAGCGAGCCGAGCGCACGCGACCTGTTCCGCGCCCTGCAAAAATTCAAGCAGCTCCCCGGGCACCTCATGCTGTGGCCCTCGCACGGCGCGGGTTCCGCATGCGGCAAGCACCTGGGCGACGTGCCGGTGACGACGCTGGCGTACGAGATGCTGGTGAATGGCGCCCTGCGGATCACCGATGAGCAGGCGTTCGTGGCCGATGTGCTGGCGGGCCAGGTCGAGCCACCGCACTACTTCGCGCAGATGAAGCGCCTCAACAAGCAGGGCGCGCCGCGTGTCGAAGTGTTCCGCGCGCCGCCGCGGCTGGACCCTGAGAGCGCCCTCAACGTGGTCGAGAGCGGTTCGCTCGTGGTGGACCTGCGCCGCCCCGCGGAGTTCGCCAAGGGCTTCGTACCCGGCGTCATGACGCTGCCCGGCGGCCAGGCCTTCCCGCGCTGGGCGGGGACGCTGCTGCCCTACGACCGACCGATCTACCTGCTGGCCGGTCACGAATCCGAGATCGCGGCCGGGGTGCGCGACCTGGCGATGATCGGCATCGACAACGTGCACGGCTGGGCGGTGACCTCGACGGTGTTGATGGGCTGGGCGCATCGCCATGGCGACCCGGAGGCCATCGTGAACGTTGCCTTCGCCGACGCGCTCACCCGCACCGCGAAGGGCGCCGGCATCCTGCTCGACGTGCGCGATCCGGAAGAGTACGCGGCGGGCCATGTTCCGGGCGCCACGCACATTCCGCTGGGATCCCTGCTGCGTCGTAGCACGGAGCTGCCGGTGGACCAGCCGATCGCAGTGCACTGCGGTGGGGGCGCGCGATCACTGACGGCGTTGAGCCTGCTGCGCCGCGCCGGCTTCACCCACCTGGCGAACATCGCGGGTGGGTTCGGCGAATACAAAGCGGCGGGGCTGCCGGTCGAGAAGGGTAGCCCGGCGGGAGCCGCAGCCTGACCATGGCGGCTGAGGGGCGCGCGTGAGCATGATGGGCAAGATTTCCCCGGCGGTGTTCGAGCAGACGATCGCCCCGCGGCTGGGTGCCAAGCGCGAGGAAGTGCTCGTGGGCCCGGGGATCGGTCGCGACAGCGCGATCATCAAGACCGGTGCCGGCCGCGTGATGGCGGTGACCACGGATCCGCTCTCGATGATCCCCGCCTTCGGCCCCGCGGACTCGGCGCGGCTGTCCTGCCACTTGCTCGCCTCGGACCTGTGGACGAGTGGCATCCCGCCGGCGTATGCCTCGGTGTGCTTCAACATGCCGCCGCAATTCCCGGCCGAAGACTTCGAACGCTACTGGGAAGCGATGAGCGACGAGTTTGCCAAGCTGAACATCGCGGTGGTCGCCGGCCACACCGGGCGCCATGCGGGCTGCGACCTGACGATCTTCGGTGCCGCCACATTGATCGGGGTGGGCGACGAGGGCCGCACCGTCGGGCCTGCCCACGTGCAGCCGGGCGACAAGGTGTTGATGACGAAGGATT
>JAYSRO010000224.1:0-6098 GCA_043720995.1 Candidatus Eiseniibacteriota bacterium
CCGGCGCGCTGCTGCCACTCGGGCGCCTGCTCGGGTGCGGCTTCCTCGGCGAGTGCCGCGGCGGCGAGCACCAACCGCTCATCGCCACCCGCCTCATGCGCCGCCGCAAGTGCCTCGAGCGCCTTGCCCGCTCCGCGCAGGTGCTGGAATTTTTCGTGGGGCGACAAGGGAGCGTGCTTGAGGACGAGCGCATGCAGCTTGCGCACCGCGGGTTCATCGAGCGTTTCGATGATGCGCGCTGCGAGCGTCGGCGGGACGAACGCCACGGCAGTCTCGCCGAAGCGCTGCACCAACCCTGACTCCACGAGCCGCCGCACATCGTCGTCGCCCGCGTTCGGTTCGATAAGCTGCATTTCGACGCGCGTGGCGGGCCGGCCCCAGATGGCCAATGCGATGGAGGCCTTGCGCAGCGTGGCGCTGAAGCCTGCGTAGCGCTCGAGCAACGCGGCCTCGAACGACGTGGGAGCGGCGGCGAGCAGCAGTTTGGTCGCGTCCAGCGTGAGCCCGGCATCGCCCTCGCGCAGGGCACCCGCGGCGGCGATCGATCGGAGCGATTCGACGAGCAGGCCCGGGTGGCCGCCGGCGCGTTCCCACAACGCGCTCACCAACTCGGCGGGAGGATTGTCGCTCAATCGCGCGGCGGTCAATCGCGCGGCGCCTGCCCGGTCGAGCCCGCCGAGATCGTAGGCATGCGCCTGACCAGCCTCGATCAGCAGGCGATCCGCAGCGGGGCGCTGGAACGCCTCGGCGCGCGCAGCGCACACCCAGCGCAGGGCCACGGACTCCGGATGGAGGGCAGCGCGAATCAACGCGGCGCGAGAGACCGCGTCGACGCGCTCCCAATCATCGATCAGCACCAGCAACGGCGGCCCGCTGCCCCGGATCAACTTTGCCCACTCCGCCGCGGCCTCGGCCATCAAAGTCATCTCGGGCTCGTCGGGCGGCGGGGCGGCCGGCTCGATCAGTGTGAGGACCTGGCGCGAGACGAGACCGTCTTCGGTCGCGGCATTCGCATCGATGGCGAGCCGTTGGAGGAGCGCGCGCACGACATGGCCCGGCGCCTCCGAGACGGCGCACGACAGCCGGTAGGCATGACGGCGGTTGAGCGCGGCGCGCATCGCGAGTTGGCCGAGCACGGCCGATTTGCCGACACCGGCCTCGCCCGCGAGCAAAGTCATACGCGGACCCGGCGAGTCCTTGAGCGACGAGCGCTCGATCCGGCCGAGGTCGCGCTCGCGGCCCGCAACGATCTCGGTCTGCAGGCGCCCCGCCAGGGCCCGGCGGGCGGGCGGGTGCAATCGTTCGAACTCGCGCCGCACTTCGCGCGCGTCGGCCGGACGTTCGCTGGGCGAGGCCGCGAGCAGCCGCATGATCAACTGTGCGACAGCCGGTGCGACGCCGGCGTCCTCCAGATGGTGCAACGAACGTGTCGGGCGTTGCGCGCGCCGGATGCCAGTGCGCGTCGAGGGCTTCACGGCCACGGGAGTGCGCACCGCCATCGCAAACAACGTCGCGCCTAATCCGTAGAGGTCCGAGACGATAGTCGGCTCCTCGCCCGCCGCGATTTCAGGGGCCGCGAATCCATGCGTGCCGCGGTGCCGCTCACGATCACGCTCGAGCAGGCTCGCGAGCCCGAAGTCGACGAGCCGCACGCCCGCAGGCGGCGCCCCGGCCTGAGCGCCCTGCACCACCAGGACGTTGGAGGGCTTCACGTCGCCGTGGAGAATCCCCGAGCCGTGCAGCACTTCGAGCCCCGCGCTGATCTGCGCGGCGAGCAGGCACAGGGTGCGCCAATCGCCCGGGGTCACGGCCTGATCGGCGTGCACGCCGGCGACATACTCCATCGTGTAGAACGGCGTGCCGTCGGGCGCGATGCCCAGCTCCTGCACCGCCACGATCGAGGGGTGACGGACGCGCGACAGGATCTCGAATTCGGTACGCAATGAATCGGGCGCCACGCGCAGCATGGCAGGGTCGAGCCGCTTGAGCGCGCACTCACTCGAGCTCGCGAGATCGTGCGCGAGGAACACTGCCCCCATGCCCCCGCGGCCGAGTTGCCGCGTGAGCAGGTAGCGACCGGCAAATCGCTCCATGGCTCGATAGGCTCCGCTCATCGGGACATCACGACAGGATCGCGAACATGGCGAAGCCTAGAACCCCGCTCGCCGCATGACCAACTCGCGGCCCACCCGTTCGAGACGAAGTCCCTGTTTGCGCAGCGCCGACTCGACCCCGAGCAGGAACTCCTGCTCCTCGCGCTCGCGCCGCTCGAGCAGAACCTGGTCGCTGCTGTTGCGCAGTTCCGCCTCATCGAGCTCCTGCCGCGAGACGACCCACTGGTGATCAAACTGCTCCGTGGGGGCACCCTCGCGAGTCTCGTCGAGATACGGCAGGCGGAGCCGGAAGCACACCCCGGAGTGCGTCGGCCCGGCGCACTGGTAGATGAGGCTGCCGGAGACGGCCGAGGGCAGGGCTTGGTAGGTGGTGGTCTTCACGATTCCTCCTGAATCACCCGGCCATTCCATGAAGCAGTGGCACCAGGCGCCGAGATCACGCTTCCCGGGCAAGACGAGTGGCTCTCGCAGCGCCACAAGCTTGAAACGACCACCTGGTGCCCGTCAATTGAAGATCGGCGGAGCGTTCGACCGCGCCTCGGCGGCGATCGATTAACTCCTTGCAAGGCAATGCTTAATAGCACCGGGTGGTAGCCGCTACAACGCTATTTCGATGCGCCAAATTCGCCGATTTCGGCGAATTGTGGTTCGAGAATCCCGTAAGCATTATAATTTTCAAATCACTAGAGCATTTTATAAGCGGCTTGAATGTCGCTAATTTCGGCGAATATTTTACGTTTGCCCGGCCGAGGCGCACTTCGTGGGCGAGGCTGGGCCTGGGGACTCCGAGTGCAAGGCGGCAAGGCGTGACGAGTGAGACGTATCGTAGATACGTCGCAGCGAGGAGCGACGCAGCCAACGCAGCAATCGGAGTTCCCAGGCCCAGCCTAGTCCCCGAAGCAGATCCCCAGGTCGCGCGCGGTATCCATCGTGTCGCACTCGAGCGGCACCGTCTTCATGCGCCGCACGGCGTCCTTGAGCGGCTCGTAGCGCACGACGGGCGGCTGTAGCGCCACCATCACCGCCGACTGTCCCTCATCGAGCGCACGTACGGCAGCGGCGCCGAAGCGCAGCGCCATCAGGCGATCGAAACTCGTCGGACTGCCCCCGCGCAGCAGGTGCCCGAGCACAACGGTGCGCGTCTCCTTGCCGGTGAGCCGCTCGATGTCCTGCGCCACGATGTCGCCAATGCCGCCGAGCCTTTCGGCCTGGCCGACCGCCTTGCCCTTCACCGCACCGTGGCCGCCCTTGGGGCATGCGCCTTCGGCGACGAGCACCACCGAGTGATGGTGGCCCGCGCGCTCGCGCGCGCGTACATGTTCGGCGACCTTGTCGATCTCGTACGGGATCTCGGGGATCAGGATGACGTCGGCATTGCCGGCGATCCCCGTGTGCAGCGCGATCCAACCGGCGTAGCGGCCCATCAACTCGACCACCAGGACGCGCCGGTGCGAGGCGGCCGTCGGATGCAAGCGATCCATGCACTCGGTGGCGAACGAAACGGCGCTATCGAAGCCGAAGGTCATGAATGTCTTGTCGAGATCGTTGTCGATGGTCTTGGGCACTCCGACCACGCGCAGCCCCTTGCACGCAAGCTGGTAGCCGATCGCCAGCGAGCCATCGCCGCCCACGGTGATGAGCGCGTCGAGCCCCGCTTGGTTGAAGCGCGAGACCAGCTCATCGGTGCGATCGACCTCGATGACGCTGCCGTCCGCTTGCCGCGTCGGAAAGCACGCGGGATTGCCGCGATTGGTGGTGCCTAGAATCGTGCCGCCCAGGTGCGTGATGCCAGCGACGGACTCTGGCGTCAGGCGGATCACACCGCCGTCCGGATACTGATCCGGCGACAGCAGCCCTGAGTAACCCTCGCGAATCCCGTGGCACTCCCAGCCGCGCTTCGCCGCGGCGAGCACCACGGCGCGGATCACCGCGTTAAGGCCCGGGGCATCGCCCCCACCGGTGCTGATTGCAATCTTGCTGACCTTGCTCACGGACATGCGCTCTCTCCAAAAAAGAGTTCGGGTCACGGCATCAACCGCGAGTATGCCACGTCATGTCATCGGCCCGGAATCGTTGCCCCCGCAGCGCGTTAGGCGGCCGGAATTCTTTGCCGTGCGGACTCGTGCGGAACGCAATTCTCGCTAAATTTGGCGACTTGGCGAGCCGACAACCATGGGGAGAAGGCAGGCCATGCATCCGCCAAGGGATGGCGGAGGTCCAGTGCCATACGTCACAGGAGCGTGCACCTTTGGATAAGAAACTGGGACGGTGGCTCGGTGGCATGGGAGGTTCGAACTCCGCGCCGGGCAAGCCTGAGACCCCCACCGCAAAGACGCAAGCCACGCCTGCCCCCAGCGCCCCGCGCACGCCGAGTGCTCCTGCAGTACCCGCGCGCGAGCTGACCGCAGAAGAGAAGACGTTACTCGCCGAGCTGACGCGGACTCTCGAGGGCCGCTGCGACGTCTTGCTGCGCGCCGCACCTCCCGAGACCAAGCAGTCCGACGCGCCCATGGTGATCGACACGCTGCGCCTGCTCGACGAGACCGCGATCCGCCAGCCGCCTGTGGCCGCGCAACGCGCGCTCGCGGTGGCCCGCAACCCGACGAGCAGCGCCCAGCAGCTCGTGGAAATATTCGAACAGGATCCCGCGCTGACCGAGGCTTTGCTGCAGATGGCGAACTCGAGCTTCTACCACCGCGGCAACCAACCGTGCATCGCGATCTCGGAAGCCGTGCAGCGCGTGGGCGTGCGCGGCGTCGAAGCAATCGTGACGACCAACATGGTCGAAGGCCTGCTGTGCCGCCCCGGCAGCGCCTACTCGCAGCTGCTCGCGCAGGTGTGGTCGCACATGACGCGCACCGCGCCGATCGCGCGCGCGCTCGCGCCGGCCTTCAAGGCCGCGCCGGAGACCGCGTTCACGGTCGGGCTGCTGCACGACGTGGGCCGCCTGATGATCTTCGATTACCTGTCGCAGCTGCGCACGCGGCTCCGCCGGGAGATCAAGATACCCGAGGTGTTTCTGTTCAGCAGGCTCAACCGCTTGCACGAACCGCTCGGTGGCATCGCAGCCGTGCGCTGGAACCTCGGCGCCGACATCGCGCGCTCCGTGGCGTACCACCACCACGAACCGCCACCCGAGCAGCCCGATCTGCTCAGCGAACTGCTGTGCGTCGCCGAAAAGGTCGACCATGCGGTGCGACTCGCCCAGCCCATGGACCCGTGGAAGATCTGGCGCGACGGCGAGTTCACCGCGGATCCGCATGCGGCGCAGGAGCTGCTGGCCACGATTCCGGGCCTGCAACTGAGTGGCCCACTGGGCGGGAAGGCTGGCGCGAAGGCGGCGTAGCCGCTAGCCGGATGCAGCGGTCGCGGCGCCAGGCTTCGAGTACCTAAGTGTCCAACTGCTCGGCGAGCCGGCCTGCGAAGTCGAGCAGCCAGGCCGACTCGTCGGCGTTGAACTCGCGGTCACCCACGCACCCAATGCCGAAGGCGCCGACGGCATGACCGCCGGCCAGCATGGGCACCACGAGGGCGCCATGCACCCCCGTGGCCCTCGCTCCCGGCCGTACGTCGCCTGAAGTGGTCGACTGGATGTTGCACACGCTCACGGGCTGCAGGCGCTCCACGGCGAGCCCCGCCATGCCCTTACCCCACGGCACCTCGCGCACGATGTCCAGCACGGGCGCGGGGATGTTCGTGCTCGCGGCCAGCAGCAGCACCATGCGTTCGGGATCCTTGATGTGGATCGTGCCCGAATCGGCGTTCAGGTGGGCAATCGCGTCATCGAGCGCCTTCTGGATCGTCCCGGTTGCGAGCATGTGGTTCTCCTGAATGCGAGGTCTGCGCGACGGCTTGACTAGTTGGCTTCCGGTCCGAGCACGGCCACATCCTTCCGCCGTTTGCGCGCGAAGAACTCCTTGAGCACCGCGCCGCACTCCTCCGCACGGATGTCAGCAGTGACATCGACGCGATGATTGAGGCGCT
>JAYSRO010000225.1:0-15336 GCA_043720995.1 Candidatus Eiseniibacteriota bacterium
ACGGACTTCTAGCACGGTGATCTTGACTGAATCACCGATCCGGATGTTCTCGCCTAACTTCCTTGTTAGGACCAGCATTCCTGAGGATCCTCCGCTTCTGGCCCGGGACGCTTCGGCCCCGTACTTCCACCGTATCGGCCACGGGCGCAAGTGACTTTACTGCAATGGGGCTCTCCTGCACACCCCCCTCCTGATATCCTCGCTCCCCAGCATCCTGGTGTGTGGCAGGATGCACCCACGGGTCCCTTGCCCTCAGGCCGCCGAGAACGCACCCCATGGACCGCCGATCCCCATCGTCCGCACTGCTCGCCTGGCTGCTTTTGCCCGTCGCGGCATACCTGATCCAGTCCGCGCTGAGCTTGCCGGAGCGCGCCTATACAGGGCTGGCGCTGCGTGGTGACCTGGTCGCTACCGTAGACCCCGGCAGTCCGGGTGAGCGCGCGGGGATCCTGCCGGGCGACCGGCTGCGGGCGGTGACCGCCGGCTCGGGCGGCATGGTCAACGACCCGCTGGCTGCCACCCGGGCCGGCCAGCCTCTCACCCTCGGGCTCAAGCGCGGGACCGTGAGCCGCGAGGTTTGGCTCGCCCCCGAGCCCCCACCGGCGGCCGAGCGGCGGCTCAATGGCCTCCTGCTCGTCGTCGCCTCGGTGTTCGTGTTGCTCGGCGGCTGGGTGTGGAGTGAGCGCCGCGACCCCCTGACCCGCGCGTTCTTCCTCGTCTGCCTCAGCTTCGCCGCCCTGCTCGCCCCGCCACCGCGCGGCGTCGGCGCCGCCGGCTCGTCGCTCGTCGATGTCTCGATCAGCGCGCTGACCATCCTGTTGCCGGCGCTGTTCGTGCACTTCTTCGCCACCTTCCCCGACTCGCGCGCGGCCGGCCGTCGAAGAGTTTGGATTCGCGCCGCCTACACCGTGGCGATGGTGCTGGTGGCGTTCGAGTTCGTGGCGATGGTGCTGCAGGCCACGGCGGCACCGCCCGCGCAGCAGGCGGGCGACCTGATCCAGATGGGCGCGGCGCTGTGGCTCGCGGTCGGGACCCTGTGCGCATTGCTGCTGTTCGCCGCCTCGTTCGCCGCCGCGGGATCCGCCGATGCGCGTCGCCGGCTGCGCGTGGCGTTCGGCGGCAGCCTGCTGGGGCTCGGGCCGTTCATCGCGCTCACGGTGTTCCGCAATTTCAATCCCGGCGTGGCCCTGCCGGGCGAGCGTGGGGCAGTGCTGCTCACGCTGTTCGTGCCGGCCTCGTTCGCCTGGGCGATCGCGGTGCATCGGGTGTTCGACTTCCGCGCCGCCCTGCGCGCCGCGGTGATCACGCTGCTGGTCGCGGCGGCCGGTGCGGTGGCGTGGGCGCTGGGCGAGTGGGGTTCGGCGACGTGGGGTTCCCACCTGGGCGCGGGGCTTGCGGGCGGCGCGCTGGCGCTGGTCGCGCTGGCCGCTTCGCTGGCGGGCCCGGGCGCGCCGATGCTGCGCGCACTCGGCGCGCGGCTCGTCCCGGGCGACGAAGCTCCCCCACTTGGCGCGTGGTTGAGCGGCCGCACTCCCGAGAAGCCGGCAGGCAACTCCGACACGCTGCTCGCCGAGTCGTGCGTCGCCATCGAGCGCTTCCTGCGCATCGACGGCTGCATGGCGCTGGCCGGTGGACTCGGCGAGGTACGCATGATCCGCGAGGACACCGCGCGCGGCGTCAGCGAACTGGGGCCCGAACTGCGCACGCGCGCGTTGCGTTTGGCGCCCGCGGGATTGCGCGGCATCGATGATGCGGGCTTCGGCCGCCAGGACCGCGAAGCGATGCGCATCGCGGGCGTGTCCTGGCTGCTGCCGGTCGGTGAAGCACCGGTGCGCGCGGTCCTGCTGCTCGGGCGCAGGCTCGCCGGTCCCTGGCTCAGCCGCAGCGAGACGGTCGAGCTCGAGCGCTTCGCACAGGGGCTCGACGTGGCGCTCGAGAACGCCGAGCTGCGCCGCGAGGCCACCGCGCATGGCGTGCTCGCCAAGGAGATGCGCGAGGCCGGGCGCATGCAGGCGCACCTGATGCCGCAACGCGTCCCGGTGACGCCCACGCTCGATTGCGCGGCGGCGGTGCTGTCGTGCGAGCCGGTGGGCGGCGACTACTACGATTTCGTGCAGGGCCAGGACCGCTCGTTCACCCTCGCGGTCGGCGACGTAGCCGGACACGGCTTGCCCGCAGCCCTCCTGCTGTCGCACGTGCAGGCGCTGTTCCGGCGCCACGCCCAGGAACCACTCACGCCCGGCGAATTACTCGGCGTGCTCAACCGCGAGATCGCCGACTTCGAACAGCCCGAGAAGTTCGTGGGGCTGGTGTGTGCGCGCGTCGATGTGCGGCGCGGCCGCATCTGGATCGCCAACGCCGGGCTCACGCCGCCGCTGCTGCGGCGCAGCGATGGACGCATCGAGGAGATCGAAGCCAGCGGCACCTTGCTCGGCGTCCAGCGCGGGACACGCTACGCCGACCGCTGCCTCGACCTGGGGAAAGGCGACCTGCTGGTCGTCCACACCGATGGTTTGAGCGAAGCCCAGCGCGGCGAGGAGCTGTTCGGCATGGAGCGGATCCGCGACGTGCTGCGCGCCGAGGGGGACCGGCGGGCCGTGGATGTGCTGAACTCGCTGGTGCGCGAAGTTCGAGAATTCGCCGACCAAACGCTCGACGACCTCACCCTGGTGATGCTCCGCCAGCTCGCGGCACCCCCCGTCGAAGGGGGCCAAAAATTTTCACTCAAGAACCGGAAACCCGCCGCCGAAGCCTTTGGGTGAGACGACAAGGAGCCGTCTCCCCCGCTCGCGATAGCCAACCCACGGGCGGCCGAACCGAAGCGTTGACCGTGTCCTGCACGCCGCTCCTGGTCCAGGAGCGAGGCCACGAAAGCTCGGAAATCGGAGGTGGGCCGTGAAGACCCTCTGGTCGACGGTCCTGACGGTCGGTCCGCTGGTGATCGATCTGTTCTGGTGGTTGCGTCGGTAGCAGCATCGAGGTCCATGGGCACCGGGGACTCTTGATGGTCTCCGGCGCTCATCCTCGACTCAGCGGCTTGCTAGTTTTCCAAAGCGCGCGCGAGTTGTTTGATCTTCGCGCTCACCCGTTCGACCGCGCCGTTCGCGGGATCGAGCGTGACCTCGCGCATGATCGCGGCGCCCACGATCACGGCCTCGCTCACGCCGCGCAGCGCGCGCGCGTGCTCGGGCGTCGAAACGCCGAACCCAATCCCGACCGGCAGCGTGGTCAGCGTGCGAATCTCACGCACGCGCTGTTCGACCGCGCCGGCGAAACCACCACCCGATCCGGTGACGCCGGTCCGCGCGAGGCAGTAGACGAAGCCGCGCGCGCGCGCCACCAGCAGCGGCAGCCGTGCGGCGGGCGTGGTGGGCGCCACCAGCGTGATGGTGTCGAGCCCCGCGGCGTCGATGGCGCTCCACACGCGGGGTGACTCATCGGGCGGCAGGTCCGAGATGATCACGCCGTCCACCCCCGCGGCGGCCGCCTCCTGCGCGAAGCGCTCGATGCCATGGCTCAAGATCGGGTTGGCGTAGGTCATCACGATCACCGGCAAGGTCCCGCCGCCCTGGCGAAAGCGCTCGACCAGCGCGAGTACCTCACGCGGGCCCACGCCCTGTGAGAGCGCCCATTCGGAGGCACGCTGGAGATCGGGGCCATCGGCAATGGGGTCGGAGAACGGGATGCCGAGCTCGGCGGCGATGCAGTGCGGCTCGGCGGCGCGCAACAGCTCGAGTGTTGCATCGAGCGAGGGATAGCCCGCCGTGAAATACGGGATCAGCCCGGTGGGCTTTGCGCGCTTCGCGAAACTAGCGGCGAGCCGGTCGCCCGGCACGCGCGTCACTCACCCCAGCCGTAGGGCCGGTCGAACGAGCGGTACTGGAGCGGCGAGCGCAGGTCACGGTAATGGACCTGGATCTGGAAATTGTTGAACGGCTTGAGGCCCAGGTCGAGCCCTTCGAGGAACATCGCCGAATTGCCGCGGCCCGAGGAGCCCCACGTGTTGCCAACGTTGACGCTCATCCACACCGGCGCCTTGAACTGGTAGCTCAGGCTGGTGACCTGGAGGCCCGCAGCACCCCCGCTGAATCCGCTGCCCATCGAAATGGAGGTCGACACATGCATGCGCGACGGATCGAACCACGCGGCAGGACGCGCGAGCGCGCTCACCGGTACCCTGGGCGTGAATCCAAACAGCGATGAGCCGGAGGAATCGAAGCCAGAGGCGGTGGCCTGGGACGCACACACCATAAGCAGTGCGGCAGTCCACACGACGCGCAGGTGCTGCTGGACGGAGGTCATGGGTCTAAGACTAGAAAGCGCGCCTCCCGCTGTCAACGGCGGGAATGCGCGCTTCCACAAGGACCCGTCAAACATGACTAGCGCACCGGGCGGATCGTGATCCTGAGGATGATTTCCCGGGTCTCCCCCGCGGCAATGGTCAGCGGGATCGAAACCTCGTGCCGCTGGACCGCCGCCCCGGCAGACTCGTCCACGGCCAGTGCGGTCGACGCCGCCGACTCGCCGAGGGCCAGCGTGCGCTCTTCGAACTTGGTCCCACTGCTCGCGGCCCGATTGAACTCGCCCGCGGCCGCGGGCGCGAGTGCGGGCCTCGGCGAGGGGGGCGCGTTCCGCGACATGCCTGCCGGCTCGTCGCTGAACATCGCCGCTTCACTGGTGTTCAATTCTTGCGCTTCGGCCTGATGGGATGCCGCAACTGGTTCGGGCCGGTGGCGTTCCTGGGGCTCGGAAGTCTCCGAGCCGCGCGGCGGCGGGGTGCCGCGATCGATCTCGAACGCGAGCGAAGGCGCCTCGCGGTCCAGCCGCATGGCGTCACGCGTGGCGTTGTCGACCGAAGTCGGCGTGCCGATACGCTCGAATCCTTCGGGCGCGGGCGCGGCTTCCACCGCGGCGATCGGGTGCTCGACGGGCGGCGGCGGAGTCGCCGCGGCCTTGCTGAAATCGACGAGGCGCTGGCCGTCGACCGTCGTGGCTGCCCTCTGCGCGGCGTGCGACGATGCGTTGCCGGCGTGCGACTGCTGTGACGCGGCAGCGTCCGCGGTACGCGCGGCGCGAGCGGCGGCGGCGCCCTGCGGCGAGCGGTGCAATTCCTTCGTGACCTTTTGCATCAGCAGGTGCGAGATGCCGCGGAACGTCTCGAACACGCCCGTGCCCTGCGAGGCCACCGACTCGAACACCGGCACACGCCCGCCCGGGTTCAGCGAAGCGTTCATCTCTTCGATCGAGTAGACGTTCGGCAGGTCGCGCTTGTTGTACTGCAACACCCACGGAGTCTCGTCGAGGTTGAGACCGTAGTCCGTCAGGTTCTGGCGCAGGTTGCCGAGGCTCTCGATGTTCTCGTCCATCTTGCCCACGGCGCTGTCGGCCACGAACACGAGGGCATCGGTGCCCTTGAGCACCAACTTGCGCGTGGCGTTATAGAACACCTGGCCCGGGACCGTGTAGAGCAGGAAGCGGGTCTTGAAGCCCATGATCTCGCCGAGATCGAGCGGCAGCAGATCGAAGAACAGCGTCCGGTCGGACTGGGTCTTCATGCTGACCATCTTGCCGCGGCTCGTTTCGGGGACCGCCTCGTAAATAGCTTCGAGGTTGGTCGTCTTGCCGCACAGGCCGGCACCGTAATACACGAGCTTGGCGTTGATCTCTTTGCCCGAATAGCTGACTACGACCACGGTCGCTCCTCCCAAGGACTATGCGAACCCCACCGTGTCACAGAGCGTTGGCCCCATGGAGCCCCTTGCCGCCCTTTCTCCACAGGCACCCTGAAGGTGATCGACACGTACGGCCCGCGAATGCAAGCACCCGCACCGCACCGCGTCGCGCACCCGATGGGGTCGCAAGCGTGTTGGCGTGAAGCCGCAACCGGCACGCCGCTCAAACGAGCGGGCGCACAGGTCAAAGCACCACGATCACGGGGGTTATCGGACGGGAGGGGCGGCGGCTTCACGCAAAAAAAGACCGGCGGGAGAGCCGGGTGGGCTCCCCCGCCGGAGAGGGCGGTCCATCGCGGGCAGAACCGCGAGGTCACGCTTCCAATGGCGCCGTTTCCCGCATCAGCCAGATCCCCGAACGCTCGCGGACGTGGGTCTGCAGGCGCGCCGCGGTGTCCTCGTAGTGGGACAGGAAGATCGGCTTGAGCGAGTCGAGGTCGGTCGAGGGAAAGTAACGGCAGCAGCGCGTGAACATGTCATCCCGGCCTGAGTACACGAACGCCGTGACCTCGGTGACGCGCTCGAACTGGTTCTCGCTGTAGGCGGACTCGGGCGAGTCCTCCATGTCGAGCCATAATGAGGCGCTGGGATTGAGGATCTCGAAGCCGTGGCGCGACTTCATCATGTACTCCCACAGCCCAAAGATCTCGAGGGGGATGTAGCGCGAGGTTCCGGCCGCGACGCCTTCCCCGCGTCGCACTTGGCAGCGAACAAGCTTCTGGCTCGGCATTGGCGTCTCCTGACGGCCGCAAGCGGCCTTGAGTCCGCTCATGTCACGATTCACGAACGAGTGCATGGCTTGCGGGGGCAATCCCGCCCGCCGTGGGTCGCGCGAGGCACGTTACGCGAGCCATGCTAGAACCGCTGCCAGGCATCGTCAACGGATGGCGCTCAAGCGGTTGGCACGATGCCGGCTAGGTCGCAGCGGCCGGGGCAGATCCCGAGTTCTTGACACGATTTCCGGGGTGGCCGTAGCTTCGGCTATTGTCATGGCGCGCTCGCGCTTCTCCCCTTGGACGGAGTCTCCCTCTCCATGGCTCGACTGGTCTATGGCTGGCTCACCGGTTTCGTCGCCAGCCTTCCGCTGCCGGCCGGCTATGCGCTGGCCTGGCTGTTCACGGACCTCCACCTGCGCCTGTTCCCGGCCCGCCGCCATGCTGCCCTGGCGAACCTCGCCGTGATGATGCCCGGCGCCTCGCGCAAGGACCGCCTGCGCGTGGTGCGCGGGATGATGCGCAGCTACAACTGCATGCTGTTCGAGTTCTTCCGCCTGCCCCACCTCGAGCGCCAGGAACTGCTCAACAGTGTCGAGGTGCAAGGGCGCGAACACCTCGAGGCGGCGCTGCTCAAGGGCAAGGGCGTCATCATCACCTGCACGCACATCGGCAACTGGGAACTCGCGGCCGTCGTGCTCGCCCACTGGGGCCACACGCTGCACGCGGTGGCGGGTGTGCAGATCAACCGCTGGCTGTCGACGGCGGTGCGCGAGACCAAGTCCGAACTGGCGATCCATACGGTGTCGCATGAAGACGGCTTCCGGAAACTATTGCGCGCACTCGACCGCAACGAACTCGTGGCGCTGATGGTCGACGGCGATCTCTACCAGCACGGCGACACGGTCGAGTTCTTTGGCCGCGACACGCGCTGGCCCGCGGGGCCTGGCGTGCTGGCGCGGCGCACGGGTGCTGCCGTGGTGTGCGGCTATTGCGAACGCACGGGCAATGGCCGCTTTCGCATCGTGATCGAACCCGCGCTCGACCCCGCCGAGTTCGACACCACGCACGAGTTGAATGCGCGCGTCGCCGAGGTCTCGGGGCGGCACATCCGCGAACATCTCGATCAGTGGTGCATCTTCCGGCCGCTGTGGGAGCCCGCGGCTGCCACCGCAGCCGACGCAGCGCCCGAGCAGCACCAGGCCACCGCATGAAGATCGGCATCGTCTCGCAGGCCTACTACCCGCGCTATGGCGGCGTCACCGAACACGTGCACAACACCGCGGTCGAGCTGCGCAAGCGCGGCCACGATGTGCGCGTCATCACCAGCCGGTTCCGCGACGGCGAGGCCGTCGATTCACCGGACGTGCTGCGCGTCGGCTACAACGTGCTGGTGCCCTACAACCGCGCCTTCGTCGATCTTACCGTCGGCATGCGCCTGCGCCACGAACTGCGCACCATCTTCAAGCAGCAGGACTTCGACTTGGTCCACGTCCACTGCCCCACCGCACCCACGCTGCCGGTGTTCGCGCAACAGACCGCGCGCAGCCCGATGGTGGGCACGTTCCACAGCACGGGTGGGCGCAACTTCATGCAGAACACGTTCCACCCGCTACTGTCGAAGCTGGTGCACCGGTTGGATGCGCGCATCGCGGTGTCCGAGACCGCGAAGACCACCGCGCTGCTCTACTACCCTGAAGCATTCCAGGTGATTCCCAACGGCGTCGACGTGGAGCGCTTCAATCCCTCAGTGGCTCCGTTCGCGGAGTGGCGGGATCCCAACCGTATCAACCTGCTGTTCGTGGGCCGGCTGGATCCGCGCAAGGGCGTGCACGTGCTGCTCGAGGCCATGCCTGAAGTGGTGCGCCGCACGCAGGGCCGCGCGCGACTGCTGGTCGTCGGCGATTCTTACCTTCGCCCGCGATTCGAAGCCTCGCTGGCGCCCGAAGTGCGCGATCACGTGAAGTTCCTCGGCCACGTCCCCAGCAGCGACCTGCCGCGCTGGTATGCGACCGGCGACGTGTTCGTCTCGCCCGCCACCGGCAACGAGAGCTTCGGCATCGTGCTGGCCGAAGCGATGGCCGCGGGGCGGCCAGTCGTGGCGTCCGATATTCCTGGCTACCGCACGGTCGTGACCCCCGAGGTCGATGGCGTCGTCGCCCCGCCGGGCAACGTGGCGGCGCTCGCCGAACAAATCGTGCGCGTGGCAACCGATGACATGCTGCGCCACGAGCTGGCGCTCCGCGGCCGGCAGCGTTCGCTCGACTTCGCCTGGCCCCGGGTCACCGACGCGATCGAGGCGGTCTACCGCGACGTGCTCGCGCGGCGTTCCGCAGTGCCCTCTGCCGCCTGACCGCGTCGTTCGCGGGACGGGCGTAACGCCGGTCCCCGCACCGGGCGCTCCGCCCTCGCTGTTCCGGCAGCGCAACTTCTCGGCGCTGTGGTGGGGCCAGCTGATCTCGCTGCTCGGCGAACGGCTCACCTACCTGGCACTCGTCGGCCTGCTCGCCGAACACACGCACCACTTCAAGGACGCGCGCGCCTCGCTGCTGCTGTCGCTGCTCGCCAATGTGATGCTCGCGCCCGTGCTGTTGCTCGCCCCGTTCACCGGCGTGTGGGTGGACCGCTGGAACCTGAAGCGCGTGGTGGTGCTGTCCGACCTTGCACGCTCAGGACTGGTGCTGTTGATCCCGGTGCTGTACGTGACGATGCACCACACCCTGCCCGTCTACGCGCTGGTGTTCCTGCTGTTCACCTGCAACGTATTCTTCCTGCCGGCCAAGAGTGCCATCACCCCCGAGATCGTGCCGCAGTCGCAATTGCTCGCCGCCAACGCCTGGCTGTCGGGGGCCGGCATCGCCGCCACCGCGGTGGGTGCCCTCGGCGGCGGCTGGTTGATCGATCACTACGGCTGGACCACCGCGCTGTACTTCAACGCCGCGACCTATCTCGTATCGGTCGTTGCGCTGTTGTCGATCCGCTACCGCACGCGGCCGCGCGCCGTGGCGGATGCGGAGACCAGCGTGGGCGGCTACCTGCACCACGTCCGCGAAGGCTGGGATGTCGTGCGCAAGAATCCCACGGTCGGGCTGGCACTCACCGCCCTCGGCGCGGTGTGGATCGGCGGCGGCTTCCTGCATGTCGCGGGCAACTTGCACATCCAGCGCGCGGCGAGTGCGCCGGGCATGGAGCGGTTGGGCATCCTGATGAGCGCGCTCGGCCTGGGCAGCGGCGCCGGCACGTGGTGGCTCAACACGCGCGGCAAATCCTTCCCGCGGCCGTGGCTGCTGGGCGGAGGACTGGTGCTTGCAGGCGCCGGGATCGTGGCGTTCGCGGTCTCGACGCGCTTCGCCGTGTTCGCGGGCGCCGCATTTTTCATCGGGCTCGCGGCCGCACCGGCGTTCATGCTGACCGAGACGCTGCTGCAGGAAGGGACCGCCTCGGGCCAGCGCGGCCGCGTCTTCAGCGCGCGCGACTTCCTGATGCGGCTGGTGTTCCTGATTGGCGTCAGCATCGCCGGTTGGATGACGCGCTCGTTGGGCGAGACGCCGACGTTGCTACTGTGCGCGGCGCTCGTCGCGGGGACCGGCGCGCTGTCGTTCGTCTGGGGGCGCAGGGTGCCCCACCTGATGCGCACCGCACCGGCGGGAGAACCCGAGTAGCTTAGGCTGCTCGCGATGCAGCCGCTACCGGCTCGCGGCGCGCCTTCCGCGACTCACGATGCGGCCTCACGCAGCTCGCCGGGTGCCCTCAGCGGTGTGTGTGCCACTCCGGGCGCGCCGACTCCTCGGGCTCCGTGGCCGCGATGGACAGGTCGAGCCCCGCGACATCGAACAGCGCATCGCGAAACGCCGGCGCTATGACCTGGGGAGCCACCGACTGCGTCAACAGCTCGAACGCCTCGAGCAACGCCGCGCCGTGATCGGCGAACAGCCGGCCCTCGGACTCCGCCTGCGCGAGCGTCCCCGCCGGCTGGTCGAGTGCGCGCAGGACATCGACTGCCATCGCGTGCGCATTGGGAACGGTGTGTGAGCTACCGGGTGCGCTTGCAGCAGCACGGGCCAGGCCATCCGCGGATTCTCCCGGCTCGCTCCGCCCGAGCACCGCGGTCAGCGCGCCATCGGGACCGAGCACGAAGGTGAGCCAGCACGCGGGACAACAAATGCGGGCGCCGGAAGGTCCCAGCAGATGGGAGGGCAAGCAATAGCGTGTAGCGCAGCCGGGGCAGATGACGGGCACGATGGGAATCCTTCAGGGCTGACGGCGGGCGTGACGATGCTGCGGGACTCAACGATAGGTCCCGGAATGGCTGCTGCGCAATGCACATCATAAGGTGAAAGAGAGTGCGCGGTGGGACTGCGCCGCGCGCTGCCGCACAGCGAATTCCGCGTCGCCGCAGGCGCATTCAACGTCACCGCGGCGGATTCGGCCGGCTCAACCGCCCAGCATCAGGTCGAGCGCATCGCGGTACTGCTCGATCAGCGCCTGGTGCAGCGTGGCGTGGCGCTCCTCTTGGAGCAGCGGATCGGCCGCCACGATCTTTGAGGCGACCTGGCGCGCCTCCTCGAGCAGACCGACATCGCGCGACAGGTCGGCGAGCTTGAGCCGCGGCAGCCCGCTCTGACGTGTCCCCCACAACTCGCCGGGGCCACGCAACTTCAAGTCGGCCTCGGCGATCGCGAAGCCATCCTGCGTCGAGGCGACGACTTCGAGCCGCTCGAGCGCCTGCGCCGATGCACCCGCACCCGGCACCAGCACGCACACCGAGCGCTCACGCCCGCGGCCCACGCGGCCGCGCAATTGGTGCAGCTGCGTCAGCCCGAACGATTCGGCGCCCATCACCACCATCACCGTGGCATTCGGCACATCGACGCCCACTTCGACCACGGTCGTGGCCACCAGCACGTGTATCTGCCCCGCGGCGAAGGCGTTCATTACCGCGCGCTTGTCTTCTGATTTCATCTTCCCGTGCAACAGTCCGACGCGGTACTTGAGCAATTGCGGGTGCGCCGCGAGCCGCTGGTATTCCACCTCGGCCGCCCGCACCGGACGCACGCCTTCTTCGATTGCCGGCACCACCACGAACGCCTGGCGGCCCTGAGCGAGCTCTTTCGCGACAAAGCCCACGACCAGGTCGAGTTTCTCCTCACCGGCGATGCGCGTCACCATGCGGCCGCGCTCGGCGGGGCGGTGCGCGATGCGGCTCACCTCGAGATCGCCGTAGAACGCCAGCGTCAGCGTGCGCGGGATCGGCGTGGCGGTGAGCACCAGCACATCCGGCATGCCACCCTTCTGCGCCAGCGTCGCGCGCTGGCGAACACCGAAGCGGTGCTGCTCATCAACGATGGCCAGCCCCAGGTCCGGGATCACGATCTTGCCCTCGAGCAGCGCGTGCGTGCCGAGCAGCAGCAGGTGCTCGCCCGCCTTGAGCGCGTTCGCGGTCTCGCGGCGTTCCTCGGCGCTGCTCCCCGAAGTCAGGCACGCCACGCGCACACCCGCCGGTGCCGCGAGCCGGGCGCAGGTCGCGGCGTGCTGGCGCGCGAGAATTTCGGTCGGCACCATGAAGGCGACGTTGTGCCCGGTCTCGATGACGTGCAGTGCGGCGAGCAGTGCCACCACCGTCTTGCCGCTGCCCACGTCGCCGAGCAGCAGCCGGTGCATCGGCCGCGGCGCGCGCAGGTCGCCGACGATCTCGTCGAGCGTCGTCTGCTGGTCCTGCGTCAGCGTCCAGGGCAGGGCCGCAATCACCTTCGCCGCAAGCTTGCCCTCGCCCGCCGTCACCATACCGAGTCCGCTCGATGCGAACACGCGGCGGCGCAACTCCATCACCATCTGCAGCAGCAGCAGTTCCTCGAACGCCAACCGCCGCCGCGCGCGCGCGAGTTGCGTGTCGTCCTCGGGAAAGTGGATCTGCTTGAGCGCCGTCCCCACCGCATCGAGGTCCAACTCGGCGCGGACCGATTCGGGAATCGGGTCGGCGACCTTCGGTGCCACGAGATCGACCGCCGAGCGCATGATCTGGCGCAGCATGCGGCCGGTCAGCCCCTTGGACAGCGAGTGGATGGGCACGAGCCGCCCGGCGTGAAGCAACTGCGCGGTCTCGCCCTCGATCACCTCGAACATCGGGTTGAGCATGCGGCGTTCGTACGGGTCGACCACGCCGCTTGCCACGATCGAGGCACCTTTCACCAGCACGCGCGCGAGGAACTGCTGGCCGAAGAAGTAGCAACCCAGCGTGCCCGAACCATCCTCGAGCGCCAGCATGAAGTCGGTGCGCCCACCGCGCGTGCGCACCGCCGCGGCGCTGCGGATCGTGCCGCTGACGGTCAGCAGTTCGTTGGGCTTCAAGTCCGCGATGCGCACGAAGCGGCGGGCATCGAGATACGAGCGCGGGTAGTGCCGCAGCAGGTGCTCGATGCTCATCAGGCTCATGCGCTCGAGCACGGCGGAGCGCGCCGGCCCGACACCCGGCAAATACTGGAGCCGGGTCGCCGGTTCGAGGGCCTTGAGGCCAGTTTCACGCGCGCGGGTGCTCATGCGGGTGACATTCTCATACTTGGTGCGCCCGAGTAGAGATCGCGGCTCGCCGGGTTCAACCGGGATTCCAGCCGGCTTTCACCCCACGCGACTCAAGGGCAATGAGATACCATCAGGACGGCTGTCGCACGTGGCGCCCGCGGCAGCCCTGCCCGTCCCCCGGAGATTTGCCCATGAAGCCTCACCCCATGGTACGAGCATTGATGCTGGTAACGCTCACACTGATCACCGGCCCGGCAGGCCACGCGGCCGGCGTGGACGCACACCGGCTCGACGCACTGAAGGCGCTCACCCGCGACGGCAAGTACGCGGACGCGACCCTGGGATCCCGTGCGCTGCTGGCTGAGGCCACCGTCGCGGGCGAGCGTGACTCGCTGCGCATCGCCGCGATACTCGACGTGCTCGTCGAGTCGCTGTGGCGCGGTGGCAAAGCGCGGCAGCCGGAAGCGAGTGAGCTGGCTCAACTCGCGCTCGACATCCGCGAGCGTCGATTCGGTCCCACGCATCGCGAAGTCGCGGCGCCGCTGACCGCCCTAGGCAACGTGTTGCTGGCGAGGAACGAGTTCGCCGGGGCGCGTATCCCGCTCGAGCGCGCCTTGAAGATTCGCGAGCGCGAGCTCGATCCTGCGGATCCCGAGCTTGCCCTGACCCTCACCCCGCTCGGCAACCTGTTGCGCAGGACAGCGGACTTCGACGGGGCGCGACCCCTGCTCGAGCGCGCTTTGGCGATCCGCGAAAAAGCGCTCGGGCCGGACCATCCCGACGTCGCCTCATCGCTCGGCAACATGGGCACGCTGTATGGCGATCTCGGCGACTACCCCAGGGCACGCGCGGCCTACGAACGCGCGGTGTCCATCCGGGAGAAGGCGCTGGGGCCCGACCATCCATTGGTGGCGGCCGCGTACGACAATCTGGGGCGCGTGCTCCGGGTCATGGGCGAATACGCGGCGGCGCGGGCCGCCGGCGAACGCGCCCTCGCGATCAACGAGCAGACCCTTGCGCCGGATGATCCGGCGATCGCGGGCAGTCTCCAGAACCTCGGGCTGGCCCTGCGCGGCATGGGGATGGACGCGGAGGCGCGGCCCTTGTATGAGCGCTCGGTGAGCATCCGCGAGCAGGCGTTGGGTCCTGACCACCCGGACGTCGCCAACACCTTGAACACGCTCGCCAACCTGCTTCGTGACACCGGCGACTACAGTGCCGCGCGGCCGCTGTACGAACGCGCGTTGGCGATCCGGGAGAAGGCGCTGGGGCCAGATCATCCGGATGTCGCGAACAGCCTCGACAACTTTGCTCTGTTGCTCGAGAACTCCGGCGACAACGCGGCGGCTCGCAAACTCTTCGAGCGCGCGCTGCAGATTCGCGAACGCAAGTTTGGCTCCGAACACGCAGAGGTCGCGATCGCGCTGTGGTCGCTCGGGGGCGCGGTCCACAACGACGGTGATCTCCCCGCTGCGCGCAAGCTGTTCGAGCGCGCACTGGCGGTGTGGGAAAAGACGCAGGGCCCAGGCCACTCGGACGTAGCACTCGCCCTGAACAACCTGGCCGGGGTGCTGGCGGAGCAGGGCGAACTCACCGCGGCGCGATCCTTCGCCGAGCGCGGACTCGCGGTGCGTGAGGCCGCGCTGGGAATGGATCACGCCAAGGTGGCTGAAAGCCTCGAGCAACTGGCCGAGATCCTCGCCGCCAGCGGCGACGTGGCCGGGACTCGCCCGCTGCTCGAGCGTGGTCTGGCCATCCGCGAGCGCACGGGGGGCCACCAGAGTCCCAATGTCGCGAGCACCTTGTACCAGCTCGCACGGATAGACGCCATGCAAGGAAATAGTGCCGCCGCGTTGAACAAGGCGCTCGAGGCCGAATCGATCTCCCGCGCGCACGTGCGCCTCACCGCGCGCGGGTTGGCGGAGCGCGAGGCCCTGGACTACGCGGCGGTCCGCCCTTTGGGCTTGGACCTGGCACTCACGCTGGCCACCCGCGGCATTGACGGTCCCTCGCGACGGCGAGTGCTCGACGCCGTGGTCAAGTCCCGCGCCATCGTGCTCGATGAGATGGCGTGCCGGCACAGCGCGATCGCTAGCTCCCTCGACACCGTGGTCGCTGGCCGCGCGGAGCGGCTGGCGCGCCGGCGTGAGCGGCTCGCGGCACTGCTGGTGCGGGGTGGAGCGCGGGGCGCTCCCGAGGCGTTTCAGCGCCAGCGGGACGAAGCGCGAGTCGAAATGGAGACAGCCGAGCGCTCGCTCGCGGAGGTCAGCGCACACTTCGGCCTGGAGCAGTCGCGCAGTGGCGCCGGCGTTGATGACGTTGCGAGAAACCTGCCCGTGGGCAGCGCACTGCTGGCCTTCTCCCGCTACCAG
>JAYSRO010000226.1:0-6078 GCA_043720995.1 Candidatus Eiseniibacteriota bacterium
ACGCCGCCACGCGCAGGCAGGGACATGACGCGCGGCCGCTGGTTTCGATCATCGCGCCGGCATTCAATGAGGCCGACATCGTGCAGTCGAATGTGCGGCGCATCGTCGATCACATGTGCGGGCTCGAGCTGGCCTATCGCTGGGAGCTCATCGTCATCGACGACGGCAGCTCCGACGACACGAGCGGCCAAGTCGTAGCGGTCGCCGAGGGCGCCTCGAACATTCACGTCGTACGCCATCGCATCAATCTTGGTCTCGGCCAGGCGCTGCGCACGGGATTCCGTACGGCGCGTGGCGACATCATCGTGGTGATGGATCTCGATCTCACTTACGCGCCCGAGCACATCGATGTGCTGCTCGAGCGCATGCGGGACACCCAGGCGATGATCGTGCTCGCCTCGCCCTACATGAGCGGGGGACGGGCGACGAAGGTGCCATGGCTGCGGCGCGTCCTGAGCCGCTGGGGCAACCGCTTCCTCGCGCTCACCGCGCGCGGCGTCAATCCCACCGGCAACATCTCGACATTGACCGGCATGGTGCGCGCCTACGATGGCAGCTTCATCCGCTCACTCAACCTCACCTCGACGGGGATGGAGATCAACACCGAGATCATCTACAAGGGCATGCTGCTCAACGCGCGCATCGAGGAAGTCCCCGCGCATCTCGACTGGAGCGCGCGCAAGCCCAAGCTGTCGATCCGCGCCTCGGGCCAGCGGATCCAGCGCGGCATCACCTTCAGCCTGATGGCGGGTTTCACGATCCGCCCGTTCGCGTTTTTCATCATCCCGGCTGCCATCCTCGCGATCATCTCCGCCTACATGCTGTACTGGATCGGCGTCCATGTTGCCGGCTACTACGCCCACACCGTCCCGGTGCCGGGCGGCACCTTCGACGACCGCTTCTCGGAAGCTGTCGCCCTGGCGTTCCGCCGTTCGCCGCACGCGTTCTTCGTCGTGGGAATCACGCTGGTGTTGTGCGTGCAGCTGCTGAGCCTCGGCGTGCTCGCCCTGCAGGCCAAGCGGTACTTCGAGGAGCTGTTCCACCTCGGCACGCGAACGGTCGCCCAGGTGCAGGACATCGAACGGCGCCTGCCGGAGCCTCCCGAGTCCGCCGACGCGGGCTAGCGAGCCGGACCTCGTGAACCTCGCGTGTCGCGCCTAGCCGTGGGGCCCCTGCTGACGTTTGTCGTGGTCGCCGTCGCGCTGCTCGGGCTCGGTTCCCTCGAGGGCGCGACCGCACGCCGGCGCCGCATGTTTGTGGCGTTGCTGCTGCTCGCCTGTGTCCCGTATTGCATCCGTCTCGCGGGCGTGATCACGGACAACCTCGCAAGTCCTCCCGAATGGGACTTCATGGGCTTCTGGTTGCACGCCCGCAGCGCCGTCTCAGGGCTCAACTTCTACGATCCACACAGCGCCGCGGCACTCGCCTCCGCGTTCGACTTCAGCGAGGAATTCCGCCGCGAGATCGTCGCGACGGGCTTCTGGTACCCACCGCCCACGATGCTGCTGTTCGCGCCACTGGGATGGTTCACGCCGTCCCATGGGATCGCGCTCTGGTACGCATTCCACCTGGTCGTAACCGGCGCCTGCGTGCTGCTCCTGCAGCGCACGTTCCTCCCACGCGGCGGTAACACCGCCGTGCTCGCATGCGCGCTGCTGGTGCTGGCGTCCCACGGCACGCTCACCACCTTCGGCTTCGCCCAGACAAACCTGCTCGCGCTGATGTGCGTGTTGATGTTCTGGCCACGGCGCAACTCGGTCGCTGGCGGATCGTGGTTGGCGGCCGCGGTGGTCATCAAGCCGTTCCTGTTGGTCCTTGCGATCGCTCCGCTACTGCGAGGGCGCTGGCGAGCGATCGGCGGCATGATCGGCACGGCCGCGGCGCTCACGCTCGCTGCCATCGCCGCGTTCGGCCCGCGCACGTTCGCCGGTTACATCGGAATGAACCAGGTCGCCAGCAAGCCGGACTGGATCTACACCGAGTCCGCGACGCAATCGCTGCTTAGCCTTGTGCTGCGGCTCTCGCATGCACCCTGCAGTGGTGCAGCGTGCTTGATGAATCCTGTCTTCCTCGTTGCGGCGGCAGTGATCGGCGCAATCTCGCTCGCGATCACCTTGCGGCTGCACGAGACCGCCCATGAGTGGGGGCTCGCGCTCATCCTCGTCACGGGCCTGCTGCTCTATCCGCTGAGCGGATTTTCCTACAGTGTCCTGATGCTTCCCGCGCTCTTCATGATCTGGCGATTCCGCGCACGCGTCCCCGGTGGCGCGTGGTCAACCGCGATGCTCATCGCGGCGATCTATGCGTTGGGAGAGTGGCGGGAGGGAACTGAAACCGTGTGGGCATTCGCCGCCGCGTGGCTGGCGCTGGCGACGATCGGCGTGGGATTGCTGGGGCCACGGGGCAACTCGACTCGGGCCGCTACGGCGCCCTGACCCACCCGCCCTCAGCGACCTCGCGCGCGCAGACCCAATTGCACCGCGGTCTCGAGCGCCTGCAGGAAGCGTGAACGGTCGCGCGCCTCGAACGGAGCCGGCCCGCGTGTGACCTCACCCGCGCCGCGCAGGTCCGCGAGCAGGGTGCGCGTGGCGACGGCATCGCCGATGTTGTCCTCGGTGAAGGGGCGGCCCGTGGTGCCGATCACCCGCCCGCCGCGCTCGACGCAGCGTGAAGCGAGCAGAATGTCAGCAGTCACCACGATGTCATCCCGCTGGACCTGCGTCACGATCCAGTCGTCGGCGGCGTCGAAGCCTTGCTCCACGACCTCGAGCACAATGTTGGGGTCAGCCGGAGTCCGCATCCACGCGGCCGCGACGAGAGTGACCCGCAGCGCATGCCGTTGCGCGACGCGGAACACTTCCGGCTTCACCGGACACGCGTCGGCATCGATATAGATATGAACCGGCGAGGTGGACTTGCCCGCAACGCTCGAGTCGGGGAGAGTCATGGCCACACACGATGGGCGCCGCGCGCCGGGAGCGCAAGTCCCACAGCGCGATCAGCGCGAGCGAACGATGCGCACCGTGGACTGGCCCAGCGCTGTAGACACGCGCAAGAAGTACACGCCCGCATCGAGCCGCCGTCCCGAGTCCGCATGGCCATCCCATGCGAGCGATGTGATCCCGCGAGAGAGCAGCCCGCTGTAGAGCGTCCGTACCGTGCGGCCCTGCAAATCGATCACCCGCGCCTCGGCGCGTAGCGGCGCGTCGAGACGGCTGCTCCCGGGCAACGCGAGGTCGACCCGCGCGCCGGCATGGAAGGGGTTGGGAAACACGCGGGCCGCGAGCGAGGCATTCGGAATGGTCACCGCGTAGGGACCATACGTCACCGCCGCGCCGCTCGGCGTCTCGAGGTCGAAGCGATAGAGGTAGGTCGCGCCGGGTACCGCCGTCAGGTCCGTGACGAAACAGTCACCCGTGCAGAGAGCCGACTGGTCCGACAATTGGGCGAACTGAATCCCCGGCGTGTTCGCGCGCCAGACACGGTACGTGCTGCCCGCGAAGGAACCATCGAGCGTCACGCGCAGAACATCATTGCGGTAGTCCACAATAATACGAGGATCCGCTGACGCTACCGCACTCGAGAGCGTAGCCAACAGCAGCGACAAAAACAGAAACCTGCGCATGTGCGCTCCTCCCAGGCATCCACACCGTGGCGCTGGCCCAGAATGGGTGATGCGCCCACCAGCGCCCACCGTGACCTGCCCGGCCGCGCTCGACCCGCCTATTATCGCACCCCAGCCGGCCTCGCGCATCACCCATTTGGGGGGGCCGGCAGCTACCCCTTGCCGACTCGAATCGCGTTGAGGTTCCCGATCATTCCAAACGCGCTCAGCAGCCACAGCACCACGGCGATGACCACGACCACGTTCATGATCTTCTTGATCTTGGCGTCCATCGGAATATAGGTGTTCACCAGCCACAGCAACACCCCGACAACAATGAGCGTAAGGACAACGTTGATCAGCGGCATGAAGCCCTCCGTTTTGAGCCGGCCAGACGATCGACGGCAAAGACGCCATCTTGGGACCGCGGCACCCGCGCAAACGCAGGAACCATGCCACGTGAACTCTTGCCCCACGCTTCACTCGATTCTCCCGAGTTCGGCACAGGAACTGCGGTACGCCGCGCTGAGGGCCGAAACCACGGAGGATTTCATGACAACGAAAGCAGTTCGCATGCTCATCGCCGTAGCCGTTGTAACCTTGGTCATTGCCAATGCTTCAAACAGCGACGCGCGGGGCCGTCGGCACAACCATCGCTACACACGCAATGCATCAACCAAACAGGTTCTGGTTCCCACGGGAACTTCACTCGATGTCAGGCTCGATGCGGAGCTCTCGACAGAGGTCGTGCACGCGGGTGAATCGTGGACTGGCACGGTGACCCAGGACGTCGTCACGCCCAACGGCCTCGCGATTCCTGCCGGCAGCGCGGTCCAAGGCGTGATTACCTCCAACTCGCAGGGAACCCACAGCAATCGTCCGCAGATGGATCTTGCCGTGCGCAGCGTTTCTCTGAACGGCCAGTCGCGCCCGTTCAGGGCCGATGCGCCCCCGATCATCGCCGGCAGCGCCCGGGCAAAGAAGATCGGCGTCATCGCGGCAGGAACGGCGGCCGGAGCGCTGCTCGGTCACACCGTCGCGAAGGACAACCACGGCACATTGATCGGTGGGGTGCTGGGTGGTGCCACGACCTATGGGCTCACCCGAAACGCGCTCCGCACCATGAAGCTGGAGGCGGGCTCGGTACTCACGTTCACCGCCAGCGAGAACCTGTTGGCACAACGCTAGGCGTCTCATCCCCGGGCACCCCGGAGAGACTGGGGCAGCGCTCTTGATGTAGATTCGGGCGATGCCGCTGTCCTCCGGAACCCGTCTGGGCCCCTACGAGATCGTCGCGCCGCTCGGCGCGGGCGGCATGGGGGAGGTGTATCGCGCGCGCGATACGCGACTGGGGCGCGATGTGGCGGTCAAGGTGTTGCCCTCGCAGCTCTCCGCGAACTCCGAGCTGCGTGCCCGCTTCGAACGCGAGGCACGAACGGTGTCTTCCTTGAACCACCCGCACATCTGCACACTGTTCGACGTGGGCCGTGAGGGTGACGTCGACTTTCTGGTGATGGAGCTGGTGGAGGGGGAGTCGCTCGCCCAGCGCATCGAGCGCGGCCCGCTTCCCTTGGCGGACGTCATCCGCTTCGGCGCCGAGATCGCGGATGCGCTCGAGCGGGCGCATCGTGCCGGCATCATCCACCGCGACTTGAAGCCCGGGAACGTGATGTTGTCACGCTCGGGCGCAAAACTCATGGACTTCGGGCTCGCGCGCGGCGGCGCACTCGGCGGCGTGCTTGGCAACAGTTCCGTCGCCTCGGCGACGAGCCAATCGCCCACGATCGCGCAACCACTCACCGCCGAGGGGTCGCTCGTCGGGACGTTTCACTACATGTCGCCCGAGCAGCTGGAGGGCCGTGATGCCGACGCTCGCAGCGATTTGTGGGCGCTGGGTTGCGTGCTGTACGAAATGACCACCGGACGCAGGGCCTATGAGGGCAGCTCCCCGGCCTCGCTCATCTCAGCGATCCTCAAGGACGAGCCCCGTCCCATGGCCGAGATCACCCCGATGACGCCCCGCGGGCTCGACCGCGTGGTACACGCCTGTCTCGCCAAGGACCCCGACCAGCGCTGGCAAAATGCGCACGATCTCGTGATCGCGCTGCGCTGGCCACAGTCCATGACTGGCGAGGCGCAGGGGAAGGACTGTGTCGCGCTCCCTCCAGTGGAACGGCAGTTCGTGCTCACCGCCGCGCACGTACGCCAACTCTCGAAACGCAATCCCCGGCTGGTCGGGTATCCCGTGACCTACTTCGACAACCGCGTCGAGTCGGACACCCTGATCGTGTTCTTGCACGGCGTCGGCGCCGATGGCGGGCGTTTCGAAAGCGTGGTGAGCACCTCGCGCCACCGCGCGGTCGCGATCACGCTGATCGGTTTTGGACGCCGCGAGGCGCAGCGGCCGACGCTGAGTATCGACGATCATTCCCGCGTGCTGCGCATGCTGCTCGCCGAACTCGTAGGGGAGTGCC
>JAYSRO010000227.1:0-6074 GCA_043720995.1 Candidatus Eiseniibacteriota bacterium
TCTCGTCTCGATGGTGTCCGACGGCGGCACCGGCGTCTATGTCGGCGGCGATAGCAAGGGGCGCGTAATCCACGTCACCGCCGCTGGGGTGCCACACACCGTGTACGACGCCTCTGAGGATGAGATCCGCGCGCTGGCCATCGGAAACGATGGGGCACTGTATGCCGCGGCACTTTCCGCGGCGGTCGTTTCCGCCGGGCCTGCCGCCTCGGACGATGATCCCACGCCCGTCCCCGCGCGCAGCGCGATCGGGGACGCGCGCGCCACGATCTACCGCATCGTTCCCGACAGCATCGTCACCCTGGCGTGGACTTCGGCGCAGCCCTTCGTCCACGCCTTGTTGCCGCGCCCCGAGGGCATGCTCGCCGCCACCGGGGACCGCGCGGCGGTGTACCGGTTGGAGCGGGGCGAGGGCGCATCGCTGGTGCTCGCGGCTCCGCAGGGCCAGGTGACAGCACTCGCGGCGAACGGCTCGCGGGTATTCGCCGCCACTTCAAATCCGGTGGCGTTGTGGCGGCTGGGCCCTGAGCTCGCCGCGCGTGGTGAGTTGTTGTCGCCCACGCTCGATGCACGCCGCATCGCCCGCTTTGGCCGCATCGTGTGGCGTGGCGATGCCGCGGGTGCCAAGGTCGAACTGTTCACGCGCAGCGGCAACAGCGACCCGGCCGACTCGACGTGGACCCCGTGGCAGGGTGGGGTGGCACCCGCCGAGGGACGCTCCACGGCATCTCCGCCGGCGCGCTACTTCCAATGGAAGCTCGCCCTGAGCGGTGGGCGGCCGCGGCTGAGTGCGATCGAGGCGTCATGGCGTGAGCAGAACCTGCCGCCGCGCATCGAGGATGTCGTCGTCTCGACGCAGGGTCAGGACGTGCGCGAAGGCGAATTGGTGCCGCGTTCGGAGCCGATCACGCAAGCGCTGCCGGGCGGGCAGAAGGTCGAGTACTCGTTGACGCAGGCGCCGACGCCACGGCAACTTCGCGAATTGCCGGTGTGGGCGCGCGGACTCCGCACCGCGCAGTGGCGCGGCATCGACCCAAACGGCGACAAGCTCACCTACCGCCTCGAAGCGCGCGAGGAGAGCCAATCGAATGGCGTCCTGTTGGCCGAAGATCTCGAGGCGCCGACCTGGACTTTCGACACCCACACGTTGCCCGACGGACGCTACCGCCTCAGGGTCAGCGCGAGTGATCGCAATGGCAACGCCCATGGGGAGGAGCGCACCGGAGAAGGCGCGAGCGCCCCGTTCCACATCGACAACACTCCGCCCACGGTGACACAACTCGAGTTGACCGCGGTGAAGGAGGGCGTTCGCGTCCACGGCGCGGCCGAGGATGCACTGAGCGCCCTGTCCCGGATCGAGGTTGCGTACGACGGCGAGGATTGGCGGCCGGTCACGCCGGAGGGCGGGTTCACGGATTCCCACCACCTCGAATTCACCACCGTGCTCGGCAATCTCAAACCCGGCGCTCACAGCGTGGGCGTGCGCGCGGTGGACGGCGCGGGCAACTCGGTTACGCGCGCCCAGCGCATCACGCTCCCCGCGCGCTGAACGCGCACCTCCTCGAATGTTCCGCGACTGGCTCGAACGCGTAAGATCCATCGCAAGCGGCGCGCGTGCGTGGGAAGACGTGCGCGCGGTCAGCCGGTTTCACCGCATTCAGTCGAGCCCCGGATACGACGCCGCCGCGGCGTGGCTCGAGCAGGCCCTGCTGCCGCTCGGCCTCGAGGTACGACGCGAAACGGTTCCGGGCGATGGGCTTCATCGCTGCCTCGGCGAGCTGCAGCAGGAAGCCTGGAGCGTGGAGCATGCCCAGGCGTGGCTCCGCAGCGGCGACGCACGCGAGCCGCTGTGTGACTTCGCGGGCGAGCCGCTGTCGATCGTTCAGCGCACCGACTCATGTCACGGCCGCTTCCGGCTGGTCGCGGTTCCCGACTCACTCGATCCGGCGGCGCTCGACGCGATCGATGTGCGGGGCGCTTTCGTCTTGAGTGGCGCCTCCGCCCGCCGTGGTGTCGAACAACTGGTGAGGGCGCGCGGCGCCGCAGGACTGTTGTGCGATGTGCGCAGGCTCGTGGACCCGGTGCGGACCTCGGAGGACGACCTCGACTCGCTCGCCTACACTTCGTTCTGGTGGGAGGGTGATGAGCAGCGAGCAGTGGGACTCGTGGTCACGCCACGCGCCGGCGCGGCACTCCGGCAGCGGCTCGCGCGTGGAGAGCAGCTTGAACTCGATGTCGACATTCGCACCCAGCGTTACGCGGCTCCCATCCCCCTCGTCACCGCGCACCTGCCGGGACGCACCGCGAATGATGTGCTTGTGCTCGCGCACCTGTGCCATCCGCTCCCTGGAGCACATGACAACGGTTCGGGCGTCGCCGCGGCACTCGAGACCGCGCGCGTGGTCGCTGAACTGGGCAAGCAGCACGGCCCGTTCGAGCGCGGCATCCGCTTCCTTTGGATGCCGGAGCTGACGGGGACATTCGCCTGGCTGGCCAACGACCCGCAGCGGATCGAGCGCCTGAGTGCTGCGCTGAATCTCGACATGGTGGGGGCCGACCAGTCGCAGTGTGGGAGTACCTTTCTGCTCGAGCATCCGCCCCACTTTGCAGCATCGTTTGCCGAAGAACTCGTGAGCCGTATCCGCGCCGAAGCGCTCGACTGGGTCCTGTCCTACTCGGGGCCCGGGCACATGACGATGATGAGGCTCGCCGAAGTGCCGTATTCAGGTGGCAGCGATCATGCAGTGTTCGTGGATCCTTCCATCGGCGTTCCCTGCCCGATGCTGATCCAATGGCCCGACCGCTATTACCACTCGTCGTATGACACCGCTGACCGCATCGATCCCAGGTCGCTCGAGCTGACGGTGCGCATCGCCGCGACCTATGCGTTGTCCCTCGCGAGCGCGGGGGAGCGCGAAGCTCGTGAGCTGACGGAGTTCGTCGAACGCGGCGCGCGCCGCCGGCTGTTGGCCGCGGCGGATCAGGCTGACCCTGTGCGACCGCTGACCCGCGAGCGGTTGCGCGGACGGTCCGCGATCCGGAGCCTCGCACGGCTCGGCATGCGGGGAGTAGAACTCGAAAGCGCAGTGGGGCGCTTCGAGTCGTTCGCTGACGCGGAGTGTCCCCACGATTCGCCGCGGCCCAGGGTCCCGGCCGACACGCGCATTCCGGAGCGCCTCAAGCGTGGCCCGCTCGATTTCATCGACTACCTGAACGCGGGATGGGGCCGCCTGAGCGAAGCCGAGCAAAGTGCGTGTCGCGATCTGTCGGAACGCTGCCCGGATCCGGTGCTCGAGCTGGCATGGTTCGCGGCCGATGGCCGGCGCAGCGTGACGGACATCGCGTTCCATGTGGAGCTCGAGACGGGGCGCGAAGCCGCGGCGGAGGTGGGTGAATTCTACGAGCTCACCACGCGAATGGGCCTGAGCCGCTGGCGCAACCCCTGATGCAAAACGGGCGACCCACGTGGGCCGCCCGCCGCTCGCACATCGTGTTGCCCGGCTGCCGATTTACTTCGCCGCCGGAGCCACCGCCGCGGCCGGCTTCTCGTACTTGGACAACGGCTCAAGCGTTGCCTTCTTGATCAACGCCTTCAGGCCCGGGTTCGGACCGGCACCGCCACGCGGCGTCGAAGGGTCCGCACCGAGTGCCACGATCTTGTCCACGGCGTCCATCCCTGAGATCACTTCGCCGAACACGGTGTAGCCGCCCGCATCGAGCGACGGCTGGGATGCCACGTCGATGAAGAACTGGGAGCCGCTCGAGTCCTTCTTCGGGTTCCCACCGTCACCCATACGCGCAGTCGCCACCGAGCCGCGCAGGTGCTGGCCCTTGATCTCGGCCGGCACGGTGTAGCCGGGGCCACCCATTCCGTCGTCGTTGGGATCGGCGTTCTTGGTGTTGGGATCGCCGCCCTGAATCATGAATTGCGGGATGACACGGTGGAAATAAGTGCCGTCGTAAAACTTCGAGCGCACCAGCTTCTTGAAGTTCGCCACGGTCTGCGGTGCGTCTGCGTTGTGGAACTTGATCACAATTGTGCCCAGCGTCGTCTCGAGCACCGCGACTTCCGCGACACGGGCCGGCTTGATCGAGGCCTTCGCCTTGGCGGCGGTGGCGGCCGGCGCGGCAAACGCAGATGCGGTCGTGAGCAACATCACGCCAAGTGTTAAAGCCCCAGAGACACAGCGACGCATGAATCCTCCTGTCGGAATTTGAAAGCGGAGAGCGGTACGGATTGCTGCGTGTAGTCTAGGATTGGGCTTTCGCCACGGTCAAGACTCCTGCGCGCAACAACATGACAAGCCAGCGTCAATCGCGGCGGAACTGGCGCCGGGGTGCGGCGGATGTGGCCTGCTTGTTATACTTTCCGCCCGCAGCGGCAGCCATGGCGTCAGAGACGGGCGGCGAGTCCCCAGAGCCGCCCGGTCAGGCCCTGGTCGCGCCGGTGTGAAAAACACAACTCCGTGGCACAGGACGTACAGGCGGGCGGATCGACGATGTGGGCTTCAGGAACACCGGCGGCTTCCAATTGAAGGCGCACGGCGCGTCCCATATCGACAAAGACGTTGGAGGCGCGGCGAACGACGGCCGCGGCCGGGAAGCGGCCGGCAACAGCTTCACCCACGACATAACAACAAGGGCCGATGCAGGGCCCTAGATAGGCATAAGTATCCTTGGCGGGAGCGCCGGATGATTCGAGTGTCGCGCGCAAAACCGCGAGCGGCATTCCGTCCACGGTGCCACGCCAGCCGGAGTGCGCAGCGGCCACGACATCACCGCTGCACAGAACAAGGGGGAGGCAATCCGCACCACTGACCGCAATCGCGAGACCCGACTGGCGCGTGAGCAGGGCGTCCGTTTCGGTGTGAAGCCCCGCGCCGGTCGCTTCGCTCACGTGGGTGCCGTGAATCTGCCCCGCGGTGGCGAGGCGTTCGGGATCGAGACTCAGCGCGGCCAGGACACGCCGGCGGTTTTCGGTTACGGATTCCGGTGCATCGGCGGTGGACCGCCCGAGATTGAGTTCGTCGTAAGGTGCGAGGCTGACACCTCCCCGGCGTGTCGTCATGGCGACGGCACAACCCGCGGGGGTGAAGGCGGGGCGCCACAGCAATACCTGTTGGGACGTTTCGAGGATCCAGGACATGGGGGCAGGCTATTCAGCGCCACGTCCAAGGGTCAAGGCCACGAGCACATGAACACAAGGAGTCCCGGAGTGAAGTCGAGCCTGAGCAGGGTCTGGGTCGCGCTGTTGACGTTGAGTTGCATGATGGGCGCAGCGCCGGCCCCGGTGCTGGGCGCGCCGGGCACGATCGTCGCGACGGTGGGCGGAACCGGAATCCGGCAGGATGAACTCGATGCGCGGGCAGCGGAGATGGAAGTCACCTATCGCGGCCGGATGGGGACCGAGCTCAACGCGCAGCAGCGCGCCTCGATCCGCAGGCAGGCGCTTGAAACACTGGTGCGCCAGCGCCTTTATGTACTCGGGTCCGGACGCGCACAGGTCAGCGCTGCCGAGGTCGACGCCTATCTCAAGAACATGCCGATCTTCAATCCGAACGGGCAGTTCAGCCCGCGCGCCTGGGACAACGCGCACCGCAATAATCCGGCCTCCTTCAAGCGTGCGGCCGATGAAGCGCGGCGCGAATTGGGAGCCCAGCGTTTGTCGGAGAACCTCCGCAAGAAGTACACGCCCTCGGATGACGCATTGCGCCGTGCGGCGGCGCGTTCGCTCGAGAGTGTGAACTTGAACTACCTCGCGTTGCCAGTGGGTGCGTTTACCGGGCGTACGCGCGAGCCATCGGAAAAGGAAGTGCTCGAGGAATACCGCGCGCACATGCACGACTTCGACCGCCCGGCGGAAGCGACGGTTCACGCGCTGCTGTTCGAGACCGACGCCACGGACAACGCCGGGCTGGCTGCGATGAAGCAAAAGGCGCTGAGCGCGATCACCGCGATCCAAGGCGGAACGGCGCTGGCGGATGCGGGTGACCAACTCGGCGGCAGGCAGCGCAGGATCACCCTGCGCGACGACAATCTCCCGGGTTCCTGGCGCGCCACCCCCGCGCAGAATG
>JAYSRO010000228.1:0-6060 GCA_043720995.1 Candidatus Eiseniibacteriota bacterium
GGGCCACCCCACGGACTTCAACTACAAGTCGCTGCGCGGGAATGCGGTGTTCCGCTGGGAATACATGCCCGGTGCCGCACTGTTCTTCGTGTGGACCCAGAGCCGTGAGGGCGTGGAGGACTCAGGCGAATTTGCATTCAATCACTCCATCAGCCAACTCGGCAAACTTGACTCGAACAACATTTTTCTGGTGAAGGCGACGTACTACCTGAATCGATAGCGGTCGCAACCCCAGCGGCAACTCAATACCACACAGCAGAAGGCCCGGCGCGTGTTGAATGCGCCGGGCTTTCCTGCGGGGTGCGGCCCCACAGCGTTACGCCGGTCGTCGGCGGATGATCAGTGCTCCAGCACCCACGCTCGCGAGGATCAGCAGCAGCGCGGCAGTCGTGGCGGGAGAGCTTCCCGGCACGGCGGGGTTGTAGACGTCGGTAACTTCCGAGCCGGTGAAGATGTGGTCGCCACTCGTGCTGCCCGTACCATTCGCGGAGTTGCCGGCGACGTAGAAATTGACCGGGCCAGGCGTCGTCAACGGTGCCGTCCAGTTAACCGTCCACTCGACGGGTGAAGGCAGGTCGGTGCGCGTCGAGAAGCTCGTCTGCTCGATGTATTGGCGCCCGGATGTGGCGAACGTGCCGGTCGTGGCGGTGATGATCTTCACGGAGTCCGGGTACAACGGGCTCGCGCCGGGATTTGGCGTGACGAACGTGCCCACGCCCTTGCCATCGGCGGGGTTGATGGCGGTGAGCTCGAAGCCCCACTTGGGATTGAGGATGCCGGTCGTGTCGGCCAGCGAGTAACTCAGGCGCACACGCAGCGGATAGGTCTGCCCAGGGTTGTAGCGAAACGGCACATCGAGCAACTCGACTTTGCCGGCCGGGTCATTGGCTGTCCCCGAGTGGCAGCCGGTGCAACTCGTCTCGACGGGATAGATGCCGAACGCCGGGGCAGCGGTGCGCGAGGCGGGAGGGCCGGTGGAGAACGCCCACACCGACGTGGCGCCACACAGCAACAGAACAGCAGCGGGCAAACGAAGGATCGTACGACGCATCAGCGAGCGTTCCTGTTGTGGGAGAGTAATCGGCTCGAACAACGTGTCAGCGGAGGTCACCGTGGCAACGGGCAATCGGGTTCAGTGCCGTCCTGGCGGTGTCGCTCCCTAAGTACAGGGGGGCGATAATTGTAACGCAGAGAGGTGGCTCCGCGTCCATCGCGAGTTGCACTTTTCTGGGGCCCCAGCGGGCAGGCCGCAAGGGAATTGGTCCAAAACAGCCCCGCCGCTATACTCCGCAGCCCCGGCAACCCTCACCAGGCCTGCGCTAAGGAATGGACCCTTGAGGCACCTCGAACACATCCGCGTGACCCATCCCGCCGCCAATGCCGCCCAGCGCAAGCTGCTCGCGGGTGAGCGCCTGTCCCAGGAAGACGGCATCCGGCTGTTCGACGCCCCGGTGCTCGACCTCGGTCGACTGGCCAACGCCATGGCCCGCGACCGTCACGGGGATCGTGTCTATTTCACGGTCAACCGCCAGCTGAACCCGACCAACGTCTGCGTGCTCGCCTGCAAGTTCTGCGATTACGCCAAGAAGCCGGGTGCTCCGGGCGCCTATACGATGTCGGAAGCCGACATCAAGGCGCACGTGAACCCTGAGATCAGTGAGATCCACATCGTCGGCGGCCTGCACAACAAGTGGCGCTTCGACGACTACCTGAACGTGATCCGCTGGGTGAAGGAAGTGAAGCCGGATCTCAAGGTGAAGGCCTACACCGCGGTCGAGATCGACTTCTTCTGCCGGCTGACCAAGCAGCCCATCGAATGGGTGCTCGGCCAGCTGCGTGAGGCCGGGCTCGATGCGCTGCCCGGTGGCGGAGCCGAAGTGTTCAGCGAGCGCGTGCGCCGCGAGCTCTACCACCAGAAGATCGGCAGCCAGCGCTGGCTCGAGATCCATGAAGTCGCGCACCGGATGGGCATCCCGTCGAACTGCACGCTGCTGTACGGGCACATCGAGACGCGCGCCGAGCGTGTACAGCACCTGATCCTGCTGCGTGAACTCGAAGACAGGGCACCTGGATTCTTCGCCTTCATTCCGCTGGCGTTCCAGCCCGGCGTGACGGGACTGGTGCGGCGGCAGGCCTCGGCGATCGAGGACCTCAAGACGATCGCGGTCTCGCGCATGGTGTTCGATAACGTGCCGCACGTGAAGAGCTACTGGGTGATGCTCGGCCAGGACACGGCGAGCCTCGGCCTCAACTTCGGCGCCAGCGATCTCGACGGCACGATCGGCGTCGAGAAGATCGCGCACGCCGCACTCGCGCGCAGCCCCGTCGGCATGGCGGAAGAGTCGATGGTGCAGACGATCCGCGAGGCCGGCAAGATCCCGGTGCAGCGCGACGCGCTCTACAACACCGTGCGCGAATACCCGCTCGAGTCGGCGGGTGCATCAGTGCCCGCCGCGGCTGCTGTCGCGGCTGCTGTCGCGGCTGCGCGCTGATCGCATGAATCCTCATCTCGAAGGTCTCGCCCGTATCTTCGCCGCCTCGGACCGCTTGTTCGTACGCGCGCTCGAAGGCGCCGATCGCGACGCCTTGCTGCGCCGCCCGCCGGGGGGCGCCGGCAACCCGATGCTGTGGATCGCAGGGCATGCCACACGCGTCCGCTCGCAGGTGGTGCGCTCGCTCGGCCACGAACACACGCTTGCGTGGGGCGACCAGTTCAATCGCGGTGGCTCGAGCGCTGACGACTCGCAGTGGCCCGAAGCGGGCGTGATCATTGAGGCGTGGCAATCGCTCGCCGCGGAGTTGCAGACACGGCTCGAGGCGCTCGGCGAGGACGACCTGCTTGGCACCACCGAGGCGCCGAGTCTCGATGGCACGTTGTTGGGCGCGGTCGCGCTGCTCGCATTCCACGATGCCTACCATGTCGGGCAACTCGGCATGCTCCGCGCGAACTCCGGCTTGAGCCGGCTCGTCGGCTGACTTCTTCTTCTGCTTCTTCTTCAAAAGGACTACCGATGGCCGATCATCACGCGCCAGGCTTTCTCGCGATCGTGAATGAAGCAAAGCGTTCGATCCGCGAGATCACGATCGACGACTACAACCGTCGCGTCGCCGCCGGCGAGCAGCTGATTCTCGTGGACGTGCGCGAGGACAATGAGTGGGCCGCCGGCCACCTGCCCGGAGCGATTCACCTGAGCAAGGGCATCATCGAGCGCGACATCGAGCGCACCATCCCCGATCGCAACGCGGCCATCGTCTGCCAGTGCGGCGGCGGGTTCCGCAGCGCGCTGGTGTGCGAGAACCTCCAGCGCATGGGCTACAGGAACGCGCAGTCGCTCGATGGCGGGTTCAAAGGGTGGATCGCGAAGGGATTGCCGCTCGAGAAGCCTTGAGCGCTGCCGAACGGCCCGCGTCCAAGCGGCGCGAGCCGCGACTCCAGGTGGCCGATAACAAGCACATGCGCGCCCGCTCCCTGCTTTGCTCGGTCCTTGCCCGTGCTGCCGTGGCGGCGCTCGCGGCCTGCGCGTTGATCGCCCTGCTGCCGCCCCGTTCCTCGCACGCCACAGACATCGCCGCCTACCTGCCGCCTCCCGGGGCGCCTTACGTCACCGAGGAAGTGCGCGTGCGCGTCCCCGCCGGGCTTTCGCTCGCCGGCACGATGTCACTGCCGACGCGTGGCGTCCTGCGCGAGGGCCGGCCCTTGCGCTATCCCGTGATCCTGCTCGTGAACGCGGCCCCGGACCTCACGCGTGATGGCAGCACCATCGAGGATGCCGCGGGCTCACCGGTGCTCCACCGCCCGATGTTCGAGTTGGCCGACGCGCTCGCGCGCCGTGACGTCGCGGTGTTGCGGATCGATGGGCGTGGTGTCGGTGCCTCGACGGGTGCTCGCGATTCGACCACGCTGACCGATGCGCTCGAGGATGCGCGCGCGGCTGTCGATTACCTGCGCCGCCGCCCTGATCTCGACGCGCACCGCATCGCCATTCTTGGGCTAGGCGAGGGCGCCTCGATCGCAGCGCTGATCGCGGGCGCCGACGCCGACCTCCGCGCCGCCCTGCTCGTGGCCGCCCCCACCACGCTGGCGCGGCCGAATACCCTGCACGTGCTGACGCTGCCCGGTGATGCCCGCGCCGTGGCCGCACCCGCGCAGGCCGAAGCGCTGGTGCGCTCGGTCCTCGCCAAGGTCACCGATTGGTCATCTGCCACGCTGGGAGGCGCGGAACTGGGCCCAAAACCCAATGTCCGCGTGGTTCATAGGCGCCGCCGCCGGTAGCGTTCGCACGCTCGCGGGTGATAACTTCACCCCCATGGTCACGCCCTCCCGCCTCGCAACCACCGTCGCCGCACGCATTCCCTACGCCAACGCCGCTCCGTTCTACGCGCTGTGGGCCGACGCGCCGTTCGCGGTGCGCAACCTGGTCCCGCGTGAACTCGGCCGCGAGGCGGAAGCTGGCACCGTCGATCTCGGATTGATGGCCGCGGGCGATTACCTGCGCATGAAGGACCGCTTCGTCATGGTGGGTCCGTTCGGTGTGGCGTCGCGTGGCGCGGTGCAGTCCGTGATGCTGTACTCGAAGCGCCCCGCCGCCGCACTCGAAGGTGCGGTGATCTCGGTGACGCCCGAGACCTCGACCTCTATCCGCCTGCTGCACCTGTTGCTCGGCGCGCGGCGCGGTCTCAACGACATTCGCTACGTGCGCGGCCTCGAGCCTGCCCAGGCCGATGGTCTGCTGGTGATCGGCGACGGCGCCATGCGCATGCGCAACCAATTGCCCGAAGGGTTCACGCACGTGCTGGACCTGGGCGCCGATTGGCTCGAGTGGACGGGCCTCGCGTTCGTCTACGCGGTATGGGCAGTGCGCCGCGAGTTGCCGCCCGAGACAAAGTTGGAATTGCGCGACTTCCTCGATGCCTCACTCGCCGCGGGCCTCGCCTCGCTGCCCGAGATCTCGCGCAGCATTACCGGACTCGGCTGGCGGCCCGACGAGATCGAAGCCTACCTGCGGCGGTTCCACTACCGGCTGGGACCTGAAGACCTTGAAGGCCTCGACCGCTTCGAAAAGCTCGTTCACCTGAATCGCCTGATGCAAATCGATTAGCCACCCTTCGCTCGCGCCCTCAACGAGGAGATCTGCCATGCCTGGGATGCACGAGATCGAATACCAGATTGTCGGCGATGACCTGCAGTTTGTGAAGGTTGAGCTCGACCCCAATGAAGCCGTGGTCGCCGAAGCCGGCTGCATGATGTACATCGAAGACGGTATCCAGATGAGCACGATCTTCGGTGACGGCTCACAGCAGCAGCAGGGATTCATGGGCGCCCTGATGAGCGCGGGCAAGCGGTTGATCACGGGCGAGTCGTTGTTCATGACGGTGTTCATGAACCAGGGAACGCAGAAGCGCATCGCCGCATTTGCAGCACCCTACCCCGGCAAGATCCAGCCCGTTCGCCTGTCGGATGTCGGTGGCGAAATCTGGTGCCAGAAGGATTCGTTCCTGTGCGCCGCCAAGGGCGTGTCGTTGGGGATCGCCTTCAACAAGCGCTTCGGCGCCGGCCTGTTCGGTGGCGAGGGCTTCATCATGCAGCGCCTGCAGGGTGATGGCTGGGCCTTCATGCACGCCGGCGGCACGCTCGAGGAGCGCACGCTGGCCGCGGGTGAAGTGCTGCGCGTCGACACCGGCTGCCTCGTGGCGCTACAGCCGAGCGTGCACTTCGATATCGAAATGGTCGGCGGACTCAAGTCCGCGCTGTTCGGCGGCGAAGGTTTGTTCTTCGCCACGGTCCGCGGTCCTGGTCGCGTGTGGCTTCAGTCCCTGCCGTTCTCGCGCCTCGCCAGCCGGATCTACGCCGCCGCACCGCAAACCGGCGGCCGCCGCGTGGGCGAAGGCTCGCTGCTGGGTGGGCTCGGCAACCTGCTTGATGGTGACGGACGATAAAGGAGCAATAACCGTGTGGGATAACATTGAACGCAAGGTGCTGGCCGGCGAACGCCTGAACTCTGAAGAAGGCGTCTATCTGTTGACCACGGCACCGTTGCTGGAATTGGGCGCGCTGGCGCA
>JAYSRO010000229.1:0-3031 GCA_043720995.1 Candidatus Eiseniibacteriota bacterium
CACATGTTCACCATGCCGAACCCCGAGCATCTCGACCTGCTCGAGACCGATCCGGCCGCGGTGCACGCCCAGCTCTACGATCTCGTGCTCAACGGCAACGAGTTGGGCTCGGGCTCGATCCGTATCCATCGCCCCGACATCCAGCAGCGCGTGATGAAGGTGGCGGGTTTCACGCCGGAGCAGATGCAGGACAAGTTCGGCTTCCTGATCGACGCCTACCGCTTCGCATCACCGCCGCACGGTGGCATCGGGCTGGGCTTGGACCGGCTCATCATGTTGATGGCAGGCCGCGATTCGATCCGCGACACGATTGCGTTTCCCAAGAGCGCGAGTGCGGCGTGCCTGATGGACGGTTCGCCCGCAATGGTGGAAGACGCGACGCTCAAGGAGCTGAAGCTCAAGGTCGTTGTCGAGTAAAGCGGGCGCGCTGTCTGCGCGAGGTCGTCGCGCGGCGCCGCAGCGCCAGGTCGCGTGCGCTACTCGGTGGGAGCGGGCGCTACGTTCACGCGCTCGGGCTCCCGCCGTGTGAGCCGGTTCCATAGCGAGCCAGCCCAGCGGCCGCGCAGTCCGAGTGCGACCCCGACCGGCACACAGGCAACGATGCCGCCGGTGGTGCAGGCGTAGCCCCACTCGCGCAGCCAGAGGAACTTGATCGTTCCGTAGATGAACAGCAGGATCCAGCTGCCGCCTGCCAGCAGGAGCCACAGGCCGCGGTAACGAGGCGAGAGCAAAAGCAGCGGGTTGAGCATAGCCAACCATTCTAGCGCGAGTGGTTCAGAAAAGCGCCGTAATATTCTGTGCCATATGGTTTTGCGGGTGAATTCCCCCAGCCGTGGCGGCTCCGCACCGTAGGCATCTCCAATCGCCTCAACTTCTTGCGGCCGAGGCCGATACTAGGTCTACGCGCCGAGTGCCTGAGTGCACTGCCCTCCAAGCAACCCTTCAGGGATGGAACTGTCGAATGATTGCGTTGATTGGACTGCTGGTCGTCACTGGCGCCGTGATCGGTGGCTTCACGATGGGTGGCGGGCAGGTGATGTCGCTGTTTCACCTGTCCGAAATCGTGGTCATCGCGGGAACCTCGCTGGGGACGGTGCTCGTCTCGGCTCCCCTGCCGGCGATCATGGCGCTGACTCGCAAGCTGCCGCAGTTGATCCAGCCATCGCCGTTCAGCAAGGCGCTGTACCTCGATGCGCTCAAGATGATGTACGAGTTGTTCCAGATCGCGCGCAAAGACGGCCTCGTCGCGATCGAATCGCACATCGAAGCGCCGGAGAAGAGCGCGGTGTTCAAGAAGTACCCAGCACTACTCAAGAACCATCACGCCATCGTGTTCCTGTGCGACTCGCTGCGCCTGGTGCTGGTGGGCAGCGTGCCGCCGCACGATCTCGAGGCCCTGATGGACACCGAGATCGAAGTGCATCACCACGCCGAGATGCAGCCCATCGGCATCCTGACCAAGGTTAGCGATGGCCTGCCCGGCATCGGCATCGTCGCCGCCGTGCTCGGTATCGTGATCACGATGGGTGCCATCGCCGGCCCGATCACGCAGATTGGTGAACACGTCGCGGCGGCCTTGAGCGGCACGTTCCTTGGTGTGCTCATCGCCTACGGATTCGTGGGGCCGATGGCGGGCGGGCTCGAGGCGATCCTCGATGCGGAGTCGCGCTACTATTACTTCCTCAAGGCCAGCGTCATCGCCTTCGCCAAGGGCTTCCCGCCGATTGTCGCGGTCGAGTTCTCGCGCCGCGAGATCTACGCCGACAACCGGCCGTCGTTCGCCGAGATGGAAACCGCCTGCAAGGCCCTGAAGAGCAAGGCCGCATAAGCCGCCATGGCCCGCGAGCGTGAAGTCCCCGTCCGCATCATCATCCGCAAGAAGAAGGGCGGGCATGCGGCGCATCATGGTGGTGCCTGGAAGGTGGCATTCGCCGACTTCATGACCGCCATGTTCGCACTGTTCCTGGTGCTGTGGCTGGTCAACCAGAGCTCGGACGTGAAGGCCGCGGTCGCCGGCTACTTCGCCGACCCGATGGGACGCGCGAACGAGTTCGGTAGCTCGATCGTGCCGGGTGAGGGCGCCCCGGCCTCGAATGCCCAGCCGCTGAACCTCCAGAAGATCGTCGACCTGCACCGTGCCCGCCTGACCAAGGTCGCGCAGTCACTGCGTGAGAAGCTCGACAATGTCCCCGGGCTCGAGAGCGTGAAGGACAAGATCGAGATCGAGTTGACGGCCGAGGGTCTGCGCATCCAGCTGCTCGAGGATCCGGAAGGCGTGTTCTTCAAGACGGGCGGCTCCGACCTGAGCGCACGCGGCCGCGACATCATGAAGCTGCTCGGCCAGGAGTTGGGCGCGCTGCCGAATGCGGTGCGCATCGAAGGCCACACGGATGCGCGTCCCTACTCGGGGCGCACGTCCTACTCCAATTGGGAGCTGAGCGCCGACCGCGCGAATGCCGCGCGCCGCATCATGAGCGCGAATGGGCTGTCCGATTCGCAGATCATCCAGATCCGCGGGCTTGCCGATCGCGATCTGCGCACGCCAAGCGATCCGCTGTCGGCCAGCAACCGGCGCATCAGCATCATGGTGATGATGAACGAGCGCTCGAGAGGGATCGGCGCGAGTGCCGCCGCGACGGCCGACTCGCTCGATGCCGTCGAGGCCGGGGTCGTGGGTCCGGGGACGGCCGCCGCCGGGACAGCAACGCCCGCCGCGAGTGCTGCGGCATCGCCCACGACGAGCACTGCCGTGGGGGCAGCCGCGCCCACGACATCGACATCGACGTCTGCGCCTGAGCCGAGCGCCAGCACTGAGCACGCGCCATGACCGAGCCGCTGCGCATCACACTGGTCACGCGTGACAGCGGCCTTGCGGCGATGCTTGCGCCCATCGTCGCGCTCGAGCAGGACGTGGAGCTCTACGTCGAAACAAAGGAACTCGAAACGTTGTCCTGGTTGGCCAACGCCACGCCGCACGTGATCATCGTCGTGGATCACGACGGCAGCGGCAGCCCGCTGGAGACCGTGGCGC
>JAYSRO010000230.1:0-15153 GCA_043720995.1 Candidatus Eiseniibacteriota bacterium
TGCAGCCCCAGATAAATCGCGAGATCATCCCGCTCGTTCTGGTTCATCCCTCTGGCCCTCCTCTTTTCGCGAAGAAGAAGGATCATGGATGGACCAGAACACCTCAACGGGTCAAATCGCCTCGATCAGCTCCCGGACCCTGTGTTCACGGAACTCTGAGAGGAGCCGCAAATCTCATGTTATTTGCCACGTGCCGAGACGATCACCGTCCGCGCGGTAGATGTAGCCGGGCGGCAGATTGGTACCCTGCGGAGGAAGATCGACCGCGCCGGTTGGCTGACGATTCGCGGCGAAGAACTTGTGGGCACGCAGGCCCGAGCCGGCATGTACTTCTGCCAAGTCGAGGCGAACGGCAGCAGTGGGTCGTCGCGATTCCTGATCGTGCGGTAGTCGAACTCCGGTTGTACGAAGCGGCCACTCACCCAACGTGGGTGGTCGCTTCGTGTTCGGGAAACGTTGCGCGCTCAGCGAGGGACGCTCGCGATCAGCATCTGGATCCGCTGCCGCACTTGATCCTGCGTTAGGTGTAGCTTGGACTGGGCTGTACTCGCGACTGTCACGGCCCGCGTCGAGTCACCAGCCAATAGGTATGACGCGCCGGCAAAGAGTCCGGCGTCCGCTCGGCCTGGAAGCTGTGAGACCTTGTCGAATTCAATTGCGGCTCGTTCGTAGTCGCCGGCCCTCAGGAACATCATCGCCAGCTTTTCGTGATCCGCTTCCCAGTCTGAGTCTCCCACCTGCCCGAGCCGGAAATCCTCTGGTCCGGCGTGCACCTCGACCATTCCGGACAAGGTGTCGAAGCGGAAGAAGTAGTCCTGCCCCGCCGGCTCCGCTGGTAGTCGAGGTCTGTACTTCGAGTAGAAGTCCGCCTGAAGCGTTGAATCGGCGTACCAGACCCGAATCGCCGGGCTTTGACCGGCGACCAACCCGATGTTGTTGGGCAGGTGTCCAAAGTAGACGCGTGAATGAGCAGGTAGCGTCGGGTGTTGCTGCTGGAGGTTTGTCCTGATCCCGCTTAAGAAGCTACCGGCGCGTCGCTGGTACCACTCGTTGCCCCAATCCCAGGACATCGTATTCGCATGAGACCACTGAAGGACCGCCAGAGCTGCGATGAGCGGCAGTATGAGCCGACGGCGGGAATCCAACCACGCGGCGATGGCCAACCACGCGCCGAGCGCACCGACGCAACCGTAGTAGGCGTGCCAGCCGATTGAAGGGAGCACGAGGGGTGCCCACCCCGCTAGCGCCCAGATCCCAGCAAACACAGCAACCCTTCGAGATGGCTGAATACTCGCTTCTGACGATCGCCTTTGAAGCAGCCATGACGTACCAGCGACCGCGAGCGCGACGGCACAGACAAGGCGCATCCACTCTGCCCCGCCCATCCCAGCTGGACGAGGAGCGATGTCGAGATTAACGACGGACAACAGGGTCTTGGCGACCACCGTCGAAGCCGCCACCGGCTGTTCCCCGCCCGGGGCCATGACCCAGTGGCCGAGCAAGCGCCTGTGGAGTGTGGGATGAATAAAGAACCATGCGAGCAGGACGCACCAATAGGGCAGCGTGCGAGCAAAAGTGACCCGAACTGACTTCTGCGGGAACAGCAAGGCGAACGCCGTGACGATGATGGCGAAGACCGCTGCCGTCTCCTTGCTGAGCAAAGCCCCCAGGAATGTCACCAGACCCCAGCCCCACGACCCTCGAGAGACGAGGAGAACGGTGCTCAGTCCGAAGAACACCATCCAAAGATCTTGGCTCCCCGAGATCCAGAGAACGGGTGTCGCCCAGAGGGCCAGCGTAACTGCCCCCATGCTCGCCACGATGGCGACACGTGGCGAGGTCAGCCGTCGGACGATCGACGCGTACAGGCCCAGCGACGCTAGCCAGAGCAGGAGACCGCTGAGCCGGTAGATGGCGGGATGGAGACCGGCGATGGATTGCAGGGTCCAGAAGTACACTTCCCGTGACCACGGTCGATACCACTCGAACTGAATGTTGCGGAACGACCACAGTCGAAAGAACGAAGCTCCGCGCACTTCGTCGAGGAAGACATAGTCATCGCCGATGAATGGAAGCCATAGCGACGGCAGGTACAGCACCGCAGCGAGTCCCCCCAGGATACCGAAAAGCCGGCGAGTCGGGTGGCCCGCGGGCTTCTGCGCTGGTTCTATTGATCTAGAGGTAGCGTTCGGGCTTCGGGACACGTCGTCGCCTCAAGTAACTGCCGCGATACCGTTTGAGGGCCGCCCGATGGGCCATTGGGCACCTGGCAAAGCAGAGGCGCACCCTCAGCCCTCTTACTTTCGTCGAGTGTAGGACGTGGATTGCGAACTGCCAACTTTCTGCCACTGCCCGACTGTGCTCAAACCGTGCTCGAACGATCTGACACCATCGGTTTCAAACGGTACTGGATGACACAATCGGTGTCGCCGATGATGGCCGTTGGTGGTGTATTGTGGCCGTTGGTGCCATCCAGTACCACCCCGCCCCGACGACTCAAAATTCGGAGTCTCGAAAGGGGCGTGGGGGTTCGCCCCCCCCTCCGGCACCAAGTTGCAACGGGTTGCGGGATCGCGAAGCTCACGCGTCATGCTCCTCTTCCGCAAATTGTGCTCGTTCTGTGCTCGAACTAGAGTTCAACGCGCGCGGCGCTCGGTCGCACCCGGCGCTGGCCCTACGCCGCGCGCTGTACCTCCATCGCGAGTTCCGTCGTGCGGCGCTTCTCCGCGCGCGTCAGGAAGTAGACCGCGACGAGGATGAAGCCTGCGGACACCCAGTCCTGGATCGCCGGGAACTTCTGCTTGAACAGCAGCCACAACAACAGCGTGGCGGTGGTGCCGGCGAGCAGTGAGGTGAGCCGGTTCACGAGGCCTGCAAACGTCGCGGTGCGGCCCTCGAACATGAAGATGAACACCGAGAAGAACGCCACCAACGCGTAGGGCAGGCCGGCGATCAAGGCGGCAGGGTCAGGGTGGAAGGCGGCCTGGCTGAACTCGACGACGCGCTTGTCGGTCCAACCGAATGCCATCGGGCCGACCACCAACAAGACTCCGACGAGCAGCATCATGGCCGTCGCGGACAACTGCTCGACCGCGAAGAAGCCGCGGTTATCGAGCTTCACGCCCTTGCCGCGCGTGTTCTTGTAATAGTTCATGATGTAGATGCGCGCGGCGTAGGCCACGATGTAGCTGCCGAGGATGGTCATCGCCACGGGGTTGTGCAGGAAGTCGAAGCTGCCGTGTGATGCCCCCGGCTTGTAGCCCGACCACGCGGGCAATACCACCCCGTGTGCGTAGAGGTAGTCCTCGAACGGCAGCAGCAGCACGTTGGTCGCGACCGCGAGCAGCGCGAACAGCACTGCGATGTTCTCTTCCCCGTACACGCGACGCTTGAGCAGGCCCTGGCGAATCTGCACTTCGTCGACGAGGCGGCTGATCACGATGACGCTGCCCCGCATGATCACCATCGCCACCATCACGGAGATGGGCAGCGAGTACATCAGCGTGGTCGTCGGGATCACGACGGCGGTGCAGATGCCGGAGGGGATGATGTACGCGGCCTCGGCAGGAACCTTGAGAGCGCCCAACGCGATCGAACGATTGGAGCTCAAGGCGAGGCGCCCGATCCAACCCATTGCCAGCACGGCGACTACACAAAGCAACGAACTCGCCGCGGTGTTATTGAACAGGTAGGTGAACTCGCCCATCTTAGGCGCGCGCAAGACGGTGAAGTACTTCACCAGTACGCCGGTCAGGACGTACGAGGCGAAGTAGCCAACGCAGAGTTGCACGAGTTGGGACGACGTCCCTGTGCTCAGTCGTTTCATAAGGGGCCTCCGTAACCCCCAATCATCGCTCCAATTGGGCAATTTCGGCAACCCTAATCAGGCAGGCGCGAGGCGCTCGGCTCCGCAGTAGACATTCATGCGCCCCTCGCGCAGGAAGCCGATCAGCGTCATCCGAGCGACTTCGGCGAGCTCGATCGCCAACGAGCTGGGCGCCCCGACGGACGCCAGCACGGGGATGCCGGCGCGCGCGGCCTTGAGCACGATCTCCGCCCCCGTCCTCCCGCTCACCCACAGCACTCCCCCGCCGGGCGGAATCCTGCCCTGCTCGAACAGGGCGCCGATCACTTTGTCGACGGCGTTGTGTCGGCCGACGTCCTCGCGCAGCAACTCGGGCGCTCCTGCCTCCATGGCGAACGCCGCGGCGTGAATGCCGCCGGTGAGCGCGAACGCCTGCTGCGCCTCGCGCAACAGCGCGGGCCACTCGATCAGGGAGCGGGTGTCGATGCGATAGTCGCCGTGCAGCGGTATGAGCCCTGCGCGCAGCGAGTCGAGATGCGCGCGTCCGCACAGTCCACACGCGGCAGTCGCGGCGAAGTTGCGCTCGAAGCGTGTCCAGTCGAGCTTCGTGCCCGGCGCGAGCGCCACATCGACGTGGTCGGGCTCGTCGGCACAGGCGCTCGGCGACTCGGTCAACTTGACCACGTCAGCGGGCCTGGCGATCACGCCCTCGCTCGCGAGAAAGCCAAGTGTGAGCTCGCGATCACGGCCGGGCGTGCGCAAGGTCACGGCGAGTGACTGGCCGCCGATGCGTATCTCGAGCGCGCGTTCAACGACGACGTGATCGTCGAGCGGACTCTGGCCCTCGGCGTTCACCCGCAGGATGCGTCGCGGACTGACCTGGCGTTCCGGCATCGACTCGCAGCCTCTCAGGCGCGCTGCCCGCCGAGCGCGGACGAGCGGCTGTTAGACCTTCGGGTGCTCGGTGTGCGTGGCCAACGTGCCGTCGGCGAGCGTCACCAGCGTGTAGTCCGAGAAGATCGACGGCGCTTCGGCCTGCATCAGCCGCAACACCTGGACGGCGACCTTGCGGATCTCGATGTCCGCGTGCTCGCTCCCCCGCAACTCGATGAAGTGCCGCAGGGCGCGCGCGTTGCCGGTGAAGAAGATCTTGGTCTCGGTGGCGTTCGGCAGCACCGAACGCGCGGCCTGGCGCGCGAGCTTGCGGCGCAGGGTCTTGTCGGGCTCGTTCGCGAAGGTTTCCTGCAGCCCGCTCACCAGCCGGTCGTATGCCGAGCGCGCGGCATTCACCGACTCGACCCACACGGCGTGCAACTCGGGGTTCGAGGCGATGCAATCGGGCTCGATGTACTCGGAGTCCGACTCATCGACATAGCGCTGCGACAACTGCGAGTACGAGAAGTGGCGGTGACGGATCAGCTCATGCGTGAACGAGCGCGACACGCCGGTGATCAAGAAGCTCCACACCGCGTGCTCGAGCACGGAGCCATGACCGACATCGACGATGTGCCCGAGGAATTCCTTATTGGTGCGTCGGCCCTTGCCATACGACATGTAGCAGACGCGCCCGGCGATCTCCGCCAGCTGCTCGCCGCCCACTTCCGTGTCGGTGCTCCACGAAACATCGTGGTCATCGAGGAATGACTGGATGCCGGAGGTGTCGATCGTCTGACGGCCGACCACATACACATGCGGTTCGAGGACGATGCGCAGGGTCTTGTCGGCGGGGGCCTGGGTCGCTGTCATGGCGAGCTCTCCCGTGTACGGGGGTGCGGAGTGAGTGAACGCAGTGGATCGGTGACGGCAGTCTAGCACAGGGGATTCGCGGTGCTACTTAGCCCGGGCAACCTCGTCGCGCACCAGCTTCATGACCTGATCGACCTCGTCATCGCGCGTGTAAAAGTGCGGCGCCAGGCGCAGCCCCACCCCCGGCCGGAAGTCGAGCAGCACGTCCTTCGCCAGCAGTGAGCGGCACACGGTTTCTGCGTTCGGCACGTCGAGCACGACCGTCCCGCCGCGCGTGGCGGCGGCGCGAGGCGAGACGACGCGAAGACCAAACTCGTCGGCCCACGCCATCATGCGTTCGGTCTGGCGCAGCGACTTGGCGCGAATGGCCTCGACGCCGATGCCCGCGACGATGCGATAGCCCGAGACGGCCGCGGCGAAAGCTGGAATTCCGGGCGTACCGGTCCAGAAGCGGCGCGCGCCGGCGTGACGTTCGAGCGGTGAGGAATCGAACGCAAAGGGCTGCTCGTGCGCCATCCACCCGGTGAACGCCGGCTCGAGTACTGCACGCACGCTCGGGCTCACATAGAGGTAGCCCGCACCGGGCCCGCCGCACAGCCACTTGACCGAGCCGCCGGTGAGCATGTCGACGCCCAGGGCCAGCACGTCGGTGGGTACGGTGCCGATGGCCTGGTAGGCATCGACCATCACCAGCGCCCCCACTTCGTGCGCGCGCGCGATGACCGGGGCCAGATCGAGCACCTGTGACGTGCGGAAGAACACCTGCGAGATGGCGACCACCGCGGTCCGCTCGTCGATCGCGGCGACAAGGTCGGCTTCGGCGATCGTGCGACCTTCGCGCGCTGGAACGCGTACCAGCTCGACGCCGCGCCGCGTCAGCCCTTCATAGAGGTAGAGCTCCGAGGGGAAGTCCTCGGCGGTGCACACCAGCCTGTTCCGCGGTGAGGCGAACGCCAGCGCGGACAGCGCGATCGCCTGCGCGGTGGTGCAGTTCTCGTGCATGCTGACGCAGCCGGGCTCGGCGTTAAAGATCGAACCCAAGGTGTCGCCGACCTGCGTGGGCAGCTCGAACCACTCCTCTTCCCACGAGCGAATACCGCGCTCGCGCCACATCTGCGCATAGCGCTCGAGCATCTCGGCAGCACCCCGCGGCATCGCTCCCAGCGAGTGCGAGATGAAGTGCAGCATGCGATCGATCCCGACAAACTCGTCGCGCCAGGTGAGCAGCGGATCGGCGGCGATGGGCGGTTGTGGCGTCACGACGCGCTCCTGGGCGTGGCCTGCGGCTGCGGCGTCACGAGGCGCTCGTGGGCGTGGCGTGCGCCTGCGGCCTGGGCGACGCGGCGAGTACAAGGCGGGCGGCCTCAGCGGGGGTCGCGGCGTACTGGACGAAGCGGAACAGCTCGGGCCGCACGAGGTCGGGATCATGCAGCGACTCGAGGAAGCGTTGCCAGTGCGTGCCCAAAAGCACGATCGGCGCGGGTGCGCGGCCGCTGACACTGACGAGCGTCCAAGTCAGGAACAATTCGTTGAGCGTGCCGATACTGCCGGGCAACACGATGAAGCCCGTCGCCTTCTCGACGAGATACTCGAGGCGCTGGTAGAGCTGCTCCGTGTGCACGCGCTCGTGCACCCAGCGGTTGACGGGGCTGCGGTGCTCGAACAGCTCGACGGTCACGCCGACGACGTGACCACCCGCCTCGTTGGCGCCCTGTGAGCACGCTTCCATGGCGCCGCAATAGCCGCCAGTCATCACGCCGGCGCCTGCCAGGGCGAGCTCCCGCCCGATGTCATGCGCCAACTGCCACGCGGCGTCGCCGGGGCGAATGGTGCTGCTGCCATACACTGCGATCAACGGCGGGGTGCTGGCCACGTAACCTCCGGATCTCAAGCCCATGGGGACGCTGGGCTGACACGTGGGGCCGGGGCGACTGCGGCCCCTGCGGAACCCTGCTCCCACGGCAGCCCCCAACGGTCTGCAATGCCAGTCTCCCATGACACGGGGAGCGCGGCCAGTCGGGTATACTCACGCGCATGAACTCTGCCTCCACTCCCCCGGTACGCGTGTTGGCCGTGGCCTCGAAGCTCCGCGAATGCGAGGGCGTGCGGTTTCGCGTGCTCGACTTCGGGCTCGAACGCGACGCCTTCGCGGTGCGCTTCCAGGGCGTCGCGCGCGCCTACGTGAACATGTGCCGCCACCAGTCGCTGCCGCTCGACTTTGGCGACTCGGTATTCTTCGACGACGCCTGCGATGCGCTGGTGTGCGTGCACCACGGCGCCCGCTACGAGCCTGCGAGCGGAGTCTGCACGACAGGGCCGTGCGTGGGATCGCGGCTCACACCGCTGGCGCTCGAAGAACGGGACGGCGCGTTGTGGTGTCTCGGACGCGCGGAGGCGCCCGATGCGTCCTGAGCGCTCGCGGATGCGACGCGGATGGCTGCTGCGCGCGCTGCCGCTGCTGTTGATCCTCGGCTGGCTCGGCACCCTGCCGATCGCCGGCAGCGCCTCGCGCCTGGATCATCCCGGCCCCGAGATCAGCGACAGTTGCTCGGACCCCGTGCTCAACACCTTCGGCATCGAGTTCCGCCACGGCCAGCTGTGGACGATGGCGCAGGACGGCACGTTGACGCGCTTGAACAATTGCCAGCCCGTGCAGGTGATTTCGGTGCAGGGCTTCCGCGGGGTCGCGGCGGGGCTTGGCTGGGACGCCCGGCGCGACCAGTTCGTGGTGACCGATCCCAAGCTCGAACAGATCGCGGTGATCGACCTGCAGGGCAACGTGGTGCGCGAGTTCCCCGCGCCCGGGAGCGGCTCGATCGGCGCGGCGTACGACTCGACGCGCGACGCCTACTGGGTCACCGACTTCGAGACACGCATGCTGTACGCGCTGGATGCCATGACCGGCGCGCGGCTCGCGACGCTGCCCCTGGACCATGCGCACCGCATCGCGGGTGCGGCCTACGACTACGCGCGCGACGCGATCCTCTACCAGGACCGCGTCGGGCATGGCCAGTGCTACACGGTTTCGTGTGTCAGCGGTGCGGTGCTCGATTCCTTCCCCATCCCCGACACGGGGCTCAATGGCTGGGAAGACAACGCGCTCGCTCCCGACGGCAAGCTGTGGATCCACAACTTCGAGAACCACATGTCCTTCGCCTTCGGCGGCGTCACGACCCCCACGGGCCGCATGTCGTGGGGCGCGCTGAAGCAGCGGTACCGTTAGCCCGACTGCCGCGGGCCAAGCGCGGCGCTAGTCGCCTTTTGTGTTGACGTTGCGCACGATCCCCGCGTCCTCGACGTCGAGGTAGCCGACGAGCCGCGCATGGCGCCGCACGGCATCGCTCAGGCTCTCGGCCTTCCGGTCCGCGGCGATGGCCGTGGCGAGCGCGGGCGACAGCGCCAGCGGGTGGCCACGACGGCCGCGATAGCGCGGCACCAGCGCGTAGGCGAACTTGCGGCGCTCGGCGGGCTTGCCGCATGCGGCGATGGCCTGCTCGAGCACGGTCGCGAGTTCGGCGACGGTCGCGGCCTGCACGCTGGGGTGGTCGACCGGCAGCACGAGGATGCCCTTCGGCTTGAACTCGAGCGCCGAGCGCAGGCCGGCCTGCGCCGAGGACAGCATGCCTGACTTCCACTTGGCGTTACGCTCGAAGTGGATCTCGAAGCCCTTTACGCCGCGCTTCAAGGCCACGGCCATATCGATGTTCAGCTGGCCCGACTCGGACAGCAGCGTGAACTCCTCCTCGACCGACTTCTGGATCGCCGCGCCATTGGCGCCGAGTACCGCGACGACGGTGCTGCACGCCGTCCACAGGTGGCGCACGCCGATGGTGAGGTACGACGACTTGCCTTGCCTTTTGAGCGCCTTCGGCGATTTCATCCGGGTCGAGGCACCCGCGGCCAGCAGAACTCCTACCATCATGGGATCTCCACCTCCATATGTGCCGGTTCCGCCGTCACGGCACGGGCCGCGCGTCGCGAGCCCTCGTGCCGTGGAACGGCATTGCCCGGCATCCCCACTTCCACTCCGCGACGCGCCGCGATCAACTCGGCCACGATACTGATCGCAATCTCTTCCGGTGTTGCGGCTCCAATGGCGACACCCAGCGGGCTGCGCATGCGCGCGATCACGTCTTCCGCGAAACCTCGCGCGCGTAAACGCTGCACGAACTTCCGTTGCTTGGCGAGGCTACCCACCATGCCGATGAACCGCGGCGGCGCCTCCATCAAACGTTCGATCAAGCGCTGGTCGAGCGTATGGTCGTGCGTGACCACGATGGCGTAGTCGCGCGCACCGGGCGGCGCGGCGCGCAGGAATTCCTCCGGGTCGCGGCAGATGACCGTGACCCCCGGCAGGCGCGCGGGGTCCGCCCACTCCGCGCGGTCGTCCACGACCGTCACACGGAAGCGGCAGCCCTGCGCGATCACGGCGACGGCGCCACCGATGTTGCCAGCGCCGAAGATCACGAGCGCGGGTGCGACTTCGAGCACTTCGATGCGGATCGCCATCTCGCCGCCGCAACACATGCCGAGCTCCTGCGTCAGTTGCCAGCGCAACTCGCGCAGCGCTTCATTCGCCGCGAACATCTCGCGCGCCGCCGCCAGCGCTGCCTGTTCGATGGCGCCCCCGCCCACGGTGCCGCACGCCTCGCCGTCCTCCGCAAGCAGCATGCGCGCGCCTGCCTTGCGCGGCGTCATGCCATGCGTGGCGGCGACAGTCAGCAGGGCGATGCGCCTCCCTGCAGCGCGCCAGCGCGCGAGCGTCGCCCACACATCGGGCTCTGCCACGTCGCGCAGCGCAGCGAATGCGCGGGGATCGTGCGGCGTCGAGTCGATCACGTCGCCGCCGCGTCGAGCACGGCCCGGCGCACGAACACCGGCACCATCGAGCGCCGGTAGGCCTGATCGTAGGGAACACTGATCAGCGGCTGGCATTGCTTGAACGCCAGCTCGCCGAGCGCGGTCGCAGTCTCGAGATCGAGCGCCTTGCCACGGATCAACTCATCGACGCCATTGATGGTGCGCGGCTTGGCGGCGATGGCGCTGACCACGAGGCTGCCCCCCTCGCACGCACCATTCACGCGGGCGGCGAACGCCACCGACAACATGGGGAAGTCGATCGAGGCGCGCGGGCGCAGCTTCTGGTAGCCGGCCTTCATGCCGCGCGCGGCGGCAGGGATGAACAGTCGCGTCACCACGTCGCCGGGTGCCAGGATGTTGTTGTGCACGCCGTCGGGCACGAAGAATTCTTCGACACTCACAACGCGCCGCCCCGCGCGATTGGCGATCTCGACTTGCGCGCCGAGCGAGATCAGCACTGGCGCTGTGTCGGAAGAGTGCGCTGCCACGCAACGCTTGCCCTGGGTAATGACGTGGCAGACGGTGCCGCTCTTCTTGATGCAGAAGCCGAGTGACTCGCGCCAGAAGAAGGTCTGGTTGTAGTAGGTGCAGCGCGTGTCGAGGCACAGGTTGCCGCCGATGGTGCCCATGTTGCGCAATTGCGGCCCGGCGACCAGTCCCGCGGCGCGCGCGAGCGAGGGGAACTCAGCACGGATGCGCGCGTCGGTGGCGATGCGGTCCAGCGTGACGAGCGGGCCCAAGTGCAGGCCTTCGGCCTCGTGGCGGATGAAGTCGAGGTCGGCAATGCCACCGATTGCAACGACATAGCGGGGCTCGTGAAGGCGGTGCTTCAGGTTGGGAACGGCGTCGGTGCCACCTGCCAGCAGCAGGCTTTCGGCGGCGTGATCGTCGAGATGCGCGAGCAGCGCATCGAGCGTGCGCGGCCGCACCCAGTCGAAGCGTGGCAGCGTCAGCATGCGCCCCCCACCTGACGCCGCGCACGATCCCATTGTGCCTTCGCATCGCTCGCGCGCAACAACTCCATCACGCGCGGCGGGCTGAAGGGCAGCCGGTCGCAGCGCACGCCGAGCGCATCATAGATTGCGTTGGCGATCGCCGGGACGCTTGGGTGCAGGGGGCCCTCGCCCGCTTCCTTGGCGCCGTAGGGTCCTTCGGGATCGATGGACTCGATGATAAATGATTCGAACTCGGGCGTATCGAGCGACGTTGGAATGCGGTAGTCCAACAGCGAGGGGCCGTGGTGAAGTCCCGCGCCATGACCGGGGGCCGCGGGCTTGTAGACCTGCTCTTCCATCAGCGCTTCGGCGAAGCCCATGTAGGCGCTGCCCTCCATCTGCCCCTCGACCGTCACGGGATTCAAGGCGCGTCCGCAGTCGTGCGCCACCCAGATCTTCTTCACCTGCACGAAGCCGGTCTCGGGATCGCAGTCGACCTCCGCGACATGCGCGGTGAACGAGTACGCGGGCGAGGCGCCGATGGTCCCGCCGCGATAGTCGCCGCCGAGCTTGGGGCTCTGGTACCAGCCGACCGCACCCAACGTGCCGAAGCGCGCCTCGGCGAGCTGGAATGCTTCGCGCACACTCATACACTTGGCCCGCGGGTCACGCGTGCAACAGGCGACGTTGCGGCTCAGCGACACCTCGTGCTTGCCACACTCCCACACGGCGGCGACGGCCTCGGCGACACGGTCCCGCAACGAGCGCGCGGCATCGAGGCAGGCGTTGCCGCACATGAAGGTCTCGCGGCTCGAGTAAGAGCCGAGGTCGACGGGCGTCAGGTCGGTGTCCGCGGCGACGACGCGGATGTCGCGCAATTCGAGGCCGAGCTCCTCGCACACGATGTAGGCGAGCACCGACTCGACGCCCTGCCCGATGTCGGAGGCGCCACAGAACACGGTGGCGCGGCCGCTGCGATCCAGCCGCAGCTGCACCGCGGACTGCGGCATCTCGTTCGGGTAGATGCAGTAGTTGGTACCGCTGATGTACATGCTGCCTGCGATCCCCAACCCCTTGCCGTAAGGCATGCGACGGAAACGCGACTTCCACTGCGACGCCTGCTCGACCGCATCGAGGCACTGCGGGAATCCGTTCGAGGTGACGCGCATGCCATTGACGGTCTGGGTGTGCTCACCGATCAGGTTGCGGCGGCGCAGTTCGATCGGGTCGAGCCCGACGACTTCCGCGAGCTTGTCGACCTGGCATTCGAACGCAAAGCGCGGCTGAACCGAACCGTGCCCCCGCTTGGGGCCGCAGCACGGCTTGTTCGTGAACACGCGCGTCGAGTCGAAGCGGTAGGCGGGCAGGGCATAGGGCGCGCTCAACAGCTGGCCCGAGTAATAGGTCGTGACGAGCCCGAACGACGAGTAGGCTCCCCCATCGATGTGGATGCGCGCATCGACGCCGGTGAGCTTGCCGTCGCGCGTGACGCCGGTGCGGTAGTGCAGGCGCATGGGGTGGCGGCCGCGGTGCGCGTAGAACACTTCTTCGCGCGTGTAGAGAATCTTCACTGGACGCCCCGTCACCATGGACAGCTTGGCGGCGCAGAACTCCAGCGAGAACGGTTCGCTCTTTCCCCCGAACGCCCCGCCCACGACGGGCTGGATGACCCGGATGCGTTGGGCCGGCAGTTCGAGCACCTTGGCGAGATCGCGGTGGAGGTAGTGCGCAACCTGCGTGCTCGAGTACAACGTGAGGAAGCCGGCGGCGTCGAAGTCGGCCACCGCGCAATGCGGCTCGATCGGCGCGTGGGTCGAGCCCTCGTACCAGTACTCGGCCTCGACGATGGCATCGCTGGCCTCGAGTGCGGCCTCGACGTCGCCGAACTCGAGTTGCACCTGCTTCGAGATGTTGCCCTTCGCGCTCTTCTCGTTGACCTGCCACTCGGGATGAGCGAGCGCCGTCTCGACGTCCATCACCGCGGGCAGCACTTCGTACTCGACGCGGATCTTCGCGAGCGCTTCCTCGCACAGCAGTTCGGAGTCGGCCGCCACCGCCGCGATCGCGTCGCCGACGTAGCGCGCCTTGGTCTCGCACAGTGCCTGCTCGTCCTCGGTCCACGGGATGATGCCGTAGTAGCCCGGCAGGTCGCGGCCAGTGATCACCGCATGCACGCCCGGCAGCGCGAGTGCTTCGCTCGCGTCGATCGACACGATGCGCGCATGCGCATGGATGCTGCGCAGCAACTTCGCGTGGATCATGCGCGGCAGCGTGATGTCGTCGGTGTAGATGGCGCGGCCCGTCACCTTGGCGAGGCCCTCGATCTTGCGGTTGCGCTTGCCGATCACCGCGAACTCAGCCTGCGGCGGCGCCGCGCGTCCGCCCGGCCACTGCGGCGGCGTCAGGCGCTGCTCGCGCGGCATCGTGCGGCCGGCGGGGATCGCCTTGCTCATCGCGAATCCACTGGCGCGTCGCTCAACGCGCCCTCGCGCATGATGCGCGCTGCCTGTTCGACCGACTCGTAGATCTTCGTGTAGCCGGTGCAGCGGCACAGGTTGCCGGCCAGCGCGCGCGCAATCGTTTCGCGCGAGGGATCGGCTTCGCGCGCAAGCAGCGCCCAGGCGCTCATCAACACGCCGGGCGTGCAGAAGCCGCACTGCGCTCCGCCGCATACGTCGAAGGCATCCTGCAGCGGATGCGGCGCACCATTGCGCGCGAGCCCTTCCACCGTGGTGACCTCGGGGCCGTCGTCATAGGCCAGTGCCAGCGAGATACAGCTCAGCACTGTTTTCCCCTCGACCACCACGGTGCAGGCGCCGCAATCACCCTTGTCGCAACCCTGCTTGGTGCCGGTCAGCCCCAGCGCGTAACGCAGCGCCTCGAGCAGGGTCGTGTGCGGGGCCACGGCGCACTCGCGCAGGTCGCCATTCACACGCAGCCGGCACAGCGTCGTCTCGGGGTGGCTCATGGAACTCCCGCAGGGTCATCAGGGGCTACGCTCCGGTGGATCGCGTGATTCAAACGCCCACGCGCAGCGGTGTCAACCGCTCGCCCCCTGGGACCGCCCCGGCAAGCTTGATCCGCCGCCGCGCAGCACGGATGATGGGCCCATGACTTCCCATTTCGAGACACCCGCTTCCCTGTGGTGGAACCAGACGGCAACGCCCTACCCCTCCCTTGTCTCCCGCGCCGAGGGCGATGTCGTCATCGTCGGCGGCGGCATCACCGGCGTCACACTCGCCTGGACACTCGCGGCGATGGACGTGCGCGTCGTCCTCGTGGACGCCAGCTGGATCGCCGGCTCCGCCAGTGGCCGCAACGCCGGCTTCCTGATGGCCGGCCCCGCCGAGCCCTACTCCGAACTCATCGCCATGTACGGTCGCGCCGGCGCGCGCGCCGTGCTGCACACCGGCCGCCGCAATCACGAGCGCATCCGCACGCTGATCGCCGAACACGGCATCGAGTGCGACCACCGCATTCGCGGCAGCGTCCGCCTCGCGCGCACCGAGGAAGAAGCCGAAGACCAGCGCGCCTCCTTGCCACTGCTGCGCGAAGACGGCAACCGCTCCGCCGAAGTGCCGGTCGCGGACGTGGTGCCGGCGCACACCGCGGGTTCGTTCCGCGCCGCGTTCTTCGATCCCGACGATGGCGAGATCCATCCGGTGCGTTTCCTGCGCGGGCTCGCCGCCTCGGCGACGACGCGCGGCGCGCAGCTCTACGAACACTCGGCCGTGACGGGCGCGCAATGGTCCCCCGCCGGGTGGGAAGTGGCGACGACGCAGGGTGTCGCCGCGGGTCGCGTGCTGG
>JAYSRO010000231.1:0-3011 GCA_043720995.1 Candidatus Eiseniibacteriota bacterium
TTGTCCCGCGCCGAGCCCGATGAGCTGTGTGCCGAGCGCGATGACGATGGCGTTGGAGCGCGCGGCCGTGACCAACTGCCACGCGAATTCGAGTGAGCGCGACTCAATCGCGGAGGGCGCCCGCTTTGTCACCGTGCGCCACGCGGGCACCGCTTCCGGCGCGTCGCGCTGGGCAAGCCAGGCACCTCCCACTTCACGTAACGTCCAAGGCGAGGCGCCCAGTGCAACCTGTTGCAAATTCACGTTCAAGAGCCGCAGGTTCTTCTTCTGCGCGAACGCCGCCTCGGCCCCGGCCTCGAAGCCCGGGGCGGCAATACACTCCACAAACAACGGCGCCACGGTAGCAGCGGTCGTGGCATCCAAGGGGCGGTTGAAGGCGACGATCCCGCCGTATGCCGACAGCTCATCGGAGCGCAGAGCGAGCGCGTAGGCGGCCTCGAGCGTGGCTGCGGTCGCAGCTCCGCACGGTTGGTTGTGCTTCACGATCACGCATGCCTGATCCGAGAACCGCGCGACCAATCGCACCGCGGCTTCCACATCGAGCAGGTTGTTGTACGAGAGTTCCTTGCCCTCGCGCGCCGAGTGCCACGCCGCGGCATGTCCCGGTGCGGCGTAGACCGCCGCCTGCTGGTGCGGGTTCTCGCCGTAACGCAGCCCGCGCACACGCTCGAGCGAGACGACGATGTGCGACGGCGACTCCTCTCCCGCGCGTCGCGACAGGTCCGCGGCGATGGCCGCGTCGTAGTGCGCCGTGCGCGCGAACGTTGCGGTCGCCCACATGCGGCGCTGCGCGAGTGTCACGGCACCTGAACGCAGCGCCTCAAGGATCGCCGCGTACTGCGACGGATCGTGCGCCACGATCACGTGCGCGAAGTTCTTCGCCGCCGCGCGCAGCAGCGCCACGCCGCCGATATCGATCTCCTCGATTGCCTGCGCTTCCTCGAGCGACGATGCCCGTTGTTCGAATGGGTACAGTGTGACGGCGACGAGATCGATGGGCTCGAGGCCGCGCTCGACGAGCGTCGCGAGGTCAGCCGCCACATCGCGCCGCGCGAGGATCGGGCCGTGGATGTTCGGATGCAGCGTCTTCACGCGCCCGCCCAGCATCTCAGGCGTCTGCGTCCACTCCTCCACCGCCGTCACGGCGATCCCCGCCTCACGCAGGGCCGTCGCCGTCCCGCCCGATGCGATGATGCGCGCGCCGCCCTGCGCCAGTGCCCTTGCGAACTCTACGGCCCCGCTCTTGTCCGAGAGCGAGAGCATTGCGGCGCGCGGCCAGCTCAAGCGCGCGGCCCCGTGAGCCGTCGCATCGCCACGAGATAGGACTCGCGCGTCATCGCCACCACATCCGCGGGCAGCGGCGGCGCCGGCGGCTCGTGGTTCCAGCCCGAGCGATCGAGCCAGTCGCGCACGCTCTGCTTGTCGAACGAGCGCAGCCGACCGGCTTCGTAGTCGGAGCGGTCCCAGTAGCGCGAGGAGTCGGGCGACAGGATCTCGTCGATCAGCGTCAGCTCACCATCCACCCTGCCGAACTCAAACTTCGTGTCGGCCAGCACGAGCCCGCGTGCCCATGCCCAGCTGCGCGCCTCTTCATAGATCGCGATGCTCCGGGTACGCAACGCTTCCGAGGTCTCGTTGCCGACGCGACGCGCCATCTCCTCGAACGAAATGTTCTCATCGTGCCCGTGGTCTTCCTTCGTCGCCGGCGTGAAGATCGCCGGGTCGAGCCGCGAGCCATCGTGCAGTCCTGGGGGCAGCGTGATACCGCACACCTGGCCGTTGCGCTGGTACTCCTTCCAGCCGGAGCCCGTCAGGTAGCCGCGCACCACACACTCGATATCGATGCGTTCGGCGCGGCGCACAAAGTGACTGCGCCCCGCGAGCAGCGCGGCGTGCGCGCGGAAGGGGTCGGGGAACGCTGCCGGATCGTCACTGACGAGGTGATGGGGCGCCGCGGACTTGAGCGTGCGCATCCAGAACGCCGTCATGCGCGTGAGGATCTCACCCTTGCCCGGGATGGGTGTGGGCAACACGGAGTCGAATGCGGACAGCCGGTCGGAAGCGACAATGACGAGATGATCTGGCCCGGCCTCATAGATGGTGCGGACCTTCCCCTGCCGGTACGGCGTAAGACCGGGCAGGTGGATATCCGCAACACCTTCGGTCGAGATGAGCGGTAGCATCGAGTTCGTCATCATGAGCCTCCTGTCGGGGGTGTGATGGGACGCGAAGTCATGGGCGGGGCCGACGAAGCACCAGCGACCGGCACGTTGAAGTGTTGTTCGATCCAGAGCGGCAAGTCCGCGATGCAGGCGATGCGCGCCCCACCGGGTGCCACGTATGTTCCATCCGGGTCGATCAGCACGAAGTGGAGTCCGGCGGCGCGCGAGCCCACTTCGTCACCGCAGCGAATGTCGCCGACATAAAGCACGCGCTCCGCTATCAGCCGCATGCGATCGAGCGCGAGCTGGAAAATTCGCGGGTCCGGCTTCGCGACACCCACGAGCTGCGAGTCGATCACGAACTCCAGGTCGGCGCGCACGCCCCAGTCGCGAATGTGCTGGTCCGCGCGGCCATCGGAGTTCGATACCACGGCGCGGCGCAATCCCAGGGCGCGCACTCCCGCCAGCGCTTCCGGCGCACCTTCGTTGACGCACAACCACAAGCCAACATCCAGCTGCCGCGCCCACCAGCGCTCCACGATGCGTGGCACCAATCCTTCCGGCACGCCCGCGGCGGTGAGCATACCGACAAAGTACGGATGCGGATCGGTGACGGCGAGCGGCGCGGGCAGCGCGACAGACGCGTCGCCCCCTTCGCTCATGCCGCAGCTGCGATCGAGCCAGCGACGTCCTTCGAGTTCCGCCGCGCGCAAGGTCGCAGCGTCGAGCGCCGCGCCCAGCTCACGCGCGCACGCGGCCATCCATTCAAAGTCGAGACGCCCCAGCGTCCCGCCGGCGTCGAACAACACGGCGTCGAGCACAGGCAGTTCACGCATGGGGCGCGGCACT
>JAYSRO010000232.1:0-6004 GCA_043720995.1 Candidatus Eiseniibacteriota bacterium
TCGACGCTCAATGCCATCACCGTGACGGACACGCTGCCGGTGGGTCTAGCCTACGTCTCCGCGACGGGCACGGGTTGGTCATTCAGTGTGAGTGGCCAGATCGTTACCGCGACCTATGCGGGCGCGCTACCGGCGGGTGCCGCGGCACCGTTCACGATCACCGTCACGCCGTCCGCTGCCGCGGTACCCAGCGTGACGAATCGCGCCTACGTCTCGACGGGCGGGGACAGCAACGCCGCGAACGACAGCGCCAGCGACCCCACCGCCGTCAGTGTGCTGGCGCTGGTGAAGCGCGCGTTCCGCGTGGACGGCACGCCGATTCCCAACGCCACGGTGCTCGCCAAGGGGACGCTGTTCCGCTTCCTGATCTACGTCAACAATCCGGGCGGCGCCTTGACCGACGTGAGCCTTGCGGATGTGCTGGACCCCGCGTTCCAGTATCTCGGCGGCACCCTGCGCATGACCAACGCGCCGGCCGCATGCGCCGCCGCGAACTGCACGGGCGTCGAGGAGTCGGCGCTGTTCACCGCCGCCAACGCGGGGAGCGCGGTCACCGATGCGATCGACGGCGACGCCGTGAGCGTCGTGGCGGGCCGCATCGATCTGGGCAACCAGGTGAAAGCCAACGCCCAGCTCAATCTCGCCGCCGGAAAAGTGTTCGCGGTGATCTTCAGCGTGCGGCTGAACTAATCGGGCGTCCGGCTAGCGTCCGGGCGTTGAGTCGCGCTTGTTGCCGGACCGGCTCGACGCCGCGGTGAACAAGTCGGCATCGGTCTCGCCGTGCTGCGCGAACTTGGCTTCGTGCGCGAGCAGCCACTTCTTGCGTTGCACGCCGCCCGCATAACCCGCGAGGCTCTTGTTCGCGCCGATGACGCGGTGACAGGGGACCACGACGGAGATCGGGTTCTGGTTGTTGGCGAGGCCCACCGCGCGCGCCGCCTTCGGCTGCTTGATCGCCTTGGCGATCTGCCCGTAGCTGCGCGTCTCGCCGTAAGGAACCTTGAGCAACGACTTCCACACGGTGTGCTGGAAGTCGGTACCGGCGGGGGCGAGCGTCAGGTCGAACGTCGTCAGCGCGCCACAGAAGTAGCCCTCGAGTTGATCCACGGCATCCTTGAGCTCCAGCAGTGAAGGTTCCCACGTCGCACCGGCGTGGTGGTCGGCGTGGGCGGCAATCATCCGCTTGATGCTCTTGCGATCCATGAACTCAAGGTACTGAAGGCCCTTCGGGCCACTGGCGAGAAACAACAGCCCGAGCGGTGACGACATGACGTGGTAGGCAATGCGCATGCTGCCACGATAGCGCAGGCCGGGCGGGCGCACCAGTTTCCTGCGCGCGGTTGTGCCGGTTCCTGCCCGGGCGATCGCTGGGCGGCTAGAGTTCGGATCGCGGCGCGCGCGCCGGCCACAGCCGGGGCAGCAGCCCGCCCACACGCCGGCGGTAATCGAGAAATGCCTCGCCAAAGTGTTGCTCGAGCAGCACTTCTTCGCGCGCGATGCGTGCCTGCAGCAGCCCGGCGAACGCCGCCACGAGCGGCAGCGCGAGCGCGCTCCCGAACGCCACCATCCCGCCCACGCACGCCAACAATGCTCCGAGATAACCGGGGTGCCGCACGACCGCGTAGATGCCGTGCGTTTCGAGCGCGTGGTCTTGTTGCACCGCGACGAGCGGCGAGAAGCGTGAGCCGAGGCGGACCATGCCGGCGATGCGAATGGCGAGCCCCAGCGCCACGGCGGCAACTCCGGCCCATTCGGCCGGTGTCTTGGCGAACTCGAGAAACAAGCCGAGCCGCTCGCCGAGTGCTGCGAGCGGCGGTGTGAGCAGCGGCAGCACCAGCATCATCACCAGCGAGAATTTGGACTCCTGCTTGAGCGCCTGCGGGTCGTGACGGCGCACCGGTTGCAGCAGCGCCAGGGTGATGCCGCCGGCCGCCCAGACCGCCAGCAACGCCAGGGCGCGCGCGTGTATGAGCAGCACGTCAATGCCGCCGAGGGCGAGCGCCAGCAACAGCGCGTTCAGCACCACGACCGCGAGCGCGCCCGCGATGGCGACCATGGGGCTCGTGCGCCGCGGCGTGCTGGGCGGCGTTTCGCTGATCGAGGGGTTCGGCACGCGCGGACACTAGCAACTTGGAGCAGGTGCGTCATGCGGCTAGCTTGGATGCGTGTCGTCCCTCATCGAGTCACTGCCGCACGGAGGTCTCCATGGTGTTCCAGGTGCCGCTTCACCCGCTGATCGTGCATTTTCCCGTGGTGCTGGTCATCATTTCGTTCCTGTTCGACCTGGTGGGCCGCGCCACCGACGGACCGTGGTGGCGCAAGGCCGCCCTCGCGCTGCTGGTGATCGCGGTGGTGGCGGGGGTCGCCGGGATCCTGACGGGTGAGCAGGCCGCCGACCACGCCGAGAAGGTGCAGCGGATCGCCGAGCACACCGTGGATTCACATGGCGATCTCGCGAAGTTGGCGATCTGGCTCGCGGGTGGCGCACTGATCGCGCGGCTGGCGGAAGTGGGTATGGGCGCCATGCGCGGCCTCGTCAGCGTCATCGCCTTGCTGCTGCAATTGGCGTCAGCGGTCGCCATCGGTGTCGCCGGTCACCGTGGCGGCATGCTCGTTTATCGTCACGGCGCAGGGGTGAGCGTTGGCGACCAGCCCGTGATCAGCCCCGACAGCAAATAGTCGGACGCGAACCACAAACAAACGAGCGGTGCGTGAGGTCGTCCACGCACCGCTCGTTCTGTATTCGGTTGTTCGCCAAAAGTTGCGAGCGGGCTACTTCCCGCCGCCGGGTGTTTCCGTCGAATCCGTCGGTGCCGGCGTCGTTGTGGGCATTGTCGCGGGTTTCGAGCGCCGCTCGATCTCCTGCTGCAGCACGCCCTGGTTGAGCACCACGAATTCGACACGGCGGTTGAGCGCGCGCAGCTCTTCGGTGGTGTTCGCCACAATCGGCCGTGACGGCCCGTAGCCCTTTGTCGTGAACTGTGCGCCATTCAGCTTCGGGAAGCGTCCCAGCAGGTATGCGCGCACGGAATCCGCGCGCGCCTGGCTGAGCTTCGAGTTGAGCTTCGCCGAACCCTTCGAATCGGTGTGTCCGCCGATCTCGATCTTGAGGTCAGGCCAGTGGCTCAACAGGTCGCCGACCCCGTCGAGCGTCGGCTTCGACTCCGCCTTCAGGTCTGCCTTGCCGAACTCGAACTGCACGTTCTGCAGGCGAATCTTGCCGGTATCGAGCAGTTCCTGCTCGTGCTTCATGAAGTCCTTCGGGCAACCGACGGAATCGACGGCGATCCCAGAACCCGTGTCGGGGCACTTGTCGAGGCCATCGAACACGCCGTCGTGATCGGAGTCGATCGGGCAACCCGTGGCGTCGATCTTGGCGCCCTTCGGCGTGTCCGGGCACTTGTCGAGGCCGTCGAGCACGCCGTCGCCATCGCTGTCGCTGGTGCAGCCCTTGGCGTCGACGGTGGCGCCCTTGGGCGTGTCGGCGCATTCGTCGAGGCCGTCGAATACACCATCGCCGTCGGCATCCGTCGGGCAACCCGTCGCATCGATCTTGGCGCCCTTGGGCGTGTCGGCGCACTTGTCGAGGCCGTCGAGCACGCCGTCGCCATCGGAGTCCTTCGGGCAACCGGTGGCATCGACCGTGGCGCCCGCCAGCGTGTTCGCGCAGGCATCCCGGCGGTCCGGCACGCCATCGCCGTCGGTGTCGCGCGGCTTGGAGCCCAAGGTGTAGCTCAACGCCACCGCGGTGATCATCGTGTGCGTGCGCGGCTTGGTCAGGTCATCCTTGGGCTGCCACGCGACGTCGCGGCCCTCGAAGCGAATGCCCCAGCGGTCGGTGAACCACGCCGTCCAGCCGATGGCAGATTCGAAACCGCCCTGCGGCAGGTTGCCCGGGTCGTCCGCGTAGAGCGGGAAGCCGACGGACTTGTCCTTGGGGGACAATGACGCGCGGCCGAAGCCGAAGGACAGGAAGGGGTTGCCGATCAAGCCGCGCCACGGCGTCAGCACGAGGTTCCCCGAGCCATGCCAGTACGAGATCTTGTTGCCGCCCGGCGCGTTCTCGTGCGTCGAGGCGACTCCGGCCGCGGCCTCGAGCGCGAGCCAGTTGTTCCACTGGTAGCCCACGCGGCCGCCGTAGTAGCCGACGTCCTTCAGGGACTGCGTCGGCGCCTTGATATCGCCGTCGAACACCGTGAATCCCACGGTGGGCGTGAGCGTCACGAAGCGGCCGGTCGGATCCGCGGCGGCGCCTGATACGCTGAAGCTGATGGCCGCGGCGATCAGGGCCAAAGACAGACGGAATCGCATCCTTCCTCCCCCAAAATCCCGGTACAGCGGCCAAGCATGCGACGGCGCGCCCAATGAGGGTTGCGGCCAGGCTCGCGTGCGAAGGCCCAAGAGCGGCGGACGATAGGGGACGGAACACCCGTGAAGCAAGGCGGAGCAGCGGTTGCGTGACATTCCCCGCCCGCCGGAGCCCGCCTGGACCCCGCATGGCCGTCCGCGTCCGTGGCCCCGGTCGTCCGTTTGGGAGCAGCCGCGGCGTCCCGCGCCGGTGGGCCTGTTCGACGCGCCCGTCGCCCGCGCTGGCAGCGCCGAGGCGCGCTGCGCTAGGGTCCCTGCCGCCCTTGCGAACGCGCGGGCCCCTCCCCGAATCCCTCTTGAAGGAGATCCCTGTGATTCGACGCACCCTGTTGCTCGCGCTGTGGCTGGGCGCCCTCGTTCCGCTCGCGAGTGCTGCCGCCGCGGAACCGCACGGCGTCAACAAGGCCTACATGAATTCCGCGGTCGCGCCGTGCGACGACTTCTACAAGTACGCCAACGGCACCTGGGCGGATACCGCGCAGATTCCGCCGTCCTACATGGCGCTGAGTGCGTTCCGCGATGTGCATGACCACAACCAGGAAATCCTGCGCGTGGCGGTCGAAGGCGCGGCCGCGTCTGTCGCGACCGAGAAGGACGCCACCGTGCGCAAGGTCGGCATCCTTTACGCGGCACTGATGGACTCGGTGCGCTCCAACCGCGAAGGGATCGCGCCGGTCCAGCCACTGCTGGCGCAGGTCGCCGGCATCAAGACTGCGGCGGACCTGCAGGCCGTGATCGCCGACTTCAATGCTTCGGGCATGAGCTTCCCGTTCGCGCTGGCGAGCGAGACGGACTTCAAGAACAGCTCTCGCATGATCGGCGCCCTGAACCAGGGCGGACTGGGATTGCCCGAGCGCGACTTTTACTTCCGCAATGATCCCAAGTCGGAAGCGGTGCGCAAGGCCTACACCGACTATGCCGTGAAGACGTTCGAGATGCTGGGCGAGACGGCCGAGCAGGCACAGGCGGATGCGCAGAAGGTGATGAAGCTCGAAACCGCCCTGGCGGACTCCTCGATGACCCGTGTCGCCATGCGCCAGCCGGAAGCGATCTACCACAACATGAGCGTGGCGGAGTTGCAGGCGATGGCGCCGGGGATGGACTGGGCCGGCTACTTCAAGGCCGCCGGCCTGCCGACGCTCGCCAGCCCCACGGGCAGGCTCAACGTCAGCGTTCCCTCGTTCGCCCGCCAGATCGGCAACCTGATGAAGAACACGCCGGTCGAAGACTGGCGCGCCTACATGCGCTTCGCGGTGGTGCGCGGCAATTCCAGCTGGATCGGCGACGACTTCTTCAACGAGCGGTTCAAGTACCAGGCCGCGATCTCCGGGCAGAAGGCGCCCTCGACGCGCTGGAAGCGCGCGATCCAGGCTGTCGACGGCACGATGGGTGAGGCGGTGGGCAAGGCGTACGTGGCGAAGGCGTTCTCGCCCGAAGCCAAGGCGCGCATGGCGGAGATGGTCGCCAACCTGCGCGCCGCCCTGGGCGAAAGCATCGCGGCACTCGATTGGATGGGACCTGAAACCAAGGCGGCCGCGCAGAAAAAGCTTACGGCCATCATGGAAAAGATCGGTTACCCGGACACGTGGCGCGACTACTCGGCGCTGGCCATCGACGCGAAGAAGTCGGCGAACGA
>JAYSRO010000233.1:0-6000 GCA_043720995.1 Candidatus Eiseniibacteriota bacterium
TTCGATTTGCGTTGCGCGGGTCGAATCGCGGGCGGGAAGGCGCAGAGCGGGGGGTTCGCGACCGGGAAGTTGCTTCGCGGTGGGAGTCGCGGACTGCAACTTCAGGCTCTTGGCGGGCGCCGCGGAATTACGCGAACCACTACTTCAAGAGTTTCGCGTACTGCGCCGCGTCGAAGCCGATCAGCAGCGTCGCGCCGGATTCGATCACCGGGCGCTTGATCGCGGAGGGGTTTGCGACGAGCAGCGCGATAGCGCCTGCTTCCGTGGAGGCACGGGCCTGGGTGGCGGCGTCGAGTTGCCGCCATGTGGTCCCGCGACGGTTGAGCACGATGCCGGCGCCGAGCTGCTTGTACCAGCGAGTCACTCGCGCGATATCGGGCGGCGACTTCTTGAAATCAACGAACTCGTAGGCCAGGCCGGCGGCGTCGAGACAGGCGCGGGCCTGCTTCACCGTGTCGCAATTGGGGATGCCATAGAGCGTGATCAACGGCACTCCGTTTGGGGCGCTTCGCGCGGAGAGACAGTGGCCGAGTCTGGCTCAACGGCCAACTAGAAAACCACCACATGAAACATCCGCGCGGCGGCCGCGTCCAGTACGACGCGATCCTCGAGCGGCGCTTCGACCCACAGCGTGTCGACACCGTCGAGGCCGGGCGTGACGAGCACGGCGTCGAAATCGGTGTGTGCCTTCGCGAGTGCTCTGGCCTTCGCGGGGCCCAGCACGAACAATGGCGTATCCCAACTGTCGCAGGTAAAGGCGCTGGGCGAAATGACGGTCACCGCCAGCAGTCCATCGGCCGGCTGGCCGGTGCGCGGATCCATGATGTGGCCGTGGGTCTTGCCGTTGGCCGCCACAAATTGCTCGTACTTGCCCGACGTCGAGATGGCCTCGCCTTTGAGCGTGATCTTCGCGAAGTAGGGCACGCGGTCGCGGGGATCGCGCAGGCCGATACGCCAGCCCGTCGACGTCGCGGAATGCCCCATCGCGCGCATGTTGCCGGTGAGGTCCACCAGCGCATCGGTGATGCCATGCGCGCGGAGCGAGTCGGCCGCGACGTCGACGGCGTAGCCCTTGGCGATGCCGCCCAAGTCGATGCGTACGCCGGGGTTCGCGTAGGCGAGCGTGCCGGTTGCGGCGTCGAAGCGCAGCTGGCCGGCGCCGACACGGTGGAACGCCGCGACGGCCACCGAATCCGCCGGCACATGCGGCTTGCCACCGATGAAGCCCCACGCGCGGATCAGTGGCTCAATGGTGATATCGAATGTGCCCTCGCTGCCGCGCCACACTTCGAGCGCATGGGCGATGACGCGCGCGACTTCGGGCTGCACGAGCGTGGGGCCATCCGCGCACACGCGATTGAGGCGGGCGACTTCGCTGGTGGTCGTCCAGTTGCTCATCAATGAGTCGACGCGCGCGAGCACCTGTTGGGCGATGTGAGCCGGAGCGCTGGCTCGGGCGGAGTCATCGGTAACGATCGTGACGTTCGCGTAAGTGCCCATCGTGCGCATCGGGAAGGTCACGGAGCGGCGCGGCGCCGTGGCGCTCGACGCGGCGTCGGCGGCGGGCGACGCGTCGTTGGCGGTGGCGGAGCCGCGGAGGGGCAGCGTACCCACTAGCGCGAGCGTCGCGAGTAGCACTATCGCGCGCGCCGCGTGAATTGCGCGCGCCGCGCGTATTGGGCGTGCCGCGCGTCCGCCACGTCGGCCCGAGATGACTGGCATGCTCACCTGCTCCTCCATGAACTTGAGTCCCGGTCGCTGCGCCCGGCCACGTCGCCTTGGCCTTCACGTTTGCCACGATACGCGACTGCGCCGCAGGATAGCCGGACCGCCCATGACCAGAGCCCGCTCATCCGCACGCCCTGACCCGCGCTTCCCCGAGACCTTTGTTTTCGGCGTGGCGACCTCGGATCACCAGTGCGAATCCTACGACCCCGAGCGCGAGGACATCCGCGACATCTGGGAACGCGCCACAGGCCGCACTCCGCGCGGCAGGGCGACGGACTTCTGGAACCGCTATCCCGAGGACATCGAGCTGGCGCGCGGGCTGGGCTGCAAGGCGTTCCGGTTCTCGGTGTCGTGGACGCGCGTCGAGCCGCGGCCCGGCGAGTACGACGTCGCAGCCCTCGAGCACTACGCAAAGCTCACGCGGTGCATCGTCGATGCGGGCATGCGCCCGATCGTGACGTTGCACCACTTCACCTGGCCGCCTTACCTCGAAGCAGAAGGCGGCATGCTGGGCGAAACGTTCGCCGACCACTTCGCCGAGTACGCCGAAGTCGTTGCGCGCAAGCTCGGGGCGCAGGTCGGCTGGTGGATCACCTTCAATGAGCCGACCTTCATACCGCTGGGCTACCTCAAGATCTGGGGGCAGCGCGACTATATGATGCCGCCGGGACTCGAGGGTGCTTCGAATGGCGAGCAGATCGCGGCCGCCTCGGCGCTGATGCGCAGCCTGTTCATCGCTCATGCGCGCGCCCGCACGCGAATCCGGTCGATCGTTCCGGATGCGAAGGTCGGCACGAATCCGTTCGTGCTCGGAATGCCGGGTGTGGTGCAGGACTATCTCGACCGCATCGCCTCACGCACCGACGACCCCGAGGAATTCCAGCGGCGTGAGCAGGCGCGACGCGATGCGCCGACGACGGGGAGCTCGGGTGAAATCGACGTCGCCATGGGCGCCCTGAGCTGGACGCCCGAACGCGAGCGGCACGTGATGTTCTCGCGGGCCTATGCGTCGATGCGCCCGCAGATGGTGGTGCGCGCGTCGAGCCCGCTCAACGATGCGCGCCACCTGGCGGGCGTGCGTATCGGGGTGGTGCGCGGCTCGAACTCGGGCCCGCTGCTGCGCGTGTTGCCCGAGCCGCCGAAGCTGCACTTCGTGAGTGCGCTGGCCGAGGGCTTCGAATTATTGCGGCGAGGTCGCGTCGCAGCACTCGCGTCCGACAACCTGTTGCTCGACATGGTGGCGGGGCGTGAGGACGCCGCGTGGCGGCGCATCGATCTCGCGAGCAACGATACCTGGACGTGCGCCGCCGTCACACCCAATCATGAAGGGCTGCTCGATGAACTGGACGCGGCGGTCGAGACCGTGATGGGTGCGGGCGGCGCCGCGGCGGCCACGAACACGCTGCGTGGGACGGCGGCGCAGCCCGGGGGGCCCACGAGTGCGCCGGTGGGCGCGCAGCCGGGAGCGCAACAGACTCCGCCCGGAGCGCCACAGATCCACCCCGGGATCGCGAAAATCGTCGCGCGCGGCGAACTCGTCGTGGGGTTGCGCGAGGGCGGCTCGCCGTTCGCGCAATTCGACGTGGCCGCTCAAGGCTGGAGCGGGCGCGAGGTGGATATCGCGCGGGCGTTGGCGGCGCGGCTGCTCGGCGACCCCGCGAAGGTGCGCTTTGTGGAACTCGGCGCGCGGGACCGCACACGCAAGCTGCACTCGTGGCGATCGCGGTTATTCACTTTCATCGCGCGCTGGCGAGGATTGTTCTCGGCGATCACCAACACCAATTGGTGGTACCTCGGCATGGCCGGCCGCCTGCCGGAGTTCCTGTGCCCCGCCGAATGCGTGGGCCAATTGGACTTCGTGGGCTTCGATTATTACTGGGGCGTACCGGAAGTGCGCTGGGACAGGATTGCGCGATTGTTCGATTCGCTGGGAGGCCGCTATTCGAAGGCGCCGGTGTATCCGGGTGGATTGCTGCGGCTGCTGCGCCGCTACCGCCGGATGTTCCCCGGCATGGATTTGTTGATCATAGAGAACGGCAGCGTCGAGCATGCCGACGGCGTCACGCGTGCCAACTACCTGCGCCGCCACCTGCGCGAAGTGCAGCGCGCCTGCGAGGCCGGCATCCCCGTGCGCGCCTATGTGTGCTGGAGCATCACGACGAATCGCGAGTGGGGCCTGCCGCTGGGGATCGACAGCGACTTCGGGCTCTATCGCGTAGCACTCGACACGGACCCCGAGCTCAAGCGCGTGCGCACGCCTGCGGCCGACGTGTATGCCGCGATCATTCGCAATCGCGATGCGCGCTCACGCGAGCGCCGGGGGCGGAACCTGATTGGCGAGCTGGTGAGGAAGGCGAAGCGGGGGATTGGGGCGTAAGCGGGGGCGGGGCGAAAATTATCTTGACGGCTCTGGATGGAGCCACTGGTCTCGCCCCGACACTGCCCTGCGAGCTCGCTCCCAACACTCGCAGGATGCGGCCCCGCCCGCCGGCGTGAAGTTTCCCGCGCGGATTGCGTGGCGACACCCGTTTTACCCGCCACGCGTCCGCCATCGCGCCCGAAATCACGATGCTACATTCATCTCGTCGGTGGCGGGAGCTCCGTCCACCTATCCATCCGCCCCCGAGGCAGGTGGTCTTCGCGATGAGCAAAAATTCCATTCGTCACATGAGCGACTTCGTGCTGAACCGCGAGTTAACGGCGGCGCTGACCGATGTGCGCTGTTCCATTGTCCGGTTGCTGGAGTTCATGGCGGAGTTCGATGCGCGCCGGTTGTACCTGCCGGAGGGGTACTCCTCGATGTTCGCGTATTGCGTCGAGGCGATGTACATGTCGGAGGACTCCGCGGCCACGCGCATTCGCGCGGCGCGTGCGGTGCGGCGCTTTCCGGAGCTCCTGCCGGCGCTTGGCGATGGCCGGCTTCACGTGAGCGCGGTCGGACTGCTTGCGGCGCATCTCACCGAGAGCAACGTGAGCGAGCTGATGCTTGCCGCGGCCTACCAGACGAAAACGAAGATCTCGTTGATGTTGGCGAAGCGCTTTCCGCAGGCGGATGCCCCGACGCGAATTCGTCCGGTGCCTCCGACTCCGCCGGTGTTTAGTGTCGCCTTACAGGCCCCGGGGCCTGTTGTGGAAACAACGTTCCCAGCGAGCGCGCCCTCGACGGATGCATCTCCGGAGGCCGCGACTTCGTTGTTTAGTGTCACGTTACAGGCCCCGGGGCCTGTTGAGACGTGCGCCGAACCCACGCCAATCGTGGATGTTGCTAAGGCCCAGGTCGAAGTTCCCGCCGCTCAGGCGAAGCTCGCGCCGCTGTCAGCGGGGCGCTTCGAGCTTCGCGTCACCATCAGTAAAGAGGCGCATGACAACCTGCGTTACATCCAGTCGCTGGCCAGCCATGGGGCTTTGGGTCGCGACGTCGCGCAGTTGATCGAGCGTGCGCTCGAGCTGTTGGTGAAGGAAACGGAGAAGGCCAAGTTCGCCGCGACCGAGCGGCCGCAGTCGAAGCTGCGTGAGAGCACCGCGCCGCGCACGATCCCCGCGCACGTGAAGCGCGAAGTGTGGGAGCGTGACCAGGGTCAGTGCACTTTTGTCGGTGAGACAGGAAGGCGGTGCTCAGCGAGATCTCTGCTGGAATTCGATCATATCGACGAAGTCGCGCGCGGAGGCGAGGCAACGACGGACCGCATGAGGCTTCGCTGTCGCGGTCATAACCAGTTCACGGCGGAGCTGAGATTCGGTAGCGAGTTCATGGCGCAAAAGCGGGAGGACGCGAAACGGGCGCTGGCCAATCACTGACAGGAGTTCGTCAGGAACTGCTCGAAGGCAGAAGCGTTGGAATCGAACGCGCTCGCCCGCATCATCTCTCCGCGCAGACCGTCGCCCGCTACGCGCTCGCCCTCGCCGGGGCTCCGCGTCCCTTCAACGCCACATACACGATGCCGCCCGCGAAGAAACCCACGAACCAGCCGTAGTCGTAAAGCGGCTTCAGCGCGGGGATCACGAGTCCTCCCCATGCGAGGCCGCAGCCGATGAGGGTCGCGATGACGGCCGGCATGCTCCAGCCGCCGTACTGACCATCGGGCAAGTACAACCCTGCAAGATCCAATTTGCGGTGGCGCACGATCCAGTAGTCGGCGATCAGCACGCCGGCGATTGAGCCGAGTCCGCCGGAGTAGCCGACGAGCCAGGTGAAAATGTAGCCCTTGGGATCGGCGAGCAGGCGCCAGGGTTGCATGGCGATGCCGATCAGGCCGGTGATCAGGCCGCCGG
>JAYSRO010000234.1:0-15040 GCA_043720995.1 Candidatus Eiseniibacteriota bacterium
AGCGCCGTGGGATCCTGGAGCTTCTGGATCGTCATGGAGTCCGGACAGCTCGGGTTCGGGTAAATCGTCGCGGCAGCAACGCCGACGATCCCCGCGCTCAGCAGCGCAGCAACAAAAACCGAAAACAATTTCTTCATGAGAGACACCCCTTCACGAAAATAGGACTGTGAACTCAGGACGCGGCACCAAGATCTCGTAAAAGAGGTGGCAGTGCCCTCCCTGGGTGCAAATTTGAATGCAGCTCCCAAGTAAATAAGGCACCGCATTCCACTCAAATTGGGGGAAGCCGGATCAAGTCTAACAGCTTGCCGTGCGATCCGAAACAACAGCCTCAGCACAATTTACGGGGACGATCTGCGTTTGATGTGGGTAAACAACACTACGAGTCGCGGGGGAATTGTGGCGACACGCTGGTGCTCTGCGCGGAGTTACGGCAATGCAAGTACTGCGGAGCCCTAGGGCGCGATCCCGAGGTAGACAAATATCTTGGAGATGAACCGAGCCGTTGGCGCGGTAAAGCCACCCAGCCCGAGAATTTGGACCGAGGTCGCGACGATCTTTCCACCGGAGGTGGTCTGGGTCCTCACGGCGACCGGGGCATCAAACGGCTGGAGCTCCTTCAGCGTGCTGTCTCTAGCCCAAAGCACGACGTCAGCCGTATCGCGCACGCCAAAGGCCCTCAATCCGCCTGTATTTATGTTCGACTTGAGACTATCCGCGAACAGGGTGCTATGCAGGAACGCAAGGTGGTGAACCTCGACCCCGTTGATCGTGTCGACGTACGCCTCCTTGGAAAGCGAGAAGCTCGGGATGCGATCGTTGGAACCGAACGGCTTGTGCTTGAACAAGGAGTCGGATCCCATGAAGTCCTGCATGAACGACTCGGGGAGCAGCCCAGATGTTTGGCCCGAGGAGATCATGTCCAACGACTCGAGGTAAAACTTCCCGCCGGCGTTCAGGTAGGCGCCGACTCCATCGCTGTGCCGGGTCAGCAGCGTGTCGCGAGTGCTGGAGTAGCGTGCGCTGCCGCGATACCAGACCACCGCATCGAACAGCTCGAAGGACTGCTCCAGGTCCTTGGACGACCGGAAGGTTCGACCTGATTCCAGTTGCAGGACACTCCAACTGCCCACAGGAATACCTGAGTTCGCAACCGCGGTGTTGTAGAACCGGTCATAGTTTCCACTCGCATCATCCGCTGTGCTGATGTCATCGATCAGCAACAACCGCGCGCGTTGTGCCGGATTCGGAACCGGCGGACGCACGCGCCAAGTCGCGCTGGCGATGTTGCTCACACGGCCACCCGGATCGATGGCCTGCACGAACACGGTCGCGGTGTCGAGCCCGGCGCGCAATTGCCCGCCCGTGAGGAAGTCGGACGTCGGCAGCGTCAGCTCGTTGCCCGTGAGGATATGCGGATTCGCCTGGTTGCCCTCGAGCCACACGCGGAAGGTCAGCAGACCGGCATCGCCGTCTGGATCGACGCCGACCCAATCGATGGTCTGCGATGCGAAGGTCACTTCGTTGAGCCCCGGCGGGTCGACCAGAGTAACGACCGGCGCCTGGTTGCTGAAGCTGAAGGTCTGCTGCGGCGGCTGCGGGTCGGCAAGCCCGTCGTTGTCTACGGCACGCACTTGGAACGTCGGGTTCGAGATACCTGTGGTGTCAGGGATCACGAACAACGAGTCGGTGTTCGCGGTGCGCGTCCACGGCGGGTTCTGGTCGCCCGCCGGCCAGATGAAGCGGATGTCGTAGCCCTGCACGAAACCGTCGGGGTCGCTGCCGTACCAGTAGAGATGCGCGATGTGATAGACGGTGTGCGGCCCGCCATCGTTTGCGTCGTACTGGACGAACAACTGCGTCTGCGGGGCGACGTTGGGCTGCATGACCTTCTTCGTCGAGCAGGCCGTCCCCGACAGCGCGAGCAGACTTGCGAGTGCGGCGACCTGAATCATGCGAACGGGGCGCACTAGAAGTCCTCCCGGTCCGACTTGACGATCAGGAATTTACCGCGCTGTTTGTCGCCGGTCGCCTTGTCTTCAATCGCATACATGTACAGCCCTGAAGCCGCCGCCTGGCCGCCTCGCGTGATCATGTTCCAGCCATAGGTGCGCTGGGACAGCGTCGGCGCATCGACGTCGAAATCGGTGCTCGGGTTGTAGATGCCGCGGCTGGTGGCGCCATGGTAGGTCGCGCCGTCGAAGTCGGTCTCGAACACGAGGTCACCCGACAGCGAAAACACCTTGATCGTCGCGCGCTTGGGCAGGTTCGCGAACCACAGGTAGTGGTCGCGCACCTTCTGGCCCTGGTCCCAGCGCGCCTCGACGCGGTACGGGTTGGGGAACACCGTCACCTTGTCGGTGCCGATCTTCTCCCCCGGCGCGGGCGAGGCAAAGCCCAGCGACTTGTTCTGGAGGATGCCGCTCTCGAGCGATTCGATCTCGATGTTGCCCAGATCGAACGAGGTGACGGCGAGGAAGTACTTAAAGCCGTCGCGCAGGTGATCGATGGTGTAACGGTAGTCGTAGTGCTGACCATCGATCGTGGTGTCGGCGGCGATCGGTTCGAGGCCCGTGTTGAAGCCGGTCGTGTCGTGCGGTGCCGTCTTCAGGTCGAACTGCGCCGTGCGGTGCAGGTCGAGGCGGTCCTCGCCGATGTAGACGCGGTAGCCCTCGAAGTCGCGCGGCAGCGGACTGGTCGGGTCGGTCGCGAATTCGGGCGAGTTGTCCCAGTAGAGATCGATCGCGTTGTGCCGCGCCAGCACCTTGAGCCGCGGTGAAGGCGGGGGGACCGGGACGATGTAGTTGCGGTCGAAGGCGCGTTGGGCGAAACGCGAGTGATCCTGGATCGACGGGATGTTGTTGTTGCCGCCGACCAGCGCGAAGTCCACGCTGATCGTGTCGCCCGGATCAATCTGGCTGAACGGCCCTGTCGCGAGTAGCGCCACAGGATCTCCGGATCCCGGCATGAGCGAGTCGCCGGTGATGGGCTGCACGGTGCCTGAGGACATGATGGCGTAGCGCTCGGAGTCCTCGTCGCGCAGTGAACTACCGGGCGCGTATCCCCACGCCGCGAACGTGGTCTTCTTGACCGTGACCGTATCGGAGCGGCTGCGCTTCACGCCCAACAACTTGATCCCCGTCCAATAGGGGGCGCGCTGGAGCATGCAGCCGGCAGGCTCGGGCAGAGCGATACAGTAGTGTTCGCGGAACAACGCGGGAATGGACTTCATGCCCGTCGGGATCTTCATCGTCAGCGTGTCGTCGACGCCGATCCACTTCTTCTTGAACCAGCTGCCGAGCTCGCCCGTACTTCCCGGGGGCCAGGTCGAGTAACACGGCTTGCAGCCGCTGGCCATCTCGGAGTACAGCCCCACCCATACGTCCTGCAGCGGTGGACCGTTGTTGATGATCTCAAAGTGGAAGAAGTTGATGTGGGCGAAGTCCGAGAACGACCAGGCGTAATTTTCCTGGTGAACCAACAGCCCCATCGGGCGGTGGCCCTCGCCGTTATTGTCGGACCGCTTCGCCGGGCGGTCGGAAAAGTCCGACAGCAGGTCGAGCTCGCTCACCGCCTTGCGATTGAAGAACTCGTTGTTCGCCAGCGTCGAGCGCACGGTAATGGCGCGGCCGGCCGGTGTGAATTCCGTGGCGCCTTGGCTCGCCTGACCCTGCGACCCGTCGAGGGCTGCCGTGACGACACCCGTGAAGATGCCGTTCTCGTCCGTCGCCTTGCCGCCGACCCACAGACCACCGCGGACGAGATGTTCGTAGCCCGAGCCCAGCGGGTACTCGAACGAGGGATCGCGCGAGATGAAATTGTTCCCGATGAAGCCGTAGTTCGTGATCGTCACGCCCACCAGATTGCCGGCCGCGACCTTGGCCGCGTAGGCGATCGAGTCCGCGGTCGCCATCGGCACGAACTGCGGCGTGGGCACACTGTGCGGCTCATTGCGGTCGACCGGCACACCGGCGTGAGCGGCGGCACTGAGCGCCAGCGTCAGCATCATCAGGATCGGGAATCGCTTCACTTGCGCCTCTTGTAGCGAACGATTTCGCCACGGTCGTGGTCGGCCACGTAGACGATGGAATCACTGGCGGCGACGCCGGTGGGCCCGAGTAGTGGGGCACCCAGATCATCCGGTTCGATGTCCACGCGCTGGACGTAGCCGCCGCTCGGGTTGAAGCGCAGCACGCGGCGGTTGCCGGAGTCGAGCACGTAGACGAAGCCCGCGGCATCGGTGGTGATGGCCTTGGGACCCGAGATCCCCACGCCGTCACCATCCTGTTCGTAGCGGAAGAACCCGGTGGTGTCCGTGTCGCTGAGCTTCTGGCCCGAGCTGTTGCCGAAATCGGCGACATACAGGCCCTTGGGCAACGTGCCGTTCCACGCCATGCCACGGGCGTCGCGGATGTAGCCGACACCCGTGCCGTCGTTGTGGAACCACGTGGTGTCGCGGTGCCACGCAGCTCCCGGCAGCGTGACGTCGTTGGGCACGATCCCGGGATAGCGCGGGCCACGGCGGTACTTGTAGATCTTGTAGACGAAGCTGCGCGTGAACAGTCGCGGCTCGGTGGCGGCGGTCAGCACGTCGGCGACGCCACTCACGTAGACACTGCCTTCATCATCCGCGGCGATGCCGTTGACGTACGACATCGTGGTGTCGGAGAAGGTGCTGACGGAATCACCGCCGAGCAGGCCGTACTCACGCACACGCCAGTAGCGCGTCAGATCCGTGATGTAGCGGCGGCGTACGGGCGTCTTGCCGACGCCGCACGTGTCGCAGAAGGTGAACAAGGTCTTGGAGATCAGCGTGTCGCCCTGGTCCAGCACGAAGACGCGATTCGAGAGGCCGCCCGTGCCGTCGCTCCCGGAGGCGATCGCCACCGGGTTGAACAGGCCACCCTCCATCGTGTGCCCGACTGGCGTGGGCTTCGAGAGGAAGTAGTCCTTCACTTCGCCACGCCGTCCGCCGCCGCTGCCGCCGTGATTGAACAGCAGGAACAACTGCGTGCCCGTGCCTTGCGTCAGCAGGGCGTCTTGGATGCCGTCGAGCCCATGCCACGTCGCGATCATCTGGTAGCTCTGGTCAGTCGGAACTGAGCGAATGCCGCGGCGTTCGGTCGGCAGCTCGAACTTGGAGCCGCAGCCGAGCGAGAGACCCGCGAGCGCGACCATCGCGATCAGCAGCAATGCCAGCCGCGAGCGCACTAGAACCGCACTCCCAGCGACAGCCGGTTGATGGCCCCGAGGAAGTCGCCCTGCGTGTAGGCGTAGTCGACGTTGAGCTTGCTCTGGCCGAGTGAAGCGTAGAGCCCCGCTCCCGCCGAGAACTTGAGCTCGTCGGAGTTAAAGTTATAGCCCGAGCGCAGCGCGAGCTTCGAGTTCCACGTCCACTCCGCACCCATCTTCATCACCAGCGCGTTGTCCGAGGGCTGGTTGGCCTCGAGCGAGGTGGTCAGGCGCTGCGACGCATTCTCGATCGGCTCGAAGGCGATGCCATAGCGGAACACCGTGGGCGGATCGAAGCCGTCGTAGCTGCGGTGCTCACCCGTGGTCGGCGACACCCACTGGCCGCCATCGGTCTTGGACTTGGGCTTGAACTGCGAGCCGAAGTTCGAGAGCGACGTGGCGATGCGCACGCTGCCGTAGCCCAGGTAATAGATCGAGCCGATGTCGACGAGCATGACGTTGGTGACCGGTCCGCCCACGTCCGAGCCCAGATCCTCGCGCACGAACTTGGCGCCGGCGCCGACCAGCAGCTTGTCCGTCCAGCGCCGCGCATAGGCGACGCCCGCGACGGCATCGTAGTAGTTGAACGAGCGCCCCGTGCCGAACGGCTGCAGTTCGGTGGTCTCATCGATCTGCGTGGTCAACACGCCGAACTGGAACGCCAGCGAGCCGCCGAACTTGCGCACCGGCACCGCCAGCGCCATATGCTCGTAGCGGATTTCGGCGGGCCACTCGACGTGCGAGACCAGCATCTCCTTGCGCTGCATCGAGGCGAGCCCGGCGGGATTCCAGTAGATCGCGCTCGGATCGTTGGCGACGGCGACGAACGACTCACCGAGCCCGATGGCACGTGCGCCCACGCCGATGCGCAGGAAGCTGCCGGATGACGTGCCGACACGCTGGTCGCCCAGCGCCTGCCCGGCGCGTGCTTCGCGCAGCGGAGCTAACGCCAATGCGATCGCGAACAGCGCGGCCAGCATACGGAGACTAGAAGTCATAGTCGAAGTTCAGGCGCCACTGCGCCCCCGGTCCGTAGTTGGAAGGATCATCGAATTGCGAGATGCGCAGGTAGTTGAAGTCCGCCTGGGAGAAACCGGGGTTCGCTTCGGGCGAGAACAGACCCTTGCCCCACTCGTAGCCCTTGCCGGTGAGCGGGTCGAGACGCTGAATCAGGTAGTTGTTGAAGATGTTCGTACCCTGGACACCCAGATCGATGCGGCGGCCGGCGAAGCGGAACGAGTGGTTCAACTTGAGGTCCGAGGTGAACTGGACCATCACGTTCTTGGAGTTCGACTCGCCGATCTGCACCGAGGCGCCATTGACCAGCGCGCGCGGTGTGTAAGGCCTGCCCGAGCGCGCCTGGACCGTCACGTTCATGCCGCTGTGCTTGGCCCAGCCAAAGTGGTTCGGCGACTCGTTGTCGAAGCGGATGTCGAAGTTGCTGTAGAACTGGTGCGGCCGGTTCCACGACACGAAGATCTGGCCCAAGCGCGTGTCGTTGGCGTTGCCACCGCCCTCGAGCACAATACGCTGCTCATTGGGATCGCTGTCCTTGCCCTGCGTCTGCTGGAACGTGTAGCTGAGCTTGCCAGCCCAGTAGTGGCTGCGCCGCTTCTGGACTTCAATCTCGAAGCCCTTGGCGCGGGCGAAGGAGCCATTGAGGTAGAGCAGGACCGGCACCAGGCTCGCACCCTGCTGGCGATTGATCGTGGTAGCGGAGGGGTAGTCGTAGACGTCCTTGACGAAGAACGTGATGTTGACCGCCGAGGTCTTGGTGAACTGGTTCTTGGCGCCGACCTCGTAGTTGATCGACACCTTGGGGTTCAGGTTCGGGTTGCCCTGGAGCGGGAACGCTTCGCTCGAGATCGAAGACAACTTCGAATAGACGTAGCGGTAGGACGGATTTTGCGTGAACTGGCCGTAGTTGAAGAAGAAGCTGCTGCTCTCGCTGATCGGGTGCGCCACGATCACGCGCGGCGAGAGGTGCAGCTTGTAGCGGCGGCCGAAGAACGAGTGGGTCTCGTCGTAGAACAGGTCGCGCGTGCCGGCGGTGATGTTGCCGTTGGCGGTGTCGGCCATCGCGGCCTCGGCTTCGCGCCCGGCAAACCAGTAGTCGGCGCGCAGCCCGACATTGCCGACAAACCCTTCGTACTCGATGCGGTCGCGCAGGTAGATGTCCCCGATCATCGGGTGCACCTTCCACAGGTCGTGCGAGCCGCCCAGCCCATCCGGGTCGAACACCCATGGATCCTGGATCGTCAGGTACTGGACGCTTTGGAACTGGTGCTCGAAGCCCAGCTCAAACTCGTGTCGCTTGAAGAAGCGCTGGACCCCACTGCCTTCGAACGCCCATGTCGAGTTGCGCGTGTCCTGCCAGGTGTTGTTGTCGCCCGTGTCATAAAAGTAGTCGGAGCGGCGCGGATCGCCCGGCGGCAGCGAGAAGTCGTCGGGCGCCTCGAGCTCACCCCACTGCTTGCCCATCACGTCGCGGCGCTGCGCGTAGTAGGCGTGCGACATCTGGAACTGCGTATAGCCAGTCGCCGACAACGTGCGGCGCCACTCGACCGAGCCCTGGACGTTGTCGTCGAGGTAGGTCGGGGCGTGGTCGATGCGGTGCGCCCACTTCCACGGGTAGGCAGGCTCCGTCGAATTGCCCTGGGCATCAACAAACGTGCGGCTGAAGCCCTGGTCGATCGAGATGCGCTTCTGGAAGTTGAAGGCCACCTTGTTGCGGTTGTTCGGCTTCCAGGTGAGACCGTAACGCGCCGACCAGTCGTTGTCCTGGGACGGCCCAAAAAAGTCGCCATACGTGAACGTGTGGCCGAAGAACGAGTCCTCGTAGCTCGAATGCAGCCGCGCGAACTTGGACTGGCTGACGAAGCGGTCGAAGAACCCGGCCTCATTGCCATTCAGTTCGCGGAAGCGCGTCTCGAACAGGCTGCCGGACACGTCAACGATCGAGGTGATGGTGCCCGGCGGATTGAGACCGATGCGCCGCAACAGCGGGCGGAAGATCGGGTCCGGACCGCCCGCGACCAACTGCACCGAGCGGCCGCCGAAGGTGCCGTTGCTGATGGTGAGGCCACCGTCGAACTTCTCGCCACCGTCCTTGAGCCGCACGTCGACGACGCCCGACAGCGCGTTGCCGTACTTTACGTCGTAGGCGCCCGTGGCGACATTGACCTCGGCCACCGAGCGCGCGCTCAGCTTGCCGGCAGTCGAGTTGCCCGAGACCAAGTCGCGGTTCGTCACGCCATTGACGACGAAGATCGTTTCATCGGCGCGGCCGCCACGGACGTGGATCTGGTCGCCTTCGATGTTGACGCCGGCCTGCTGCTGCAGCACGTCGCTGATAGTGGCGACGGGCAGGTTGCGAATCTCGGCGGCGCTGGTCGAGCGGATCGTGGCGCCCTGCTTCACCTCGACCAGGCGGCGCTCGGCGGAGACTTCAATCGCCTTGGTCTCGGTGACGACGATGTCCGCCAACTCGAAGTTCAGCTGCGTCGCCTTGCCCACGGTGACGACCACGCCCGTCCTGACCTCGGGCCGGTAGCCGAGGAACTGCACGCGCACGTCATAAGTGCCCACCGGGACGGCGATGCGGTACTGGCCTTCGGAGTCCGTCAGGCCCCCCAGCTTGGCGGCGGGGATGCCGACATTCGCGAACGGCAGCGCGTGCCCTGTCTTCTTGTCGAACACCTTGCCGGAAATGGCTCCGCGGTCCTCGGCGACGGACGGCGTCGCCAGGACGAGGGCAAGCAGCAGGAGGCGTAGGATTCGTTTGAGCATGTCGGTAGGGCCCACAGGACCGGGCGGGAAACGTAAGCGCAAGTCCATGCGGAAGCAAGCGCTCACTGATTTCTGGAGGGGTGAAAAGACGGGGCGCCGCCTAGTTCCCTGCGAAGCGGCGGTCATAGTCGTCGGGGAACTCTTCCATGAAGATCTTGTCGATCTCCAGGTTGACCTCGCGGAGCAGCCGGGCCTTCTGCGCATAGGGCAGGAACGAGCTCTTGAAGCCGTTGATCACGACGCGCTTGACCTCATAGGGGCTCAAACGGAACGCCCGGACCGCCAGCGCCATCTCCTGCGACAGCGTGGTGCCCGAGATCAAGCGGCTGTCGGTGTTGAGCGTCAGTCGCAGCCCTTGCTTGAAGTAGAACAGGAACGGGTGCTCGCGGATGCTGCGCACCGCCCCCGTTTGCACGTTCGATGACAGGCACACCTCGAGTGGGATGCGATGGTCGTTGACGTACGCCATCAGGTCCTTGTCCTCGCGCAGGCGCGTGCCGTGCCCGATGCGGTGGGCTCCGCAATAGTGCAGCGCCTGCGAGATGCTTGCGGGGCCGAACGCCTCGCCGGCGTGGACCGTGACATTGATGTTGTTCTTGAGCACCAGCTTGAAGGCGCTTTGGTGCGCCTTGGCGGGGTAATCGCGCTCCTGGCCGGCGAGGTCGAACGCCAGCACGCCGCGGTTCTTGTAGGCCAGCGCCAGCTCAGCAAGCGCCAGCGAGTAGCGCGGGTTCATCGAGCGGATGCCACAGATGATGACGCCCGTGGTCACATTGAAGCGCCTGCCTGCGTCGGCGAGCCCCGCGATCACGGGATCCACGATCTGGTCGAAGCTCAAGCGCTTCTGGCGGTGCAAAATGGGCGAATAGCGCACCTCGAGATGCCGCACGTTCTCTGCCGCGGCGTCCTCGGCCAGCTCGAAGGCGACGCGGTACAGCGCGTCGCGTTCCTGCATCACGCTCAGCGTGATGTCGAAGATCTTCAGGTACTCACCGAGATTGCGCGTGCGCTTGCCGGCCTGCAGCAGCTTGGTCAGCTTCGCGAGATTCGTCGTCGGCAGCTTGACGCCCTGGGCGTCGGCCAGCTCCAGCACCGTGCGCGGCCTGAGGCAGCCGTCGAGGTGACAGTGGATTTCCGCCTTGGGTAACCGTTCGATGATGCGTCGGGTGATGCGCATGTCACTCCCGGTTTAGCGGCCGCCCTCGAGCGCCATGATCTTCAACACGCGGCGTTCGTGTCGGCCACCCTCGAATTTCGTGGTGAGGAACAGTCGTGCCAGCCGCTGCGCGAGCCCGCGATTGACCACCGTGGAACCCAGCGCCATGACATTGGCGTCGTTGTGCAAGCGCGCGTTGAGCGCGGTGGCGTCGTTGTGGCACAACGCGCAGCGCACGCCCGCAATTTTATTGGCAGCCATCGTCGAGCCGATCCCGGCGGCGTCGATCACCAACCCAAGGCCGCAACGGCCGGCGGCGACTTCACGCGCCACCGCGGCGGCGAAGTCCGGATAGTCGACGGCGTCGGTGGAATGCGTGCCGCAATCGTGGACCTCGAGGCCCAGCTCGTCGCGCACGTACTGCGCGAGCGATTGCTTGAGGCCGAAGCCACCATGGTCGGCGCCGATGGCCACGCGGCGCTGGGACGAATCGGACGCCGTGGGCAGCGGTGCAGCCGCGGTCAATTTTGCTGGGGCCGCAGCGGCTGGTGCCGCAGGCGCGCCCTTCAGGTGCTGCTCCACGACCTGGCGCACGACATCGCGCACGCGCCGCTCATCAATGTTCGCCATGCGCGGCAGTCTAGCCCGGACCCTTCATGCAACGCGAGTCGCGGGTTGTGCTCGGGAATTTGGGGGTGGCAAACCGCTTGCGCTGAGCAGGGACATGACAACCAAGGCAGCCCCGCAGGCGCCTCCGTTCTGTCCCAACCCCGACTGCGCATTCCATCTCAAGCCAACAGGTTGGAAGTACGAGCTCGATGGCGAGTTTCACCGCAAGCACCCGCCGCACCGCGTTCATCGGTTCGTCTGTTGTGCCTGCGGTAGACACTTCAGTGAACAGACGTTCCGCACGACCTACTGGCTTAAACGCCCAAAGCTGCTTCCGCGGGTGATGAAGGCGCTGCTGTCGTGTTCTTGCCTGCGTCAGATTGCGCGCGCCGAAGCGGCCTCGCCCCAAACGATCCTGCTTCACGCCAACCGGCTCGGGCGCTACTGCCAGCTGTTCCACGAACGCCACCGCCCTCGCGGCCCCCTCACCGAGCCCATCGCGCTCGATGGCTTTCAGTCCTTCGAGTACAGCCAGTTCCACCCGACCTGGTACCACGTGGTGGCCGGCAACAACTCCCACTTCTTCTACGGGTTCACCGACAGCGAACTGCGTCGCAGCGGCAAGATGACCAAGTCACAGAAGAGCAAACGCGTCATTCTGGAGGAGAAATTTGGCAGGCCCGATCCCCGGTCGATCGAGAAGGAGACAGCCGCGGTACTGCGGATTGTGGCCCGTGGCTCCCAGTCCATCGAGCTGCACACGGACGAACACCAGGACTACCCAAGAGCACTCAAGCGATTAGCCGACTTGAAGGTAGAGCACCGCACGATTAGTTCGCGCGCAACGCGCACCCCAATGAACCCGCTGTTCTCGATCAACCTGCTGGACCTGTTGATCCGTCACGGTGGCGCGGACCACAAACGCGAAACGATCGCGTTCCCAAAGCGGCGGCAAATGGCGGTTTGGCGGATCTGGGTGATGCTGGTCTGGCGCAACTACTTGAAGTGGGTCTCGGAGCGAAAGCACGAAGACACGCCAGCCATGCGGCTAGGGATCTTCAAGCGGAAATTGTGCGTAAAGGATGTGCTGAAGCGGCGATTGTTCGCGACGCGCAGCACGCTGCCAAAGCGGTGGAAGCGTTACTACCGCGGGGAATCGGTAACGCGGCTGATGCCGAAGGGCCGCGACCACCACTTGTTCTACGCCTTCTGATCAACGCGGGATCGGCGTTTGGAGACTGACCCGTCTTGCCTCACCCCCAATTTCCCGAGCACAACCCAAGGCGTGGCGCGGCGGCTCTGCTCGCGATATGCTTGAGGGCGAACTCCCCTGCCGGTCAAATCATCGAGAAGGATCCCCACGTGACCCGAATCCCCGTCGCCGCCGCATGCATTGCGATCCTTGCCGTCAGTGTCGCCCACGCCCAGGCGCCATCGCCCGAGTCGCTCGCCGTCTCGCACGCACCCGCGACCGCGACCGCACCGGTCGTGACCAACGGCCGCACAGTGCTCGCTGATGGCACGACGCGCGATCTGTGGACGCTGGCCAACGGGCTGCGCGTGGTCACCCGCCACATTCCCGGCGCCAAGACCGCCACGGTCACGCTGGGCTATCGGCTGGGTACCCGCGAGGACCCGCCGGCGCGCGAGGGGCTCGCGGAACTCGTCGGGCAGGCGGCGTTCACTGGACGCTGCGCCGATGTTCCGGCGCGCTCGATGATCGAACTCGACCAGCTTCGCCCCGCCGGCTGGAGCCTTAGAGTCGGGCCGCACCTGACGGAGATGGCCGAGTCCTGCCCTCCGGAATTGCTCGCGAGCGTGCTGCACCAGCTCAGCGCCCGCCTGGGCGGCGTTGCCGTCAACGATTCACTGCTGCGCCGCAGCCGCACCGAAGTGCAGCGGCGCCTGCGCGTGAACTACGACGTGCAGCCCGAGAAGTCGCTGTATTTCTTGAGCGGCGAGATGGCCGCCGGCCGGCCCGCCGAGCGCGCTATCCGCTACGCCACCGGAGCGGGCCTCGAGGCCGTCACCTCGCGCGAGGTCGCGAGCTTGATGAAGGAGAGGCTGTGCCCCGCCAACACCGTGCTGTGCGTGGTCGGCAACCTCGATGGCTATGACCTGCATGCCATCCTCGAACGCCAACTGGGCAGCGTCCCCGCGGGCAAGGCCGCGCCGCCGCCGCAGTGGGGAAAGAGCTTTGCCTCCGCCGCCGTGCTCCAACGCCCCGACTTGAAGCAGGTGTTGGGCACAATCGCCATCATCGCCCCCGCGCTGACCGACACCCTGCACGCCTACTTCACCGCCTTCACCGTGGCGGCCTCGGGCCCCCTGCGGGCGACCTGGGGGAAGCCGGAGCCCCCGATGACGTCGCGGTTCCAGTACTCGATTGCGACCGATCCCGAACTGGTGCGGTTCTACCCCAGGATCACCCGGGACATCGGCCCCGACCTGTCCCTGACCGCCGCCCTGGACTCGGATGCCGAGGCGATCCTCGATTCATCGGCGGTGGCGGCCGCGGCCGGAAACATGATCTGGCTGACCGGAGGCGAACTGCCGGCGGACCTGTTGCTGCGGGCACGGACCGACGCGACGGTGATCCACACGTTGTCGACCACACTGGCAGCACTCGCGTTGTATGCCGACGAGTCGTTCTGGATCGAGTATCGCGCACGGCTCCTACGGGCGCACCGCTTCGACCTGGCGCCGTTCCTCTCGGCGTACGCCAACCCCAAGCGCCGCGTCACCCTGGTGCTGCGTCCGCAGGAGTAACGCCAGAGTTTGCCCTACGATAGCCCCCAAGAGTAACCCCAAGATTGACCCTGCCGCGGTCCCCATGTAAATTGCGAACACATGGCGCGACGCATCCTCATTGGCATCGCCGGAGGATCCGGATCCGGCAAGACTCTCGTCGCCCGAACCATTATTCGCGAACTCGGCTCTGACCGGGTCGTGGTGATCGACCAGGACTCCTACTACAAGAACCTGGACGACATCCCTCTTCGCGATCGCGACGCGCGCAACTTCGACCATCCCGACGCGTTCGACAGCGAACTGCTCAAGCGCAACGTTCGCGACCTGCTCGATGGCAAGCCCGTCGAACAGCCGATCTACGACTACTCGCAACACCGCCGCCTGAGCGAGACACGCCTGATCGGCGACCATGTCGTTATCGTGCTCGAGGGGATCCTGATCTACGTCGACCCCGAATTACGCGCCATGATGGACATCAAATTGTTCGTCGACGCCGACCACGACGTGCGCTTTATCCGCCGGCTCAAGCGCGACCTCGTCGAACGCGGCCGCTCGGTGGACAGCATCATCCGCCAGTACGAAGAGAGCGTGCGGCCCATGCACATGCAGTTCGTGGAGCCGACCAAGCGCCACGCGGACTTGATCATCCCCGAGGGCGGCCACAATCGCGTGGCCATCGACCTGGTGAAGACCAAGATCCGCGAACTATTGCGAGAGCGCGGTGTGGAGACGATCCCGACCAACTAGGCCGCAGCCGCTCTTGGGGACTACAAGTCTGCGGTTGCAACGCTCCGCGCCCGCGTCATTTCGCGACGGCGCAGGTCGCGGCGCACTCCGGTGATGGAATGGAACGCGCGCAGCGTTTCTGCCACCGGCCATGCTCCCTCGAACCCACCGCGCGGCGCGTACGGCGCCTCGCCGTCCGAGCGATCCGGCAGCAGCGCCGGGCCGCAGTCGCGCATCAGCGAATTGAGCGGCTCGATGAACTCGAGCGCGACCGCGCGATCGCCCACGATGCGGCCATGCGCCGTCGCGAGCACCGGCAGCAACCAGGTCCACGCCGAGCCCAGGACCGCGGCGCGGGCGACTTGCAGGGCGTCACCCGTCTCGTGTCCCAAGTAGCGCGGATCGGCGCTCGACAGGCTGCGCACGCCGTGCGAAGTCAGCAGGTCGCGCACGCAGCGGGCCAGCACCGAACGGCGTTGCGGCGCGCTGAGCGGCGAGTCGGGCAACGAGACGGCGAACAACTGATTGGGCCGGATCGAGGCGTCGGTGCCGAACGGGCCATCGAGCACATCGAACAGGCACGATGACGCGGGATTCCAGAAGCGCGCGAAACCCGCTTCGATCCGCGTGGCGCGCGACTCCCAGCGCTCGACGGGACGCCGCAGGCGCCGGGCAAAACCGGTCATCGCGGTGTGGGCGTTGTACCACAGGGCATTGAGCTCGACGGCCTTGCCATGACGCGGCGGCAAGCCGGCCAGGCGCAACCGCCGGTCCATC
>JAYSRO010000235.1:0-2994 GCA_043720995.1 Candidatus Eiseniibacteriota bacterium
GATACTCAGCCACAGCACCTCCAGCAGGGGGACGCGTTCGGGTGGCGCTCTCCAATATCTTGCAGCTAGCGCTGAGATTGGTCAATTCCCCTTAGAACACGAACCCCAGCGTCAACGGCACCAGGCTCACGCGCGGGTTGCCCGTGAGCACCCCGATCCAGCGGACGTCGAGTTGCACGCTCGGGCCATCGAGGATGCGCGCCGAACGGATGCCCACCCCCGTCTCGAGCGCAGGGCCCGCGATGCGCGTGCCCCGGAACAGGAACGGCCCCGGGTCGCGCGACGGCCCCTCATGCACGCCGCCCAGAAATGCGCGACCGAACCCCGCACCGAACGTGGCGTAGGGCCCGCGTCCGTCCGCGGTGGGACGTCGCAGCTCGAGACCGAGCATGGCAGTCACGAGACTCGATGACTCGACGGTCGTCATCGTGTTGCTGCTTGCGGTCGCGAGCGAAGTGGGGACGCCCTTGCCGAGATTGATGAAGGTGAAGTCGAGCGCGGCGCTAGCGAAGCGCTTCGGACGGATGCTCGCACCGACGCTGAAGATCTCCGGCGCGTTCACGAACTTCGCCACCTGGTTGTATTCCCGCGGCGAGGCGATCGCGCACACGCCGCCTTGCAGGCGGATGTGAACGTCGGTGGGCTCGGTCGATCCGCTCGGCGGCGAGGCGGAACCCGCGTGTGCCGCGGTGGTACCGCAGGCGACAAGCAGAATCGCCGTGCTCGCCATTCGGATCACGTTGCGGTACTTCTCCGGTCCCATGAGTCTCGTCCCCAGCCATGACAAAACCGGCTCGTTGAGCCCCGGTCGCCCCACTGGTACCCCGCAATGCCCCGCAAAGTTCGCGGCGCGGCGGGACAATCTGTGCGCGTCTGAACAGGCGCCGTGGAATGTTGGGGCACATTTCGAACGACTTGCCCCGGGGCAAGTTGTGAAACGCCACGTATGAGCGCCTCCCCCGCAGCACCTCTCGCAGTCGGCCTCGTGGGCGCCGGGCCGTGGGCCGAGAAGGCCTACGCCCCCATGCTCGCCGCCGGACCCGAGACTCGGCTCGCGGGCGTGTGGGCACGGCGCCCTGAGGCAGCCGCGGCGCTCGCCGCGCAGCATGGCTGCGACGCCGTCGAGAGCTTCGCGGCGCTGCTCGAGCGTTGTGATGCGATCGCGTTCTCCGTCCCGCCACAAGCGCAGGCCGAGCTCGGCATCATCGCCGCCGACGCGGGCAAGCACCTGATGCTCGACAAGCCACTCGCGCTGACACTCGAGCCCGCCGAACGATTGGTCGAAGCGATCGATCGCGCCGGTGTCGTCACCCAATTGATGCTCACGCAGCGCTTCCGCGCAACGACCGATGCGTTCGTCGCGGAGGCGCGCGACTTCAAGGCATTCGGCGCCCGTTATGCGTTCCTGACCGGCGGGTTCCTTTCGGGCCCCTACGCCACGCCGTGGCGCATCGAACATGGCGCGCTGCATGATCTCGGACCGCACGCGTTGGATCTCGTCGAGGCCGCACTCGGCCCCATCGTCGAGCTCGATGCCACCGGCGATCCGCGGCGCTGGATCTCGCTCACCTGCACGCACGCGAGCGGCGCCGTCACCGAGATCTCGCTGTCGGGATCGATCCCGCTGGCGCAGACCGTGTGCAGGCTCGAACTCTTCGGAGCAAGCGGCACGCTCGCGTTCGATGTCATCGCGTCATCGGGCGAGACACCGTGGCCGCGGATCCGCACGGAGTTCGTCGCCGCGGTGCGCGCCGGGAAGTCGCCCGCGCTCGACGCGCATCGTGGACTCGAGCTGCAGCGGTTGATCGATCGGGCGATGAAGGCGATCGCGTAGTCCTCCGGCCGCGTGCGCCCCTACTTCCCGCGCCCCATCTTCAACGTCACGCTTCCCACCACGCGATCGTCCGACGAATTCGGCGCGCCCGTGCGTTGCAGGCTGCGGTGCAGCAGCCCGAAGTCGTAGCGCAGATTGCCGTCGAGCCAGCCCAAGCCCAGTCCCACCTGGCTCGCGGACGACTCGTGCGTGCCAGGATTTGATTCGCGGCCCACGCCGAAGCGGAAGGTCCATGGCAATTGCGGGTCGTGGTACTCGCCGGCGAGTGCCGCCTGTCCGCTCGCGCCGTTCGACGCCGCGATCCCCGTCCACTCGGTCGCGGTGCGGCCGCCGGCGCCGAGCAGTAGCTGGAACTCGGGCGTGATGCGGGCCTCGATCGAGACGCCGCCTTCCCACGCCGATTCGCGTGACACGGTCGCGGCAACCGAGCCGCCGCCATTGGTCACGGGGACGGTGCCGGTGAGCTCGAGCTTTGGCAGCGCACGCACACTCGCGCCGATGCGCCAGTCGTGCGGGCCGGGGCGCGATGACGTGTAGCGCGCGGAGGCCAACACACTCTGCCCCGTGCCGGAGAGATCCCACGTATCGGCAAGTCCCGTTTGGTTCGCGCCTTCGCGCGCCACGGTCAGCAGGTCGATCCGCTTCATCGCTTCGGGCGCGATGCCGAATGCCCAATCGCCCGTGCGGTACGCCACCGCGAAACCCGTCCGCCACTCGCGCGTCTTGCTCGTCGCGCGCACGACCGCGGGAATCGCCGGCCCCATCGTCACGCCTTCCTGGAACGCGCTCTCCTCGCGGCGGAACACGGGCTGCGTCGCATAGGCGCTGACACCCCACCCACTGCGTGGCGGCGCATACGCGATGTAGCCGCCCGCCGCGTCGAAGAACGCGAGTGTCTCGTCGTACCTCGTGTTGCGCGCGCGCAGGTCCTGGCGGCTCAGGCGTTGCAGTATCGGCGACAGCGAGATCCCATTGCCGAGCGCGCCGACGGCGCTGTTGAAGGGCTCGTCACCCAGCCAGCGATCGGCGAGCGCGAATGCGGCCGACGCGGCGGATGCGGGCGACGGGTTGGCGCCGGGAAAGTTGAAGATGTCGCTACGCGGCAAGGGTGCTGCGGCGGCCGACGCAACGGTGCCGATCAAGGCAATCGCAAGGGGTGC
>JAYSRO010000236.1:0-32794 GCA_043720995.1 Candidatus Eiseniibacteriota bacterium
GTTCCTGAAGGAAGAACATCTCCAGGTGCGCGAGATGGCGCGCCGTTTCTCCGACGAAGTGGTCGCCCCGCAGGCGCGCGACCTCGATGAACGCGAAGAGTTCCCCACGCAGCTCGTGAAGCAGATGGGCGAGCTGGGATTCCTGGGACTGCCGTTCCCCGAGAAGTACGGCGGCGCTGGGCTGGACACGCTGGCTTACGCGATCGCGGTTGAAGAGATCGCGCGCGCTTGCGGCTCCACCGCCATCACGCTCGCGGCCCACGTTTCGCTGGGCTGCGGACCAGTGTACGCGAATGGCACCGAAGAGCAGAAGCAGCGCTTCCTCGTGCCGATGGCGAAGGGCGAAGTGCTGGGCGCCTTCGGGCTCACCGAACCCGAGGCCGGCTCCGACGCCGCGGGCACCCAGACGCGCGCAGAAAAAGTCGAGGGCGGCTATCGCGTCAATGGCTCAAAGATCTACATCACCAACGGCAGTGTGGCGGGCTTCATCACCTTCACCGCGCGTACGGACCCCAGCCGCGGCGCCAACGGCATCAGCGCCTTCATCATGCCGACGGCGACGCCGGGCTTCCGCGTGGGCAAGAAGGAAAAGAAGATGGGGCTGCGCGCCTCCGACACGGTCGAAGTCGTGTTCGAGGATTGCCTCGTGCCCGCCGAGAACATGCTGGGCGAGCCGACGGGCGGCTTCAAGGCGTTCATGAAGACGCTGACGGGTGGGCGCATCTCGATCGGCGCGCTGGCGCTTGGGTTGGCGCAGGGCGCCTACGAGCACGCGGCCAAGTACTCGAAGATCCGCAAGCAGTTCGGCCAGACGATCGCCAGCTTCCAGGGCATCCAGTTCATGCTCGCCGAGATGGCGGTGAAGATCGAGGCTTCCCGCCTGCTCGTGTACCACGCGGCGGCGCTGCGTGATGCGGGCAAGGAATTCGCGAAGGAAGCTTCAATGGCGAAGCTGTTCGCGAGCGAGACGGGCAACTGGGTCACCGACAAGGCGATCCAGATCCATGGGGGCATCGGCTACTGCCGCGACGTGCCGGTCGAGCGCCTGCACCGCGACGCCAAGCTGATGGAAATCGGCGAGGGCACCAGCGAGATCCAGAAGATCGTGATCGCGCGCGAAATCCTGAAGCACTTCTAGATGATCACTCTCGTGCGCATGAGGAGGCTGTTGTGAGCGCCCCGGCCGCGGGGACGACGATGCGCTGGACCTCCGCGTTCAGCGCCGAGAGCGAGACCCTCGCCGCGGCGCGCGAGGTCGCGGAGAAGGTCACGCGCGAACTGAACGGCGCGCAGGCCGACCTGGTGATCGCGTTCTTCGACAGCGCGCACCTGAGCAACGTCGCCGACCTCACGCAGGTGTTGCGCGAATCACTGGCGCCGGGCTGCTTGCTCGGGGTAAGCGCGCATGGCGTGATCTCGACCGATCACGAGGTCGAGACGAGCCCTGCTCTGAGCGTGATCGCTGCGTCGCTGCCGGGCGTGGAGATCAAGCCGTTCGTCATGGTGAACTCCGCCTGGGTCGCCGCACTCGATGACGCGCAGGAATTCGAGCGCTGCACGCCGGGGCTCGAAGGCTCTGAGTTGGTGATGCTGTTCGCCGATCCCTTCACCTTCGACATCGAGCGCTGCCTCGGCTCATTCAACAAGCACGCGCCGGGCATGCGCGTGGTGGGTGGCATGGCGAGCGCGGGCGTGCGGCCGGGCTCCAACACGATCGTGCTCAATGATTGGACAGCGCACGAAGGCGGCGTCGGGCTCGCGCTCAAGGGCGCCTTGCGCGTCGATGTCGTGGTGTCGCAGGGCTGCCGCCCGGTCGGGCCGCCGCTGCAGGTCACGCGTGCCGAGGGAAATCTCGTCTTCGAACTTGATGGCGAGCCGGCGGTCGAACGCGCCGAGGCCGTGTTGCGAAAGTTGCCGCAGGCCGAACAAGCGCTGCTGCGGAATGGCTTGTACATCGGGCGTCCCGCGCGCGCAGGAGCAAGCGGGCAGGGCGACTACTTGATCCGCAACCTGCTGGGCGCCGACCGCAATCGCGGCGCGTTGGCGATCGCCGACGTGATGGCGGAGCAGGAGCACATTCGTCTGCACGTGCGCGACGCGGAGACCGCGGCCGAGGATCTCGAGATGCTGCTGTCGCCGCAGGAATTCGACTCGCGCGCGGCCGCGGCATTGTTGTTCGCCTGCAACGGGCGAGGGCGTGGCTTGTTCGGCAAAGCGGATGCGGACATCGGCACGCTGCAGTCGGCGCTCGGCGGCTCGATCCCGGTGAGCGGCATGTTCTGCGCGGGAGAGATCGGGCCGGTGGGAGAGCGCAACCTGTTGCATGGGCACACGGCGAGTATCGCGATCGTGAGGCCAGGGGCGCGGGGGTGAAGGCGAGTATTGGCGCACGGATCGCGGGCCGGCGCGGCGCGGTCATCGTTGCGCTCGTCGTCGCGAGCGTGTTCGTGGTTGCGCGACTCGTGGCGATCGTTCCTGTGGCGCGCGCCGCAGCATCGTCGTCCGACGCCGCGGTGTGGTGGTCGCACATTCAGGTGCTCTCCGCCGACTCGATGCGCGGGCGCATGACCGGCACCGAGGACTACGTGCGCGCTGCACGTTACGTTGCCGACCGATTCCGCGAGTACGGCGCTGTGCCGGCCGGTGACTCGCCGCGTGGACTTGGTCCCGACGCGTACTTCCAGAACGTACCGTTCGTGTACCACAAGATCCGCGAGTCCGAGTCTTCGGTGTCCCTGTGGCGCGGCGACAAGAAGCTGCCCTTCGAGCTCGGCAGCGATGGCTACTTGTCCCCGAACGTTGAGTCCGCCGACACGCTTGATGCCGAATTGGTGTTCGTGGGCCACGGGCTTTCGGTGCCGGAGTTGAGCTACTCCGATCTGCGCGGCGTCGACCTGCGCGGCAAAATCGCCGTCTACATCCGCAGCGGCCCCGACACGCTGCCGCCGACTGTGCGCTCCCACGCGCAGTCGACTGAGGTGCGCTGGGCGGGGCTACGCGCCGCAGGGGCTGTGGGATACATCGCCTTGAATCCCAACGGGCGTCGTGGTGGTGCATGGCAACGCGCGTTGAAGCAGCGGCTACAGCCGGGGCTCACGCTCGCCGATCCAAGCCTGGATCCACTCGGCGGTGCGAAATTCGCCATGCGGCTCAGCCCCGCATACTTCGATTCGCTGCTGGTGGGATCGGGCCACACATCGGAAGCGTTGCTCGCACTCAACGAGCGCCACCTGCCGCTGCCCGCGTTCCCTTTGAAGGTGCGCCTGAGCGCGCGCGTTCGCGCCGACCGTAAGCTCGTGAATTCGCCGAATGTCGTCGCGATCATTCCCGGCAGCGATCCCGTGCTGCGCAAGCAGTACGTCGTGGTCTCCGCGCACCTCGATCACCTTGGGATCGGCGCGCCGGTGAAAGGCGACTCAATCTTCAACGGCGCGATGGACAACGCCTCGGGCGTCGCGAGCGTGATCGAGTTCGCGCGCTACGCGAAAGCCATGAAGCGCCCGTTCCGCCGGTCCGTGGTGTTGCTCGCCGTGACCGGCGAAGAGGAACAGCTGTTCGGCTCATGGTGGTACGCCGCGCGCCCCACGGTTCCCGCCAGCGCAATCGTCGCCGATATCAACCTCGACATGTTCCTCCCGATATTGCCCATGCGTACGATCACCGTGTACGGCCGCACGGAATCCGACTTGGGCGCGCGCTTCGCCGCCGTCGCCGCACGCGCCAGAGTAGCGGTCGAGGACGACCCCGATCCCCGGCGCAACTATTTCATCCGCAGCGACCAGTACAGCTTCATTCGCAAGGGAGTGCCCTCCCTGTTCTTCGAGATCGGCGCCGGTTCGGATACCGCGGCCACGTCCAAGCTCGCCGCCTGGAACCGCGACCACTACCACGACGTCACGGACGACGTGAGCCAACCCGTGGACCTGGAGGTCGCCGCCGCGTTCACGCACCTGCTTTACGACTTCACGCGCGATGTCGCGAACGCCGAGCAGCGACCCAAGTGGGCGAAGGGGAGCTTCTTCGCGCGGTTCGCGGCGCGGCCTGCGGCGCGCGTGGGCGCGGCGCGGCATGGGGCGGCGAAGGGGCGGTAGGGGCGGAGGTGCGGCGGTCGGCCGACTCGCGACTCGCGAGGTGTCCGCGCGGACAGTTCGCGATTGCGCGCTCGGCCGCTGCGTTTAGCTGTACTCAACTTTACTGTCTGCGCGGACAGTAAGGTTGAGTACAACTAAACGCAGATAATGAGCGCGCTCCCGTGAACTGTCTGGGCCGGGAGTTCGCAGGACCGCGGGGCGCGTCAGCCCAACTAACTGTCCGCGCAGACAGTTCGGCTGGCGCGCCGGTCGAGTGCGAGGTGTCTGCGCGGACAGTTGCTCACTGCGATCCCGACTCGTCGATCAACTTCCGTGCGCCATGAAATTATTTCTCGCTCGCAAAAATATTCCCCTTGACGCCTCGCGCGCCCCTATCAGCTCTTATCTCGCAACTGCATGCCTACGCGCGCGCCAACGCGCCGAGGATCTCGCCCTCGCGATCGATCCACGCAGCAGGCGCAAAGTTTTCGTGACGCGTTTCGTTCCGCGCTCTCCGCGCATCCACGTGCGTCGAAAATGCGTGCGCTACAATTGATTTCGAAGTCATTGTCCCCGCGATCGACTTTTGTAGTGTGCGGAGTTGCCATGACGAATTACTCGTTCGATCATCTCGCAGTTCCAGTCCTGCACCGCGACGCAGTTCTCTCTCACGATGGTGAGCGCGCCAAATTGGCGCTCGCCGTCGCGCACGTCGGCGAGATCGACGCGCGCAGGTCGTACCGCGAAGCCGGCTATGCGTCGATGTTCGCGTTCTGCGAGAAGGTACTGAAATTGCAGGAGCAGGTGGCGCTCAAGCGCCTCCGTGTTGCTCGCATCGCGCGGCGATTCCCGGTCATCTTCGAATCACTCGCCTCGGGCGCGTTGAGCCTTACTTCAGTGATCATCCTGAAGCCGCATCTGACCGAGGCGACCTCGAGCGAATTGATTGCGGGAGCCGCCAACAAGTCCACATCGCAGGTCGATGAGTTGCTGAAGCGTCGATGCCCGCGACAGGACTTGGCCGCCAAGCTGGAACCGCTCCCGGCGCCGCCGTCAATGTTGGGCGACCAACTGTTCGCGCAGACAGTTGCGACTCCGGCACCGCGCTCGAAAGTATCCCCGCTCGCCGAGGATCGTTTCGCGTTCCAGGTCACCGTGAGCCAGCGCGTACGCGATAAATTTCGTTACGCGCAGGAGTTGCTCAGCCACCAGCTCCCCTCGGGCGACATGGCGGAAGTACTCGAACGCGCGCTCGACGCGCTTATCGCGAAGCAGGAGCAGCGCAAGTTCGGTGCGACGCCGCGGCCGCGCACGGCCACCTCTCAGCCCGCGCAGAACCCTCGCCACATCCCGGCGCACGTGAAGCGCGAAGTGTGGCGGCGCGATGGGGCGCGGTGCACGTTCGTCAGCGATGACGGCCACCGCTGCGATGAGCGCAAATTCCTCGAGTTCGATCACGTGATCGAAGTCGCGCGAGGTGGTCGGGCGAGCGTATCGGGAATTCGGCTTCGCTGTCGCACACATAACCAGTTCACGGCGGAATGCACGTTCGGGGCGGAGTTCATGAGCGCCAAACGCGAAGCGGCGAGGCGGGCGGCGAAGGAGCGACGGGCCGCCACCGACCGTTCGGATGGGGAAGGCGCGGGCGCAATGACGCCTGGTGCTGCGGCGTGACCCGCCGCTGGATGCATGCGGGGACGCCGCTCGCAGAGGGCAGGACGGACCCTGTGCGCGGCGTCCCGACCCCTGCAGCAAGGTGACTCATCGAATTTTGCCCGCGCCCACGCTCTCGCCGCCCCCCGCGTGCCCGCGCCCCATCCAATCGTGTACTATCCGGCCCGCTTTCCCATGCCGCTCCAATCCCCAACGGAAGCCTCCCAATGACCGCTTATCCGGACGTTTTCATCGTGGGCGCTGCGCGTACGCCGATCGGCAAGTTCCTGGGCGGGTTGTCGTCGCTCAAGGCTTCGGACTTGGGCGCCATTGCCATCAAGGAAGCGCTGGTTCGCGCGGGCGTTTCGGGCGCAGACGTCGAAGAAGTCCTGATGGGGCACGTGGTTCAGGGTGGGCAGGGGCAGGCTCCGGCGCGGCAGGCGCAGATCAAGGCGGGGGTCAATCCAGTTTCGGGCGCGGTCACCATCAACAAAGTGTGTGGCTCGGGGCTCAAGGCTGTGATGCTCGGCGCGCAGGCGATCAAGGCTGGCGATGCGCATGTGCTGGTCGCGGGCGGTCAAGAGAGCATGAGCACCGCTCCTCACTACGACTTCGCGGCGCGAACGGGGACCAAGCTCGGCGACGTGACATTGCGTGATGGAGCGGTGTTCGATGGGCTGTGGTGCTCCTTCAACAACTGCCACATGATCGAGCTGGCGCAGTACACCGCAGAAAAGGCGGGGCTCACGCGCGCGGAGCTCGATGCGTTCTCCGTGGGCAGCCACGCGAAGGCGGCGGCGGCGTGGGCGGAAGGTCGCTTCGCCAAGGAAGTCGTGTCCGTTTCAATTCCGCAGCGCAAGGGCGATCCGTTGATCGTCGCGAAGGACGAATCGATCCGCGCGGATACGACGCTCGAAACACTCGCGAAGCTCTCAGCGGTGACGCGCGACAAGGGTGGCATGATCACGGCGGGCAACGCGCCCGGGCTCAACGATGCTGGCGCGGCACTCGTGCTCATGAGTGGCGAGCGCGTGAAGCAGACGGGCGCCAAGCCGCTCGCGCGTGTGGTTGCCTACGCCACGGGCGGCGGCGAGCCGAAAGACCTGTTCTTTGCGCCGATCGATGCGGTGCAGCGGTTGATGGCCAAAATGAGCGTGGCGATCAATCACTTCGACTTGATCGAAGCGAACGAAGCGTTCGCCGCGCAGGCGGTCGCCGACGGCAAGGGGCTCGGCTGGGATTGGGATCGCGTCAATGTAAATGGCGGCGCGGTCGCACTCGGCCACCCGATCGGCGCCTCGGGCGCACGCGTGCTGGTGACGCTGGTCCATGCGCTCGAGCAGCGCCAGCTCAAGACGGGCCTCGCGACCTTGTGCTTAGGCGGCGGCAATGCGGTCGCTCTCGCGGTGGAGCGGGTCTAGATGAGCATCCTGACCGAGCACTCGGGCGCCAGCGCTTCGGCCGCCATCAAGCGCATCGCCGTCGTCGGTGGCGGCGTCATGGGCAATGGCATCGCGCAGGTGTTCGCGACTTCCGAGTTCCAGGTCGAGCTGATCGACGCCAGGCCTGAATTCGTCGAGCGCGCGCTCGGTGCGGTGGCCAAGAATCTCGATCGCGTCGCCAAGAAGCAGGGTTGGCCGGCCGAGCAGGCTCCCGCGATCCTCAAGCGCATTCATGGCGGCACGAGCCTCGATGCGGCGAAGGATTGCGACCTTATGATTGAGGCCGTGAGCGAGGACTGGGCACTCAAGAAGTCGATCTTCGAGAAGCTCGACGCAGCGGCGCCCGCGGGTGCCATTCTCGCGACGAACACCTCGAGTATCTCGATCACCGAAATCGCGGCGGTCACGAAGCGCGCGGATCGCGTGATCGGCATGCACTTCATGAATCCCGTACCGGTCATGCTGTTGGTCGAGATCATCCGCGGCCTCGCGACGAGCGATACGACCTATGCCGCGACCGAAGACCTGTCGAAGCGGCTGGGCAAGACGCCGGTCGAGGTCAATGACTTCCCGGGGTTCGTGTCGAACCGCATCCTGATGCCGATGATCAACGAGGCGTGCTTCACGCTGATGGAAGGTGTCGCGACGAAGGAAGCGATCGACACGGTGATGAAGCTCGGCATGAACCACCCGATCGGGCCGCTGGCGTTGGCCGACCTGATCGGGCTCGATACCTGTCTCAACATCATGAACGTGCTGCACGAGGGCATCGGCGACTCGAAGTACCGGCCCTGCCCGCTGTTGCGCAAGATGGTGAGCGCCGGCTACCTCGGGCGCAAGAGCGGACGCGGCTTCTACGAGTACCCGGCAAGCGCATGAGCGCTCATGTGGGGAACTCGCGATGAATTCTGGGACGGACACCGGACTCAACTTCGCCCTCAGCGAGGACCAGCAGGCGGTCCGCGAGATGGTGCGCGATTTCGCCGAGAACGAGATCCGGCCGATCGCTTCGCACATCGATGAGACGCACGAGTTCCCCGCGGCGACGGTCGCGAAGATGGCGGAGCTCGGGCTGCTCGGCATGTGCGTGCCGGAGGCCTATGGCGGTGCGGGGGTCGACTACCTGTCGTACGTGATTACGGTCGAGGAATTGTCGCGCGTGTGCGCGAGCCATGGCGTGATCTGCTCGGTCAATAATTCGCTCGTGTGCTTCCCGATCATGACCTACGGCACCGAGGCGCAGAAGCAGAAGTACTTGGTGCCATTGGCCAAGGGAAAGATCCTCGGCTGCTACTGTCTCACTGAGCCCAACGCCGGCAGCAACGCGGCGAACCAGCAGACGACGGCGGTGCTCGATGGCGATCACTATGTGCTCAACGGCACGAAGATGTTCATCACCACCGCCGGTCCCGCGGAGGTGCTCGTGGTCTACACCGCGACCGATCGCTCGCTGGGGTCCAAGGGCATCACGGCCTTCATCGTCGATGCCGCGACACCCGGCGTGAAGAAGGGCAAGAAGGAGCACAAGCTCGGCATCCACGCTTCCGACACGCGTGAGATCGCGTTCGAGAACGCCCGCGTGCCGAAAGAAAACATGCTCGGCGAGCTCAACAAGGGCTACTCGGTCGCACTCGCCACACTCGGCGGCGGGCGCATCGGCATCGCGGCGCAGGCGCTGGGTATCGCGCAGGCCTCGGTCGAGGCTTCGGTCAAGTACGCGAACGAGCGCGAGCAGTTCGACCGCAAGATCGGCGAGTTCGACGCCATCCGCCACATGCTCGCGGACTCCGCGGTGGAGTTGGAGACCGCGCGGCTGCTCGTGTACCAGGCTGCGTGGCTGCGCGACCAGGGCCGGCCGAACACCAAGGAAGCCTCGCTCGCCAAGTGGCACGCTTCAGAAGCCGCGACCAAGTGCGCGAACTGGGCGATCCAGGTGCACGGCGGCTATGGTTACCTGACGGAATTCCAGGTCGAGCGTTACTGGCGTGATGCGCGTATCACCGAATTGTACGAAGGCACCACGGAAGTGCAAAAGATGGTTGTCGCCGGGCAGGTGCTCAAGGAACACGCGCTGCCCAAGTAGTTTCGCAATCGATCCGCGCGGCGGATCCTGACCACATCATTCTCATGGAGGAACGCATGAAGCGGCCCGTGCGCCCGGTGGCGCTGGTGATCCTGACACTGTGCATGATTTACCCTGGCGTCACCACGTTGTTCCAGGGGCTGTATGCCTTCACTGCGGGCGAGTACTTCACGCTGCTCGCGCACCAGGGTCCGTGGATGGACCTGGCGCTCAAGCTGCACATTCCCCCGGTCGCCGTACTCGGCGCTAAGGCGGCGGTGGGTGCGATGTGGCTCGCCGGTGTGCTAGGTCTGTGGGCCGGTGATGGCCGCGCGCTGCCGCTGGTGCTGTTGGCCGCACTCATTTCGCTGCTCAATCCGGTCGGTCCCGCGGTCATGGGATTGCTCGCCATCGTGACGATCGTGATGTTCCGCGAGGAAGCCAAAGTCGTTCCTGCTTGAGTTGCTGTCGCAGTCCGCGCGGTAGACAAGGACCCCGATGAACCTCGACCTGACCGAAGACCAGATCCAGATCCGCGACGCCGTGATCGAGCTGTGCGAGCAGGAATTTGCACCGCAGGCCGCGCGTTGGGACCAGGAGGGGACGGTGCCGCATGACGCCGTCGAGAAGCTGGCGGCGCAGGGGTTCCTTGGCATGGCGGTCCCCGAAGCCTGGGGCGGGCTCGGCTACGACGCGCGCACCATCAGTATGGTAATCGAGGAGATCGCGCGTGTCTCGGCGTCGCTGGCGATCATGATCGCCGTGCACAATTCGGTCGGACTGCTCCCCGTGTACCGCTTCGCCACCGATGAGCAGAAGCGCAAGTTCCTGCCGCGGCTCGTGTCGAACGAGATGAGCGCGTTCTCGTTGTCGGAGCCGAACGCGGGTTCGGATGCAGGTGCGCTGCAGGCGACCGCGGTGCGCGACGGCGATCACTACGTGCTCAACGGCAGCAAGAACTGGGTGACGAACGGCCAGCAGGCGGGCGTCTACCTCGTGTTCGCGCGCACCGACGCCGCGGCCGGGACGCGCGGCATCACGGCGTTCATCGTCGAGCGGGGCACGGCGGGGCTCGTGCTCGGCAAGCCGGAAGACAAGATGGGCCTGCGTGGTTCCGACACCGTCGGGCTCACGCTCGAGAACCTGCGCGTGCCCGTGGGTAATCGCCTCGGCGACGAGGGCCAGGGCTTCAAGATCGCCTTGAGCGCGCTCGATGCCGGCCGCATCGGCGTGGCGTCCCAGGCGCTCGGTGTCATGCGCGCGGCGTTCGATGAGGCCGTCCGTTATGCGCAACAGCGCGAGGCGTTCGGCGGGACGCTGTCAAAGATCCAGGCGATCCAGTTCAAGCTCGCCGAGATGGAGCGCCGCATCATGTGCTCGCGGTTGTTGATCCGCCGCGCTGCATGGCTGCGTGACACCGAGCAGCCGTTCGGCCGCGAGGCCGCGATGGCCAAGCTCTACGCCACGGAAGCCGCCACTTGGGTGACGCACCAGGCCATCCAGATCCATGGCGGATATGGTTACGTGAAGGAATACGCCGTCGAGCGCTACTACCGCGACGCGCGCATCATGGAAATCTACGAAGGCTCCAGTGAAATCCAGCGCCTCGTCATCGCGCGTTCGCTGCTGCGCGACGGCGTGCGCGTCTGACGCCCACGCTTCACGCGCCTCGCGACACCTCCTAACTCTGTCGCGCCCGCGTGACTAGCGTCCGCCGAACAGCCCGCCGAGTCCCTTGGCGAGACCACCGAGCACCGAGTTGGCATCGCCGCCCGTGATTAATTGGGTCGCGAGCCCGATCAAGTCCGGCGACGTCTGCGCCGCCTCGCCATGCGCTTCGCCCAGCGTCGTCGCGAGTCCCGCGGAATCGAGGTTGTTCTGGCGCTGCATCTTGCCCAAGGCACCCATGATGATCGGCGCGAGCACGGTCAGCAGCATGCCGATCTGCTGCGGCGTCAGGCCGCTCGACTTGGCAATCGCGTGCTGCGCGTCTTCCTGCTTGTTGCCAAGCAGGTGGCCGAGGATGGCGCCGCCCTGGCCGGCGTTGCCCTGGCCGAACAGGCCGCCGAGCTGGTCGAGGATGCCGCCATCGTGATCGCGCGACAGGGCGCCGTGCAGCGCGTCGGCGCCTTCGGTCGTCGAGGCGTTGTGCGTGAGCGCCGTCAGCAGCATCGGGATCGCAGCGGCCAGAGCCGACTGCGTCGCCTGCGGGTCGGCGCCGATCTGCTGGCTGATCTGGTTCGTCGTGTTGGCGCCCAGCGTCTGGGTCAGGATGTCGAGCAGTCCGGCCATCGAAGTGTTCTCCTGTTCAGGTTGTCGGCATCAGGGTGCACCAGCAGGGCGCAGTGGTTGTAGCGCCACGGCAAGTGGGGGCAACGCCACGATGCCATGAATTCGGGCCACTGGATAGCGCCGTCTTGCGAGAGATTCCGCAGCACGATCCCGTCCTCCACGAGCCCCGTGGCGACGGCCCAGTGCGCCGAGAATGCGGCGCCGCCGAGCCTTCCCGCATCGAGGCAGAGGATCGCGTGTTGTCCCGTGGCGAGATGCGCGACGAGCCGCGCGCGCGCCGGCGTGGCACCGCGGCCGAACCAGCCGCCATGGATCCAGGTGGCCGCGACGTCCTGCGCTCGCAGGGCCGCGATGATCCGCGGGCCTGAGGTGCCAAGGCCGAACGGGACGTCCGGCGGGAAGTCAGCGGTGACCGAGGCTTCCGACGCGCTGGCGACGACGCAGGCGACTGCGGCCTGCCCGCAGGTGTTCTCGCCGAGCGCAACGCGCCTCAGCGGGGCTTCTCCGCGCACAGCTCGAGCAGCACGCCGCCGAGGCTGCGCGGGTGCATGAACGCCACCTGCGAATCGTGCGCACCCGCGCGCGGTTGCTCGTCGATCAGGCGCACGCCGGCATCGCGCGAGCGGGCGAGTGCGGCGGGGAGGTCGTCGACCGCGAGGCTCACGTGATGCAATCCCGGACCGCGCTCGCGCAGGAACTTCGCCACCGTGTGGGCGTTGTCGCGCGGCTCGAGTAGCTCGAACGTCACCGGTCCCGCGGTGATGAACACCACGCGCAAGGCGCCGCCATCGAGCAACTCCTCAGCGCCGCGGACCGCTCCGAGCGATGCCGTGAGCGTGGCAGCCAGCGCATCGGCGTCGGGCGTGGCGATGGCGATGTGCGAGAGGGCGGTGACGTGGGTCGAGTCAGTCATGAGTCGGGGTGCTCCTTAGCCAGTGAAGTTGCGGCGACGCCACAAGCCTAGTGCCTGGCTCCCGGTTCGTAAATCCCAAACACCCCCCGCAACGCGTCGCACACCTCACCCAGCGTGATGCGGCGCTTGAGCGCTTCGAGAATCGGCGGCACCAGGTTGTCGCTGCCACGCGCCGCGCGCTCGATCGCGCCGAGTGCCGCCGCCGCGGGCGCCGCCTCGCGCTCGGCGCGCCATGCCCGCAAGAATTCGCCGCGCGCGCGCTCCACCGCGGGGTCGGGGCGGAATGGCGGGGCCGCGACCGGTTCGTCCTGTGCGAAGGCATTCACTCCCACGACGGTGCGAGCGCCACTCTCGACCTCGCGCTGCCAGCGGTAGGCCGCCTCGTGGATCTGCTGCTGAGCCCAGCCGGTCTCGATCGCCTCCAACATGCCGCCCATGGCCTCGACGCGGTCGAGCAGTTCCTGTGCGCGGCGTTCGAGCTCAGCGGTCAGGTGCTCGACCCAATAGCTGCCCGCCAGCGGATCGACCGCGTCCGTGACGCCGCTCTCGCTCGCCAACACCTGCTGCGTGCGCAGCGCCAGCAGAGCCGACTCCTGGCTCGGCAGGCCGAGTGCTTCATCGAACGAGTTCGTGTGCAACGATTGCGTGCCGCCCAGGATCGCCGACAGCGCTTGCACCGTGACGCGCACCACGTTGTTGAGCGGCTGCTGAGCGGTGAGCATCGACCCTGCCGTTTGCGTGTGGAAGCGCAGCTTGAGCGCTTCGGGGTCGCGAATGCCAAAGCGTTCCTGCAGCAGCGTGGCCCACAACCGCCGGGCCGCGCGGAACTTCGCGGCTTCCTCGAACAGGTGGTTGTGCGCGTTGAAGAAGAACGACATGCGCTGGGCGATGCGCGTCACATCGAGCCCACGCGCGCGCGCCGCTTCGAGATAGGCGAGGCCATCGCCCAGCGTGAACGCCAGTTCCTGTACTGCCGTGCTGCCGGCTTCGCGCATATGGTAGCCGCTGACCGAGATGGTGTTCCACTGCGGCACGTGCAGCGAGGCGAACTCGAACACATCGGTGATCAAGCGCAGCGAGGGCGTTGGCGGGTAAATGTAGGTGCCGCGCGCGATGTATTCCTTGAGGATGTCGTTCTGCACCGTGCCGCCGAGCTTCGCGCGATCGATCCCGCGCGCATCGGCGACCGCCACGTAGAACGCCAGCAGCAAGGCCGCGGTGGCGTTGATGGTCATCGAGGTGGTGATGCGCTCGAGCGGCAGCTGGTCGAGCAGCGTCTCCATGTCGGCGAGGCACGAGATGGCGACACCCACCTTGCCGACCTCGCCGCGCGCCAACGCGTGATCCGAGTCGTAGCCCATCTGCGTGGGAAGGTCGAAGGCAACCGACAGCCCGGTCTGGCCCTGCGCAAGCAGGTAGCGGAAGCGCTCGTTGGTCTGGCGTGCATCGCCGAAGCCCGCGTACTGGCGCATGGTCCAAAGGCGCGAGCGGTACATGCCAGGATGAATGCCGCGCGTGTAGGGGAGCTGCCCAGGCGCAGGAGTGCGGCGCGGCAGGCCGGCGGGAAGATCGTGGCGGTCGTACCATGCAGCGACCGGGATCCACGAGGGCGTGAGGCGCGGCGTGAGTTCGGGCGTGCGGGGCGCTGCGGGCGTGCGCGGCGCGGCGACCCTGGGCTTCGCGATGGGCGCGCGCGGTGCGGTAGTCTTGCGCTTTGCGCTCGACTTGCGAGCCGCTGCAGCCTTTCGCAGCGCCGCCGCCTTCCGTTTCGTCACCCCCTTCTTCGCAGAACTCATACTGGGTCAGCCTTCATGCGCAGCAGCGCCTGGTTGGTGCTCACCGAATCGCCAGCTTTGACCAACACCTCGGTCACGATGCCGCCGTGCCGCGCGGTCAGCTCGTTCTGCATCTTCATCGCCTCGATCACCGCCACCGCCTGGCCTACGGCAACCGTCTCGCCCGCCTGCACTTTGATCGCGACGACCAGCCCGGGCATCGGCGCCTGCACGGTTTCTCCGCCGCCTCCCGCTGCACCGCCGTGCGCCGCCTGCATCAACTTTTCGAGCGGGTGTCGCACGTCCACGGGGATCGTGGTCCCGCCCACCGTCACCTCGAGCGAGCCGCCGGCTTGCGCGACGCGCACGACGTGCGCCTTGCCGTCCATGATCAGCGAGTACACTTCGCCATCGGGCAGTCGGCGGAAGTCTGCGAGCAGGCGGCGCCCTTCATAGCTCAGCCACACGCGCTCGCCCTCGGCGGTGACGTCGACCTCGGCCTCGCGGCCCTCCAGCGTGATCCAGAACTTCATCGCCGCGGCTCCCGCCGGCGGTGGTACTCGCCCCAGCGCCATGCCGCGCGGTCGCGCGCATCGCGCGGGTCCGGCAACGTTACGCGCAGCCGTTCATCGTGCGCATGCAGGGCGGCCGCGACGAGAGCGACTTCGAGCTGCTCAGGCGTGGGATCGAGCATGGCGGGCTTGAAGTGTTCCTCGATGAAGCGCGTCGTCAGGTGACCCGCCGCGAATTCCGGGTGCGCCACCAGCCAGCGGTGGAACTCGATGTTGTTCGACACGCCCTCGAGTACGTACTCGTGCAGCGCGCGCAACATCCGCTGCCGCGCCTGCTCGCGATTCTCGCCCCACACCACCAGCTTGCTCAGCAGCGAGTCGTAGTAGACCGGCACCTGGTAGCCGCGATAAAAGCCCGCGTCATTGCGCACGCCCGGCCCCGCGGGGAAGCGTACGCGCTCGATGCGCCCGATCGAGGGAATGAAGTTGCGCCGCGCGTCTTCGGCGATGATGCGCGCTTCCATCGACCAGCCGCGCGGCGTGGGCGGATCGCGGAACGGCAGCGGAGCACCCTCGGCGATGGCGATCTGGAGTGCGACGAGATCGAGCCCCGTGACCATCTCAGTGACGGGATGCTCGACTTGCAGCCGCGTGTTCACTTCGAGGAAGAAGAACTGTCCCTGCTCATCGAGGATGAACTCGACGGTGCCGGCACTGCGGTAGCCGACATGCCGCGCGATGGCGCACGAGGCCTCGGCGAAACGCGCGCGCATCTGCGGCGTGAACGCGGGCGAGGGCGTCTCTTCGAGCAGCTTCTGGTGGCGCCGCTGCACCGAGCACTCGCGCTCACCGAGGAACACGACGTGCCCTGAGGCGTCCGCCAGGATCTGCGCCTCGACGTGGCGCGGCCGCTCGATGTAGCGCTCGAGATAGACCTGGTCGTCGCCGAATGCCGCCTTCGCCTCGCCGCGCGTCAGCGCCCACGCTGTCTCGAGTTCGGCGGCACTGCGCACCACGCGAATGCCCTTGCCGCCGCCACCGGCCGCGGCCTTGAGCATCACCGGGAAGCCGATCTGGTTCGCCACCTCTGTGGCCTCGCGCACGCTCCTCACGGGGCCGGGCGATCCCGGCACCAGCGGCACGCCCGCGGCGCGCGCGGCGTCGCGGGCGGCGAGCTTGTCGCCCAGGGCGTCGATCGTTTCAGGGAGCGGGCCGATGAAGGTGATGCCTGCCTCGGCGCAGGCGCGCGCGAACGCCGCGTTCTCGGCGAAGAACCCATAGCCAGGATGGATCGCGTCGGCCTTCACCCGCTTCGCGGTCTCGATCACGCGCGCCATATTCAGGTAGCTGTCGCTCGAGGGCCCCGCGCCGATCGCGTACGCCTCGTCCGCCATCACCACGTGATAGGCGTCGCGGTCGGGCTCGCTGTACACCGCGATCGAGGTGAGCCCCAGTTCGCGCACCGTGCGGATGACGCGCACGGCGATCTCGCCACGGTTGGCGACCAGGATGCGGCGCAGGCGCTTCATCAGTCCTCGATCACCACGCACGCCACAGCGACCCCCGCGTCGTGCGCGAGCGTCAGGTGCGAGCGCGTGGCGCCGAGCGTGCGGAACACTTCGGCCGCTACGCCGTGGAGGGCGAGTTGCGGCTGGCGTCCGCCCGGCTGGATCACTTCGGCATCCTTCCAGCCGACTCCCCCTGAGAGTCCCGTACCGATCGCCTTGAACAACGCTTCCTTGGCGGCGAAGCGCGCGGCGAGATGCGGCAGCGGGTCCTTGTGGCGGCGCGCGTACTCGAGCTCGCCCTCGGTGAACACGCGCGCCTCGAAGCGCGCGCCAAAGCGCTCGAGCGAGCCCTTGATGCGGTCGACCTGAACCACATCGATGCCAATGCCGCGAACGGCCAAGACGCCTCCGAACCGAATGAATGAGAGTGAGACGCGACTTTAGGAGGCTGGCTTGGGGAGGGTCAAGCTAGTGCCAGCCGCGTGCGGCAGACGCCGTTACGCGCTCCGCTGCCCAGCCGATGCAGCAAATAACTCAGCGGCCGCGGCGCCCCACGCGTCCCCACAACTCCTGCGCCATCGGCAACTTCAGCGATAAGGTCGCCGCGCCATACGCGACCGTGAACGCCACCAGCACGAACGCGGCCTCGGCGAGTCGCGCGACGCCGCGCATCGCGTGCGGCCCCAGCAGCATGTGGAGCCCCCACGCGAGTGCGGCAGCACCGAGCGCCGCGCCCCACAGCCGCGGCAGCATGCCCTTGGGCATGCCGAATGCGCCGATGCGTTGCGTCAACCCGCGGCGCAGCAGGATGAACTCCACCCAGCCCGCCATGCCGGCGCTGGCGGTGAGCCCTGCCGTGCCGTAGCGCGCATCAACGTGGAACAGTGGTGGCCCATAGACCGCGGCGATGTAGCCGAGCGCCAGCGTGAGGGCCACGCGCAGCATCGCGAAGCGCAAGGGCGTGCGCGTGTCGTTCAAGGCGTAGTACGTCGAGGTCAGCAGCCGCCCGACCGATGTCGCGAGTAGGCCCACCGTCGATCCAGCGAGAGTTGCCCACACCCAATAGGAGTCGCGCTGCGAGAACGCGCCCGACTGCAGCACGAGCCCTGCGATGAGATGCCCGAGGCACAGGAACGCCACGCCCGAAGGCACGATGAAGTAGGCGATGCGCGAGCTGCCGGATGCGATGCGGGCGCGCAGTGACTCGAGCCGCTCGGGACCGCCCCCGACGGTCTCCGACATCTCGGGCAATTCGGCTGCGGCGACCGACATGCCAAACAGGCTCACGGGAAGCAGGTAGAGCATCTGCGCGTTGGAGATCACGGCCACGGCGCCGACGGGCAACAGGCTCGCGATCATCGCATCGATGAAGGCGCTGATCTGCACCACGCCGCGGCTGATGAACACGGGCACGAAATTGGTGATCACAATGCGCACGCGCGGATCGCGCCAGTCGAGCGACAGGCGCACGCCGCCGGTCAGCGTCAGCAGCAGCGGTAGCTGCACGGCGACCTGCAACACACTGCCGACCACGGCGCCCCATGCGGTCCATAGCACCAACTGTTCGGGAACATGGTTGCCGTGCGGCCACAGCGTGGCGACGATGATCGAGATGTTCCAGATGACCGGAGCGCTGTAGGCGAGCAGGAAGCGGCGATGGCTGTTCAAGATCGCCAGGCACCACGCCGACATCACCAGCGCGCCGCAGCCGGGGAAGGCGATGCGCACGAGCGAGATCGCCAACTCGCGCCGCGTGCCCTCGAAGCCCGGCACGATCAGGCCGACGAGTTGCGGCGCGAACGTCACGCCCACGGCCACCACGATCAGCACCAGCGCGCCGAGCAATCCCGCCACCGCGCCCGCCAGCTTGCGCGCCTCCTCGGGCTTGCCGGCGGCGACCAACCGGGTGTACTCGGGGATCATCGAGGCCGAGAGCACGCCCTCGCCGAACAGATTTTGCAGGAAATTTGGAATGCGGAAAGCCGCGAAGAAAGCGTCGGCGGCATCGGTCGACTGGCCGAAAAAGTGCGCGATGACGCGCTGGCGCACGAGCCCGAAGATGCGGCTCGCCAGGATGCCGGCCGCCACGAGTGCGGCGGCGCCGCGCTTACGCTCGCTCAGCGTCCGGCCCAGCGTGGGGAGTTCTCGAGTGGCATGGGCGAAGTGTGTACACGAGGCGGTAACCGCCACACAACCTGCCCCCGGGGCACCGGGAGCTGCCCAGCCGCCATAGCACCCCCACGCGCAGTCGGGTAGGCTGCCGGAGTTCCCCACCGTTTTATAACCAGCCGCTGGAGGCTCCCGTGCCCACAACATCGTTCCGCGCCCCCATGCTGGCGCTCGCGTCGTTGATTTTGATTGTTGCAATCGCTGGGGCAGCGCCGTCTGCGATGCCCCCGGCTCCGGCTGCTTCGTTGACCGCCGCGAGTGCTGCGCCAGCGCCGTCCCTGGCCGACACGATTGGGCTCGACCCCAGCGTGCGCACCGGCGTGCTGACGAATGGCCTGCGCTACTACATCCGCGTCAACCACAAGCCCGAGAAGCGCGCCGCCTTGAGGCTCGCGGTGAATGCCGGCGCCACGGTTGAGCAGGATGACCAGCGCGGCCTAGCGCACTTCAATGAGCACATGAATTTCAACGGCTCGGAGCACTTCAAGCCCGAGGAAGTCGTCGCCTACCTCCAGTCGATCGGGCTGCGCTTTGGCGCCGACGCAAATGCCTACACCTCGTTCGACGAAACGGTCTACATGCTCGAGGTGCCGACCGACCGCGACACCCTGATGGATCGCGGGCTCACGGTGCTGTCCGATTTCGCGGGACGCGCCACGTTGAGCGACAAGGAAATCGACAAGGAGCGCGGCGTCGTGCTCGAAGAGTGGCGGCGTGGTCAGGGCGCCGGCGAGCGCATGAGCCGCAAGCAGATCCCGATGGTCTACCACGGCTCGCGTTACGCCGACCGCTTGCCGATCGGTCTGCCCGAGGTCATCGAGAAGGCGCCCTACGAGCGGTTGCGCGCGTTGTATCACGATTGGTACACGCCGGATCGCATGGCGGTCGTGGCGGTCGGTGACTTCGACGCCGATGCGATGGAAGCGAAGATCCGCGATCACTTCGGCTCATTGAAGGTCCCCAAGGGCTCCCTGCCGACGCCGGTGTACGACATCCCGCCGCACGCCGAGACGCTGGTGTCGATCGCCACCGACCGCGAGGCCACGGGCTCGGGTGTCACGGTCATGTGGAAGCGCCCGCTCGAGCCGCTGGTGACCGCCAACGACTACCGGCGCAGCCTGCTGTCGCGGCTCTACGCGGGCATGCTCAACTCGCGCTTCAGCGAAATCGCCCATCGCGCGGATCCGCCGTTCCTCAACGCGGGGGGCGGCAGCGATGAGATCGGGCGCACGCGCCAGACGTGGGAGTTGAGCGCGAGCGTCAAGGATGGTGGCATCGAGGCTGGTCTCATGAGCCTGCTCGAGGAAGCGGCGCGCGTGCGCAGCCATGGGTTCCTGCCCGTCGAGTTTGACCGCGCGCGCGACCGCATTCGGGCAGGCCTTGAGCGCAGCTACGCCGAGCGCGACAAGACCGAGAGCGACAGCTTCGCGCAGGAGTACGTCTCGAACTTCCTGACGCACGAAGCCTCGCCGGGGATCGAAGCCGAGTCCGAGCTCGCCAAGTCATTGCTCGCGAGTATTACCCTCGATGAAGTGAATGCGCTGGGCCCCAAGCTGATGCCTGACGACAATCGCGTGATCCTCGCCACGGCTCCCGAGAAGGTCGGCTCGACGGTGCCGAGCGAGGCCGCCTTGCGCGCGGTGCTCGACAGGGCCAAGACGATGGCACCCACGGCGTGGGTCGATGCGACCGCGGGCAAGGTGTTGATGGCAAAGCGCCCCGTCCCGGGCAAGGTGACTGCCAAGCGCGAGGTCCCCGAACTCGGCGCCACGGTGCTGACGCTGTCGAACGGGGTCGAGGTATGGCTCAAGCCCACCACGTTCAAGGCGGATGAGATCGTGTTCTCCGCCACGGCGCCCGGCGGCCTTTCGCTCATCGACTCGACAGCGTTCGTGACCGCGTGGGTCGCGTCGTCGGCGGTCAACGACCTGGGTGTGGGTGGCTTCACCTCCACCGAATTGCAGAAGCTGCTCGCGGGCAAGATCGCGCGCGCGGGTGTCTCGTTCGGTCCTTACTCGCAAGGTGTGAACGGCAGCGCCCGCCCCGCCGATCTCGAGACCGCCCTGCAGCTGGCCTATCTCGCGATCACCCAGCCGACCCGCGACGCGGCGGGGTTCACTGCGCTCAAGCAGCGCTTTCACGCCTTCTTGACCGACCGCGCCAACAGCCCGGAGCAGGTGTTCTCCGATAGCGTGACGGCGATCAACACCGGCAACTTCTACATGAATCGTCCTCCCTCTGCGGCCGAAGTGGACGCGGTGCAACTAGACGACGTGCTGGCGTTCCAGAAGGCGCGGTTCGCCAATGCCGCGGACTTCACCTTCGCCTTCGCCGGTAACTTCAATGTCGATTCGATCGCGCCGCTGCTGGCCCGCTATCTCGGTTCGCTGCCGTCCAAGGGTAAGCGCACTTCGGCGTTCGCCGCGCGCGGTCCTTACTACCCGATGGGTGTTCAGGACATCAAGGTGCGCAAGGGTGTCGAGCCCAAGAGCAACACGCAGCTGACGTTCTTCACGACGGGCCAGCCGATCGAGGAGCTCGACATGTATCGCGGGCGTGTGGCTGCCTCGATTCTCACCGACCACCTGCGCCAGACCCTGCGGGAATTGTTGGGCGGTACCTATAGCGCGGGTGCCGGCTTCGGTACGCTCGCGCCGCTGCCGGGCTATGCGACGACCTCGATCCGCTTTGGCTGCGACCCGGCTCGCGTCGACACCTTGATCACCGCCGCGCTCAATGAAGTGAAAGGACTGCGCGAGCAGGGCCCCTCGGCGACGGATCTGCAGAAGCAGCAGGAGATCGAGCGCCGCGAGCTCGAGGTCAGCCTGCAGCAGAACGCGTTCTGGACCGGCTCGATCCTGACGAGCCTGCAGTTCGGCATCGACCCGCGCCGCATCGCGCACCGCCGCGAGCGCATCGAGGGCTTGACGACCGACGGCCTGCACGAGACGTTCCGCAAGTACTTCCCGCTCGACCGCCGCACCGTGATTACTTTGGTGCCGGAGTCGACGACGGGCGCGGGAGTCGCTCCCTGATGGGGTTTTCGTTCACGCTTGAAGCGCAGGATGCCACAAGCTCGGCGCGCGCCGGCACTTTCACCACGGCGCACGGCGCGGTGCAGACACCAGTATTCATGCCCGTCGGCACGGTGGCGTCGGTCAAGACGCTGACGCCCGATGACGTGCGCTCGACGGGCGCGCGCATCCTGCTGGCGAACACCTATCACCTCTCGCTGCGGCCGGGCGAGGAGACGGTGCGCAAGCTTGGCGGCTTGCACAAGTTCATGAGCTGGGATGGCTCGATCCTGACGGACAGCGGCGGCTTCCAGGTCATGAGCCTCTCGACGCTGCGCAAGGTCACCGATGACGGCGTGGAGTTCCGCTCGCACCTCGATGGCTCCAAGCACTTCCTGAACGCCGAGCGCGCGATGGATATTCAAGACGCGCTCGGCACCGACATCGCAATGTCGTTCGACCAACTCGTCGAGGTGCCTTCGACGCCCGAGCAAGTGCGCGAGTCCGTCGATCGCACGCTGCGCTGGGCGGCTCGCGGGCTGGCGCAGCGCGATCGCCTGCGCGGCGAGGGGCGTGGCGCGATGGCGCTGTTCGGCATCAACCAGGGCAGCGTCGATCCCGCAGAGCGCCGCCGTTGCTTTGAGACATTGGGCACCCTGCCGTTCGACGGATTCGCACTCGGAGGGCTGTGGGTGGGGGAGGGCCGAAGCCTCGGGTTGGAGATGGTCGAGGCCGATTGCGCGGTGTTCCCACGGGATAAACCCCGCTATTTAATGGGGGTTGGGCACCCGGTCGACCTCGTGGAAGCCATCGCCCGGGGCGTCGACATGTTCGACTGCGTCATGCCCACCCGCAACGCCCGCCGGGGCACCGTGTTCACGAGCCGGGGCAGGCTGGTGGTCAAGAGCGCCCGCTACACCTACGATGAGCGTCCGCTCGACCCGGATTGCGACTGTTACACGTGCAAGACATTCACCCGCGCCTACCTGCGGCACCTGTTCGCGGCGGGCGAATTGCTGGGCATGCGGCTGGCATCGTTGCATGCCGTGCACCAAATGTTGCGGCTCGTCCAGAATGCGCGAGCCGCGATCTTCGAAAATCGTTACGCGCAATTTCGCGCCGACTTCCTGGAACGCTTCCAGAGCGGCGAGACCCTGGCCGCCGCGGGCCAATGAGACGCCCGAGTCGCGGGCGACACTCACAATAGAAGGAGAACCTGACCCATGGACGCATACGCACAGATCGGCGGCGCCGCCGCTGCTCCCGGCAACCCGATGATGTCCACGCTGATGATGGTGCTGCAGTTCCTGCCGATCTTCGCGATCATCTACCTGCTGATCATCCGGCCGCAGCAGAAGCGCCAGAAGGATCTCGAGAAGATGCTCAAGGCGATCAAGAAGGGCGACCGCGTACTGACCTCGGGCGGCCTGTACGGGGTAGTCGTGAGCCTCGATGAAGCAAAGACCACGCTCAAGGTGGCCGACGACGTGAAGCTTGAGTTCGCCAAGAGTGCGATCGTGCAGGTGATCAGCGCGGACGCGCCGGCATGAGCATTCGCCCCGTACGCATCTACGGGGACCCGGTCCTGCGCCAGAAGTCCGGCGAAGTGACGGCGTTCGACGACGAGTTGCGAAGGCTCGCCGCCGACATGCATGAAACGATGCATGTCTATCGGGGAGTCGGACTCGCGGCAAACCAGGTCGGCGTGGCGCAACGCGTGATCGTCGTCGACGTTCCCGTCGAAGAAGACGAGCGCGCCATCTACACGCTGGTGAACCCCGAAATCACTTCGCGCTCCGGCTCCGAGTCGGGCGAGGAAGGGTGCCTGTCGATGCCCGGCATCTATGAAGACGTCACTCGTTCGCTCAACGTGCACGTGCGCGCGCATGACGAATTTGGCAAGCCGTTCGAATTGGACGCCGAGGGCTATCTCGCGCGCGCCCTGCAGCATGAGATCGATCACATTGATGGCGTGTTGTTCGTGGATCGCCTCTCGCCGCTCAAGCGCCAGTTCCTGCGGCGCACGCTGGAATCGCTGGCACGCGGCGAAATCCCAGAAGGCCATTCGCCGAAACAGGAAACGGGAGAAGACATCTGACACGTCCGCGGGTTGTGTTCATGGGCACGCCGGTCTTCGCAGTGCCCGCACTGCTGGCCGTCGCACGCGTGTGCGATGTCGCAGCGGTGGTGACGCAGCCCGACAGGCCGCGTGGCCGCGGCCGCAACTCGGGCGCCTCCGCCGTGGCGCAGGTCGGGACAGAGCTGGGGCTCGAAGTCTTGAAGCCCGAACGCATCAACACGCCCGACTGGATTCAATTGCTCGAGGCGACCCAGGCCGACCTGTTCGCCGTCGTCGCCTACGGCGCGATCCTCAAGCCCGCCCTGCTGGCGCTGCCGCGATTGGGCGCGATCAACCTGCATGGCTCGATGCTGCCCGATTACCGTGGCGCATCGCCCGTACAGCGCGCGCTGTGGGACGGCCGCGCATCGAGCGGTGTCACCACGATATGGATGAACGAAGGCATCGACACCGGCGACATCATCCAGCAACGCTGGGCGCCGATCGAAGCGAACGACAATGGCGAAACACTCGCCGCGCGCTTGGCCGAACTCGGCGCGCCGTTGCTCGCCGAGAGCCTGGTGATGGCGCACGCCGGAACTGCACCGCGAACCGTGCAGCCCGTCGGCGGATCCTACGCCGCGCGACTGGCGAAACATGATGGACTGATCGACTGGGCGCTCGACGCTGAGACCGTATGGAACCACCAACGCTCGGTCACGCCGTGGCCGGGAGCGACCACAAGGTTCCGCGAGGGCCGGGTGCAGGTGACCGCGGCGCTGCCCGTGCACCAACTCGAGATCGCCGCAGAGCCAGGCACGATCCTCGCGCACGGCGCCGATGGAGTGGATGTCGCCTGCCACCCCGGCGTACTGCGAGTTCTTAGACTCAAGCAAGAAGGCCGCGCCGAAATGGCCGCCCCGGACTGGGCGCGCGGTGTGCGCCTCACTCAGCAGGAACACTTCGAACGGATGGAGATCACGACGTGACCGACGAGCCCAAGCCAGACGACCCCCGCCGCAAGCGCCCCGCAACGGGTGGAGACCGCCGCCCGCCTCGGGATGACGCTTCGCGAGGACCCGCACGTCCGGTGAACCGGTCGCGGCCGGCATATGACCGTGGGGATCGCAGGCCGAGTGGGCCGCCGCGGGATCGCGCGAGTGGTCCGAGCGGACGTCCGTACACGCCGCGTCCGGGCAGTGGCCCGCCGAGGAGCGGACCGCCGCGGGATCGCACGGACAGATCGTACTCGCGAGGCCCGAGGAGTGGTCCGCCGCGGGATCGTGCGAGCGGTCCGAGTTCACGCCCGTATTCGCCGCGCCCTGGCAGCGACGCACCGCCGAGGAGTGGCCCGCCGCGCGATCGCGCAAGCGGTCCGAGTGGACGCCCGTATTCGCCGCGTCCTGGGAGTGACGCACCACCGAGAAGTGGTCCGCCGCGCGATCGCGCAGGTGTCCGCACGGACAGTTCGTACTCACGCGGTCCGAGGAGTGGTCCGCCACGCGATCGCGCGAGCGGTCCGGGCGCACGTCCGTATTCGCCGCGTCCAAGTGGTCCCCCACGCGATCGCGCGAGTGGTCCGAGCGGGCGCCCGTACTCGCCACGACCGAGTAGCGGTCCGCCGAGAAGCGGTCCGCCTCGCGAGCGCGCAACCGGTCCGGGCGGTCGCCCGTTCTCGCCGCGTCCGAGCAGTGGCGACCGTGGAACTCTCCCCGGGGAGAGTTCATCTTCGCCGCGTGAGCGTTCAACGGCCCGCACGGACAGTTCGCGTCCGCGCGATTTCGGCACGGGTTCCGCCCCGCGCGGCAGTAACTCGCGTGGGCCCGGCAGCGGTCCGCCGCGTGAACGCCTGGGCCCGCCTCGCGACCGTTCGGGTCCGCCGCGCGACCGCTCGGGTCCGCTGCGCGGCCGCCCCGCCGGTCCACCGCGCGACGATCGCCCTTATGCCGACAAGCGCAAGCCGCCGCCCAAGCCTCATCGCAAGGGCCCGAGCCGCACCAAGTCGCAGGATGGCGCGGGCGACAATCACGAGCCCAAGTTGCCGTCCAACCCGCGCGAAGCGGCACTTCAGATTCTCTATGCCGTCGATACGCGCTCGGCGTTCAGTGATCGATTGCTCGACGCCCAGCATGGCGGCGACAACGGGATGTCGGCGGTCGATCGCTCGTTGATGCATGAGCTGGTCAAGGGCACCCTGCGCTGGCGCGGGCGTATCGATGATGCGCTCGAGAACCGTATTCACATCGGCTTCAGCCAGTTGCCGCCGTGGATCCAGAACATCCTGCGCCTGGGCGCCTACCAGATCATGTTCCTCGACCGCATCCCCGTACACTCGGCGGTGGATGAGTCGGTGAAGCTCGCGAATCACTACGGGCATCCGGGAACCGCGGGGCTCGTAAACAGCGTGCTGCGCCGCATCTCCGAGGAGAAGGACTCGCTCGTCGTGCCCGAAGGCGACGACGCGGCCTCGCTCGCCGTGTGGGGCTCGCATCCTAAGTGGATCGTCGAACGTTGGCTCGAGCGCTTCGGCGTGGAAGCCACACGCGCGCTGATGATGGCGAATAACCGTCCCGCGCGGCTGGGCCTGCGCACGAACACCTTGAAGGGCACGCGCGAGCAACTGATGGAAGCGCTGAAGGCCGAAGGCGCCGAGTCCGAGGCGGCGACGCTTTCGCCCGAACTCGTGTGGATCGACGGCAATCATTCGCCGATGTCGCTCGCCGCGTTCCGCGATGGGTTGTGCACGGTGCAGGACGAGAGCGAGTGCCTGGTGGCGCGCCTGCTGGCGCCGCAGAAGCACGAGCGCATCCTCGACATGTGCGCCGCACCCGGTGGCAAGTCGACGCACATCGCCGAGTTGATCGGCGATGATGGCGAAGTGTGGGCGATGGAGCGGCAGGCGGCGCGCACGCAGTCGCTGCACCAGAACGTGGCGCGGCTCGGGCTCAATAGTATTCGCGTGGTCGAAGGCGATGGCCGCACCTACGATTTCCCGGACCTGTTCGATCGCGTGCTCGTCGATGCGCCCTGCTCGGGGCTCGGCGTGCTCGGACGCCGCGCCGACGCGCGCTGGCGCAAGGGCGCGCCGATTCTTCGCGAGATGCCGCGCGTGCAGGTCGAGCTGTTGTTCTCGGCCATGCGCCGGCTGCGCACCGGCGGCATCGTGGTCTACAGCGTGTGCTCGTTCGAGCCCGAAGAGACCACGCAGGTGGTCGAGGAGTTCCTGAAGCAGGCGCCGATGATGGAACTCGAATCCGCCCAGGGCATCCTGCCCGATGCGGTCGTCGATGAGCGCGGCATGATGCGCGTGCTGCCGCAACTCCATGGCTGCGACGGCGCCTTTGCCGCGCGCTTCAAGCTCACGTGAGCCAGTCGCCCGAGCCGCTCCCGTTGCCTCTGCCACCCGCAGCACCTGCGCCCAAGCAATCGCGCGGCAGGCGGACGAAGGCGCTCGCGGCGATGATCGCGTTCGCGGTGCTGGCGTTCGTCACCGGGATGATGGTGTTCAACAACGTGGTGATGCCGCGGCTGGTGCATCGCGTCAACGAGCAGCGCGTTCCGGACATCACCAACCTGACCTTCGCGGAAGCCGAGAAGACGATGGCCGCCCGCGGCATCACACTGTCGCGCGCCGGTGAACGGTTCGACCCTGCCACGCCGAGCGGCTTCGTCCTGTCGCAGGACCCCGAACCCGAATCGCCCTTCAACGGCCGCAAGCGCATCAGCGTCGTGGTGAGCCTGGGCGAGGAGTACAGCTCGGCTCCCGAACTGTTCGGCGAATCCATGCGCACCGCTGCCTACCTGTTGTCACGCGCGGGCCTCAGGCTCGGCGGTATCACTCATGCGCCCTCGGACAATGTCGGCGCCGAGCTGATCGCCTCGACCGATCCGCCCGCGGAAAGCGTGCTGCCCCGCGACACGCCCGTGGGTCTGCTCGTCTCGACGGGTGGCATCGAAGAGAGCTTCGTGATGCCCGAGCTGTTGGGCCACGAGATCGGCGGTGTGCGCCGCCAGCTCGAGGCCTTCGGCTTCCGCGTCTTCACGCCACCGGCCGCACCATCTATCGGCACGATCGTGTTCCAGGACCCAGCACCCGGCTCGCGCATCACACGGCAGACGCAGATCCTCGTGCAGGCGACGGGACGGTTGATCCGATGAGCGGCATCGCGCATCCCCTTCGCGGCCCCATCGCCGCGCCATCCATTCTCTCCGCGGACTTCACTCGCCTCGGCGATGCGCTACGCATCATCGATCCCGCGCTCGACTGGGTGCATTGCGACATCATGGATTTCCGCTTCGTGCCGAATCTCACGTTCGGCCCGTTGGTGGTCGCTGCCGCGCGCCGCGTGACGCCGGCGTTTCTCGATGTGCACCTGATGGTCGAGCAGCCCGAGAAGATGCTGCGCGCGTTTCGTGACGCGGGCGCGGACCAGATCACGGTGCATCTCGAGGCGTGCGCGGATCCGCGAGCCGTGCTTGCGGCGGTGCGGGAGACGGGCGCGCGCGCTGGGCTCGCGATCAAGCCGAACACTCCTCTGTCGGCCGCCGAGAAATGCTTCAAGCACATCGACCTGTTGCTCGTAATGACGGTCGAGCCGGGCTTCGGCGGGCAGGCGTTCATGCCCGCGATGATGGACAAGGTCAGCGCGGCCCGCACGGCGCGTGACTCGGGAGCGGGCTCGTTCCTCATTGAGGTCGATGGCGGTATCGGGCACGGCACCGCCGCAATTGCGCGCGCCGCGGGCGCCGATGTGTTCGTGGCGGGCAATGCGGTGTTCGCGCAGGCGGACCCTGCGGCGGCGCTGGCGGGGCTCAGGGGCGAAATTAGCGCCTGATTGTTGGCTCCGAGTGCCAAGGGCCATCTGCGCGAACCCGCTTGGCACGAGACTTTCTCAGCCCACCCGCCGTTTCGGCCCCATTCCCGCAATATGTTATGTTCCCGCGCTTTCCACGGGAGCCCTTTAGGGGGTCCCGCGCTTTGTGCTGCCCGGCCAATCCGCCGCGGTGGCGGCTTGCCTGCCTTTACCCGGAACCTTCCAGCGTGTTCGAGAATCTCGCCGAGCGTATCCAGACCATCGCCCGCAATCTCACGGGACAGGGCAAGCTCACGCCCGACAATGTCCGCGAGAGCCTGCGCGAAGTCAGGCGTGCCCTGCTCGAGGCCGACGTGCAGCTGGCGGTGGCGCGCGACTTCGTGGCGCGGATCGAGGAGCGCGCGGTGGGCGAGGATGTGCTCAAGAGCCTGACGCCAGGGCAGCAGGTCGTGGGGATCGTCCATGAAGAGCTGATCGCGCTGCTCGGCAAGACGCCGGTGACGCTCGCGGGCTCGCCGCACTCGCCGACGGTCGTGCTGCTCGCGGGGCTACAGGGCTCGGGCAAGACGACGTTCGCGGGCAAGCTCGCGAAGTGGCTCAAGGCCAAAGAGAAGCGTGTGCTGCTGGCGAGCGCCGACATCTACCGTCCTGCTGCGATCGACCAGCTCGAGCGCGTCGCCGGCATGGCGGGCGCCTCGTTCTGGCGCGCCGCGGATGGCACGGCTCCGGCCGACATCGCAGCACAGGCGCTCGAACAGGGCCGCACGCGCGGCTTTGACTTCCTCATCTTCGACACCGCCGGCCGCCTGCACATCGACGAAGCCTTGATGGGCGAGTTGAATGACATCAAGCGCACGCTCAAGGCACACCAGGTGCTGCTCGTCGTCGACGGTATGACGGGGCAGGAGGCGGTCAAGATCGGCCAGGCCTTCGCCGAGCAGATCGGCATCGACGGGCTGGTGCTCAGCAAGATGGACGGCGATGCGCGCGGGGGTGCTGCGCTGTCGTTGCGGCAGGCGACGGGCAAGCCGATTTTATTTCTCGGCGTGGGCGAAAAGCTCGACGGCCTCGAGGCATTCGATCCGGCGCGGCTGGCGGGGCGCATTCTCGGCATGGGCGACGTCGTCGGCCTCGTCGAGCGCGCGCGTGACGCCGTCGACATGCAGTCGGCGCAGAAGATGGCCGAGAAGCTGCGCAAATCCGACTTCTCGCTCGAGGACTTCCTTGAGCAGTTGCGGCAGTTGAAGAAGATGGGCCCGCTCGAGGACCTGCTGAAGATGATGCCGGGTGTCACGCCGGCGATGCTGGAGAAGAACAAGCCGGACACCGCGCGGCTCAAGCGGTTCGAGTCGATCATCCTGAGCATGACGCTGCGCGAGCGGCGGCATCCCAAGGTGCTCGATGGCAGCCGCCGCCGGCGCATTGCGGCGGGCAGCGGGACGCACGTTTCCGATGTGAATCAATTGATGCGGGATTTTGACCAGGCGCGGACGCTCATGAAGCGGCTGCGCCACGGCCCGCGCGGCCTGGCCGCGTTGCGCGGGAAGATGCGATAGCGGCGTACCGCCTGCGCGGGTTACCTTCGCGGGCGGACATTAACCAGGAGGACGTTTCATGGCAGTAGTGCTTCGTCTCATGCGATCGGGCGCGAAGAAGCGGCCGTTCTACCGTATCGTTGCAGCCGACTCGCGCCGTCAGCGCGACGGGCGCTTTCTCGAAATCCTGGGTCACTACGATCCGCTGAAGAATCCGCACACGCTTGTGCTCAAGCAGGAGCCGATCGCGGTGTGGCTCCAGAACGGCGCAGTGCCGTCCGACCAGGTCGCCTCGTTGCTGCGCCAGGCCGGAATCAAGATGGGCACCGCGAGCAAGCCGAAGGCGAAGACCGTCGCGAAGACCGCTGCGGGTGCCAAGCCGAAGGCCGCGAAGAAGCGCGCCGTGAAGAACACGCCGTCGGACCGCAAGGTCAAGGCGCGCGCGGCTCGCAAGGCCGGCAAGACCAAGCCCAAGGTGGCCAAGGCAAAGAAGAAGTAGCGGACGCGTTGCGTATGACGCGGATCGATGCAGCGGCAGTGCGCCCGGCGACGGGCTTGGCCGTGGCGCGCGCGACGGTGGTGCGACGTGCGGGGCAGTACGCTTGCGTGCTCGTGTTGCTGTGCGTGCTGGGCGGGGGCTGCACACCCCAGGCGCCGCAGACGGCGGAGGCGCGCGCCGCGCGTTCGCAGCAGTTGATCGATTCGGGCAACGCAGCGTACCGGCAGGGCGACTACCGGCTGGCGGTGCGGCGCTATGCCGCGGCCGCGGTCGAGCGCAAGGATGACCCCGCCGCGTACTACGGCATGGGGATGGCGCTGGCCAAGCTGGGGCGCGATGAAGAAGCACGCGCGGCGTACCAGCGCGCGCGGGATCTCGCGCTGGGCGCGGGCGGTGATTCGGCGGCAACAAAAGCGCACCACCCTTAATCACGGTCACTCGAGGATTGCGATGCATGACCTGAGGTTCCTGCGGCAGAATCGCGAACGTGTCGAGGCGGGGATCGCCCTGAAGGGCGTCACCGTTGATCTGCAGCGCTTCTACGCCATCGAGGAGCGCCGCCTCGCGGTGCTGCACGAGACCGAGCAGTTGAAGGCGCGCCGCAATGCCGAAAGCGAGACGATCGCCGCCAAGAAGAAGGCCGGCGAGAACGCCGACGCCGACATCGCTTCGATGCGCGAGGTGGGCGACCGCATCAAGGCGCACGACGCCGAGATCCGCCAGCTCGAGGAAGAGAGCGAGAGCCTCGCCGCGTGGATTCCCAACCTGCCGCACGAGTCCGTGCCACCGGGACGCGATGCCTCGCAGAACCAGCTGGTGCGCACCTGGGGCGAGCCGCGCGCCTTCGACTTCGAGCCCAAGCCGCACTGGGACCTCGCGACCAGCCTCGGGCTGCTCGACTTCGAGCGCGGCACCAAGATCTCTGGCGCCGGGTTCCTGTTGTTCACCGGCATGGGTGCCCGGCTCGAGCGCGCGCTGATCAGCTTCATGCTCGACTTCCACACCGAGAAGCACGGTTATCACGAAGTGTGGCCGCCGCACGTCGTGCGCCGCGCGTCGTTGTTCGGCACGGGCCAGCTACCGAAGCTCGAGTCCGACATGTACCTGATCGGCGAGGACGACTTGTTCCTCAATCCCACCGCCGAAGTGCCGGTGACCAACATTCACCGCGACGAGATCCTCGAGCCTTCGATGATGCCGCGCTACCTGACCGCGTATTGCGCCTCGTACCGGCGTGAAGCCGGTGCGGCGGGCCGCGACACACGCGGCATGGTGCGCGTGCACCAGTTCGACAAGGTCGAGCTGGTGAAGATGGTGGCACCCGAGACCAGCTACGAGGAGCATGAGAAGCTGGCGCGCGATGTCTCGGACATCTTCGAAGCGCTCGAACTGCCCTATCGCGTCATGCTGCTGTGCAGCGGCGACATGAGCTTCGCGGCGTCCAAGTGCTACGACTTCGATGTGTGGTCGCCGGGGACCCAGACGTGGCTCGAGTGCTCGTCGTGCTCCAACTTCGAGGACTTCCAGGCTCGCCGCATGAACATGCGCTTCCGTCGCGAAATTGGCGCCAAGGTCGAGTTCCCGCACACGCTCAACGCGTCGGGCGTCGCCCTGCCGCGCACGTTCGCCACGCTGCTCGAGAACCACCAGACGGCGGAGGGAGGCGTGCGCATCCCGCTGGCCCTGCGGCCCTACCTCGGCGGGCTCGAGGAGTTGAAGCCGGGACGCTGAGGAGCACGTGGCCCGCCTGACCGCCGGTTCGCGCATGACCCTGGCGCAAGGGCTGCGCGTGGTGCTGTTCCTGGGCGCCAGCGTGCTGGCGGCGACGGTATTCCTGCTCGCGCACTGGACGATCGACCGCCTGTCGCGCGAGGTCACCGCGACCTCGCACATGCTGGCGCAGTTCTGTGCCGAGGCGTCCTACCCCGTGGTGCGCAATCCACAGGTCGAGGATGTGTTCATGCGGCTCGTCTCGAACCTCGACTTCCCCATGGTCATCACCGATCGCGAAGGCATTCCACGCGCCTGGCGCGGCATCGGGGTGCAGTCAGACCAGGTTTCAGCGGAGTCGCTCGACAGTCTCGCGGCCGGCCGGCCGATCGCTCCGGTGATCGCCGAACGCGTCAAGCTGGTGCGCTACGCGGTCCAAGTGCTCGATGCGCAGAACCAACCGATCCCGCTGACGCAGCGTCCGCCGATGTCGATCCGGCCGGGGCTGCCGGCGCCATTGTTGCGCGCATTCAAGGCCGACACGCTGGGTGCCGTGCACTACGGCGAGCCGCAAGTGCTCGAGGTGTTGCGCTGGACGCCCTACCTCTCGCTGGGCGGCACGCTGTTGCTGCTGGCGCTTGGGCTTTGGGGGTTGGCGGTAATCAGGCAGTCGGAGAAGCGCACCATCTGGGTGGGGATGGCCAAGGAGACCGCGCACCAGTTGGGCACGCCGCTGTCCTCGCTGATGGGCTGGAGCGAGATGCTGC
>JAYSRO010000237.1:0-15005 GCA_043720995.1 Candidatus Eiseniibacteriota bacterium
CTGGGGTCGGCATCATTGCTACAGAAGACTTCGGCTGTGATCCCCTGCACGACGCCGGCCGCACCAGGCGTCCACGCCAACTCGACCATTGTCTGTCCGCCTGGGGAGAGCGAGAGGGGGTTGGTGTGCACAAGATCGAGGTGCTCCCCGTAGCGAAGGTAGACCACGGCGTCCGTCGCAGGGCCCCCGCCCACGTTGACCAGCGTGACGGGCACGAGCACTCGAGTGCCCGCAATAACGCTCTCCGGGATCGGGTTGTCGACGAAGATCTGGACGTCCGGTGGCTGTGGTTGCAAGCCCGGCGCCTGCGCCGGTGCCGACTCGGACGGGCTCGTGAACAGGTTCTCAGCGGACTTGCTGAGCCACGCATCAAGCATGCCGAACACCGCGGTCTGGAGCCGCGCCTTGACCGCCTGCCCCATCCCACCCGTCTTTCCTGCCGCGGCCAATTCCTTGACCGCTGCGAGCGCATCCGAGGCTTGCGGCGATTGGGACAGCGCAGACTCGAGTCCCGACATGATGCGATAAGCCGTCTTGGGCGCGAGCCCGGTGCTGTTCTCGCGCGCACGCGCGAGTAAACCGAAGTGCGATTGAACGCCCTTGAACCACGAGCGCGCCTCGCGCGATTCCGCCTTGGGATTGTTCCACATCTTCGTCACCTCACCCGCGGACGGTTGCGCTGCGGCCGCGGCTTGTGCGGTGCCGCCATCGATCGCACTTCGCCACAGGATGCCAGCGAACGGCGAATCCACACCTTGGTTGGCGCGCAGGTCGCACAGGTTGTTGAGCGCGACCTGGTAGTAGCGCGCCTGCAGAGTGTCTGAGCCGGCCGCACTGGAGTAGCCGGTGTCGACGATCAGCAGTTTGCCCGGGAGATCGGCCTCCAGCCGGTTGATCAGGTCGGGGAAGCGGTCCACACCGTCCGAAGATAGACTTCCCGGGAACCATTCCACGGATGCCGCCTCGACTGGCGCGGAGCCGAACACCGTCAGCAGGTAGTCCTTCAGGCTCTCGTACGCCTGCGTGTAGCTCTCATCCGAGATCGCCGTCTTCGCGATCGCCCCACGCCGAATCAACTCATAGTCGAAGGAGCTCGGAACCATCAGTGGAGTGGGCTGCATCTCGCTCGCAGCCAGCCCCGCTTGCTCGGCGGCGCGAACGTTCTCGGCCGCGGCCTTGAGCAGTGCAGCCGCAGCGTCCGCTTCCATCGGGCCGTGGTTCACCGGATGATTGAGTGGGCGGTCGAGCTGATAGAACACGATCTGCGAATAACCCGATATGCCCGCCGCCCCAAGCGTAGCGATGACCTTGCCCACGAACGAGGCCGCGAGGTTGGGATAGTCCGCGGGCAACGGCTGACCCTCCGCTGCACCGATCAGCGTCGGGGCAATGCGCACATTGTTCTGCTTCGCCCAGCCGCAAAGCTTCGCCACGCGGCCGGCTCCGCCATCGCCCAAGTCATGCACGTCCACCGCAAACTCGATGACGTTGAACCCCGCGCCCTTCAAGTACGAGTCCCAAAGCTGCTGGAGTGCCGCAACTTCATCCCCCTTACCCTTCCCCTTGTCGCCAACGCCGGGCAGGGCAGAGAGGTCGACGGAGATAGCGTGCACTGGGAGCAAACCTACGGAGGAGGCAGTGGCGGGTTCGGGCGCAGCGGCCTGCGCTGGGCTCGCCGCGGCGGGCAGTTGCCCTCCAATTGCTAGCCCGCAAGTGATTGTGACACTCAAGACGAGAGCGACGAGCCGCCCCAGAGCGGCCCCACCGCGAAGCAGTGCATTCCGTGAACTATGCATCACAGCGGTCCTCCAAGGGCCAACTTGGCTTCGCGGTGAGGTGGCTACTTCCCACCCTTCTCCATGATGAGCAAGATCTGCGACACGACTCCCTCGGTATATCGCCAGTGCGCACGCGCGTTGCACGCACCGATCAAGCGCAAGCACTCGTCGCGTTGACGCATGTACCACATGTCGTGCCTACCGATGTAAATTTGCGTATCCTGCGCGACGATCAACCATGTGGAGAAGTCACCCTTCCAATGCTTCACGTCCATGATGTCCAGCTTCAACGCGACATACAGGTAACCGGCCTTCGCCGATGGACCATTGTTCAGGATCTCGAGATACTCAACCGCCGCATCGTCTACGAAGCGCGCCATATTCTCTGAGACCGTGTGGTACTTCTGAAGCGCTCGGAACAACTTGGGCGCATTCAGGCCACGCTTCTCGTCGCCCTCTTCCAGCAAGGCGAGTCGCATCAGCTGGTGCTTCGCGTCAGCGAGTGAAACAGTGCGGCGAATCGCCGCCTGCATGAGTGCGATCCGCGACTCACGCAGCGACTCTTGCGCGGCCTTGAGCTTGGACTGTATTTCCTCCGCGTTCTTGTTCTTGATCAGCTTATCCAAAGCTTCCTCGCGATCCGCTATCATCGCGAGTTCGTCGGCGTGCTCTAGCAAGACACTTTCCGTGAGCACGGCGTCAAAACCTTCAGCCACGAAATCCAGTCCGATGGTCGACATGGCTTTCTGAGGATCCTTGATCGCTTCCACTGCGGTCCGTGCCACCTTGAGGAGCCCCTGAGCCCACCCGGATTTGGCTTTCGCCATGATTTCGGCCTTACGAGCGGCGAGCGTCGACAACTCATTCGTTGACACAAGCACCGAGAGCTTCGCGGCTGCCTCATCAACCGAGGCATTGGTTGCCGCGATCCTGGCTTCCGCTTTTGACACCTCGGCTTCGGCAAGCTGAATGGCTTGGCGCGACTGACTGAATGCGTAGAGCGCATCGTGGACCGTCGCGTCGTGCCTGCTGTTGAACGCGAGAATTGCGTCCCGCGGCGTGCTGTCAAGCACCTTCGTGAGGGTAGCGCCCTCCTCGGGGATCGACTTGCGCATGTCGATCAACTCTCGGTTCAAGGCTATTCTGGCGTCACGTTGGTAATTCCAATCGCTTCGCAGCCACTCGAGCCAGTCCATGACTTGCCCGCTGGTGTAGAACCGCTTCGCATACAACCCATTGATGTTGGGGTGGTCATCCATGAAATGTGTTTCTTTGCGAGGATCGGGGCGCGGATCGCCCTTTGTAGCAAAGGGAAGCAGGCTGGAATCATAGGGACTCTGCGCGGCCGCCGGAACAACCCCAGCCAGGCACGCGAATCCCACGAGAAGTACGAGTGAACGCAGTCGCATCTGCGGCTCCTGTCGAATGGATTTTGAAGAGGGTGGAAGGGACCGGGCGTCTAACGAGCCGGCAACTCATCCACAAAGAGCATGTCGGACACCGCGGTCTGTCGCGGTGAGGCAAGCGTGCGATTCCCCTTGAGCTGCCAGGTGATCTGGTACGCGTAACTGGTCGAGTTGGCTGCCGCCAAGATATCGATCTTGTCTCCGACCTGCCCCTTCGAAACGTTGAGCGTGACTTGCTTGCTCTGCTCGGCACCAGCGACGTCGTAGAATACCTGCACCGTGACCGCGCGTACGTCCGCAGCCTGCAGCGTCTCGGGACTCCCATCGATCGTCACCGTACGCCGCCGATAGGGCGGCGCCAGATCGATCGCCCCGCTCGTGTATTTTTTCCACGGGTCGACGACCGTTTTACCACCAATCATGCTCCACGTGCTCTGCACCTCGTACTCCATCCACTTTCTGCGATCGTTGTCGCCCTTCCAGCCATACATCAGCTTGAAGTTGTTTCCTTCCTTGTTGAAATTATTGCGGTCGACGCGTACTTCGCCGTCTGTTTGCTCGCCACCCGCGTGAATTTTTCGCATCTGGACCGTGACAAAATTGACGAACTGGCCGAAGTCCTGTGCGTTTGCCACATCAACCATAGCCACGAGTTCGCGCTGTTTGAACAGGGGATCGTCCAGGTTCACCTCTCGAAAGTGAGAGGCGTCTCCCTTTAGCGAGCGAAAGTCCCCGATGTTCTCACTAAACGCCAACGTCATGTTATCCGGCGTGTACTTGTTCATATCGAAGTGGAACGTCCCACTCTGTTTGATTTTCTTCATCTCGAGTGTGGCGACAATTGAGAGCGTCGGAGCGGACTGCTCCTCCTTCCGCGCCTCGGCTTCTGGAGCCGCGGTGGTTGACTGAGTGGAGGCAGCCTGCAACCCGTCGGCCTCCTTGCGGAGTTTCTCCGCATTGGCCTTCGCCGACTCCGCTTCGACCTTGGTGGCGGCCGCGCGCTTTTGCGCTTGGTCGATCATGCTCTGGGTCACCACGGACTCGTCCTCAAAGTCTCCGCTCGCGATGAGCTTTGCGGCGTCGGCGCCCCCCGAGCTTGCTGCAGTCGTCACTTCGCCACCCGCAGCCGGTCTCTCCTCCTTGCCCGGCTTCGGCTTGTTGGCCACGACCTTCGGGCTCAATTTGAGCTCCGCGGCACTTGCCGCCGCGGCCACGGCGCGCTTCTGGGCAATTTCCGCGTCCGATACCGCTTGACTCGCCAAGACCTCCGCCTGAAAGGCACGCACCTGATCGGCCGATGCCTTGCCCTGCTCGGCGCGCACCTTATCGTTGCGCATGCGGGTCGCGTCATTGTCCTTACGGATTTCTGAGTTCGCGGACTTGACGTCCGCGGCCGCTTCCTTCAAACGCGCGGTCGCCCGGTCAAGCAGGCTCGGCTGGCCCTGGCCGGCAGCGGCGAGATCTGACATCCCAGGGTTTCCGGTCCCCCCGAGCGGCTCGAACATTCTGTCTTGGATCATCTTGTAGGCGGTCGCGACGACGGCATCCATCTTGTCATCTTCGCCGATCTGCGTGACCTTGATTGCATCCGTCGTACGTAGCTCATCGAACGCGTCCTTCACTTCGGCCGCGAGGTAGTTGGTCGCGATTCCAGCGCCGAAGGACCGGTGTGAATAAACCTTCGACCAGTCCGCGTCGATGATTGCCCGCTTCGGCGAGCGAAAGCCCGTCATGTCCATCTCGAAGTGAAAACTGATGTCCGGCGCGGCCATGTTGAATGATTCCCACAAGATCTTGGCACCCAGCTTTGTGAGCTGGATCGAGATCGCGGCTTTCTCGCCGTCGAGCAATGGTGCGCTACCGAGGCCAACGACCTGCTTGCTCAAGTTCCCCTTCGTGTCCGCAAACGAAGAGACCAACCCGAAGCGCCCGGCCTTGAATACGACAGGTCCTTGGATCTTGGCACCTGACTTGATTCGCTGCAGGTCGCTCCCGGCCGCCGCCAATTGCTCCGGCGTGACGCCCAAGGTCACAAGCGCATGGACGATACCTCCACCCTCACCTTCAAGCGCCTCGGGCTGGTCGCCCGTTGAACGCACGTTCTCGACGTAACGCAGAAACGAAAACTGAGGCGCCCCATTTACATCCGTCGCCACCCGCACCTTGTCAGGCACGTAGTAGTAGATCGATTCGTTGTTCAAGTCGGGGAACAGCGTCAGCTCGCCCGCCTTGACCGGCTTGTCGAGCAGAATTTGCTGCGCACTCGAAGGGGCCGCGCGGCCCGTTAACACCAGCACGACTGCCAGCGCCAACCCCCACCAACGTCCAGGACTCGCTCTCATTACTTGATCCCCCCTACGAGCTCATTGAATTTTGCGAGCACTTTGTCCTTGGCACTGGTCAGCACCGTGCGCGCGGCCTGCTGCGCTTCCGCTTTCATCTGGGGCAGTGTCAGCATGTCTTTGGGGATTGCGGCATAGATGTAGTCGTCTCCCATCTTGGCACTCCACGGCGTAGCGAGCTTGCCGTCGGTCTTCGAATCGACCACCAGCCGGTAGGCGTATCCGCGTGCGTCGCGGTCCATGAAGATCTTGCGCGACACCAACGGCTCGTTTCGCGCGGGTGAGACGCTGATGTTCTCTTCGACTTCCTCACCCAGCTTCGGGTAGTGAATCTGGACCGTGATGCGGGTGATACCGCTCGCCTTCAAGGCCTCGAGATCACTTTCCACCTCGACTGTTCGGGGCGCGATGGGGGCCGCCAGCGTGACGCCCTCCCAGCCACCCTTTTGCCAGGGTGGGGCTGCGGGCCACAGCATGCCGCCACGAAAGCTCCACTGCGTCTGGTACTCGTAGGCGTCAGGGTTTGAGTCCTCACCACGCGCGTAGGTGACGGTTGCATTGATGCCCTTGTCCTTCACGAACTGCTGGTCGATCGTGACGTGATCCTCGAACGGATTCCCGGCACTGCGCTTCTTGCGAACGTTGATCGTGACGTAGTTGGCCTGTTGCTCGAACAGGTCCTTCGCGTCGAGGTCGAGGATAAAGTGGATATCCCGGTGCTGGAAGAAGGGATCGTTGAGGTTGACCGATGCGACGCAGTTCGGGTTGTCGCGAACACCGTTGTACCAACTGCCGAGGTTTCCCGACAGTGTGTGGGGCTTCTTGAACGCGAGCCGCGCATTCAGCGAAATGACGCGTTGCTTGCTCTGGTACGCCGACTTGATCGCTGACTGGTGGAAGATGTATCCGGACCCTTGTCGGGCATTCGGCCCCTTGTCTTCACCGCTCGGGGGCGGAGGCGCCGTCGCGGCGGGGGCCGGCTCGCTGATTGAATTGAGGAACAACTGTAGAAACGTCTCGCGCACTTTCGCGACGCGATCGTCCGAGACCAGTTCGTCAAACTGCAGCTTGATCACTTGCTTCTCGATCAGGAAGCTGAACTGGTCTTTTACCTCGTTGTAGTTGTATGCATAGATGCCGGAGCAGCTCCAGAATCCGCAATGCGTGCCCGTGCGCGTTCGCTGGTACTGCGAGTTCAGCGTCGTACTGTCCTTCTCGAGCTTCGACCAGTCCACGGTCATTGTTGCCCGCACCGCGGGGGTGAGAACCGTGTAGGCAAAGTTGAGCTCAATCGACACATCGCTGATCGAACGCTGCTTCTCGAATGTCGCGGCGAGCAACTGGGCACCTTCCGCCGAGAGCCGCGCCGCCGCCGCCGCTTTCCCGCCCGGGATCAGCGGCGCCTTGCCGGAGGTGACGAGCGCAGTCGCCATTTTGTTGTCGGACATCGTTGCCGAAATGATCTGGAAGCTCCCGCCTTCCCCCTGGGCTTCCATCGGTACAACCCCCATCAACTCAGCCTTCGGATTCACTTTCTTGAGCGCTTCCCGAAGCTCCGTCTCCTGAGCGAGCGTCAGCCCCCACTCCATCAGGAAGTGCATCAAGCCACCGTTCACGCCGCCGGCATCGGCGCGCGCCTCCGTGGTGAACTTGAGAAACAGAAATTCAGGCACACCGTCCAGCCTCCGGGAGAGATGCAGATTCGCAGGCAAGTAGTAGTACTGGCTGGTTTTCACATCGCCCGTGGCACCCGCGGTGCCAATCAGGGTGAGGGCTGTATTATCCGCGAGCATGATCGAGAGCCGATTGTCGTCGTCGAGCACGACGGCCTGCGCGGTGCCAGCGCCGCACAGCCACACCGCCGCCGTCACCAGCAGGAACACTGCGGTTACCATGACCCCGCGATTCACCTTAATGCTCATGCGGCCTCCTCGTTCCAGTTCATCGATTCCCTTCGCCCGCGACACGCAGCGCACGCGTTGGTTGTGATCAAGGCAATTCGTCCACGAATACCAACCCGCTCGACTCCCGGCGCTTCACCGTCACGCGCTGGCCACCGCCCAATTGCCACGTGAGGGTCACGTTGTATTCGGGCTGCCCGAGCGGCAGTGTGATCTCGAGGTGCTTCTCGTCCAGCGGCTCATCGGGCCTCAACACGAGCTGCGGGCGCCGACGCTCATTGAAGAACGGGTACTCGATCTCGACCACGACCGCCCGAACGCCACGGGCGCGCAGCGTCGCCGGGTCGCCCGCGAGTTGAATCGTGCGCCGCTCGTAAGGGGCAAACAGGTCGATCATAGGGGCCTCGGAGCGGGTCCAGTCCGTCTCGTGCACGCCACCACCGCGGAAGCTCCAGCGGGTCCGGTAGTCGTATCCCAGCCACGCGACGCGATCCTGGTCACCGTCCCAGCCATACACCATGCGCAGGGCGGCAGCAGAGCCGCTCGCGTTGCTCCGGTCGAGCACCAACTCGCGCAGCGTCTGCTCACCACTTGCGTGGGTCTTGCGCAATGTGACGGTAATGCTGTTGATCACGCTCTGCAGTTCCGGCAGCAGGGCACCATCGAGCCCGACTTGGATCTCCCGCTGCTGGAACGCCGGGTCCCCGAGATTGACCGTGCGGAAGTAGCGCGAGTCGGCACCATGCTCGCGAGCGAAGTCGCCGAGATTGAACGCGATCAGGTGGTGCCGCTCCACCGATGCGCGGTGATTGAACGTCATCACGCTCTTCCCCTCCGACCGGATGTCGCGAACCTTGTAGGCCATTTCCGCGCCGAATCCCAGCATCTTCCGGCTCGACGTCGAACCTTGCGAACCGAGCATGGCTCCCAGGGCATCCATCAGACCACCGCGTTCCTCCGGGGGGGCCCTGTCCGGCTCCACAGGCTTGAACAGCAACTCCAGCAACCGGCTGTAAACCGTGTTGAGCAGGCCCTCGGTCACTGGATCGTTGCCCGCCGTGTGCAACTGGATCGCCTGCGACCGCCGCAGCTGGTCGATCGCCACGGAGACATCGGCGCTCATGTAGTAGTACGAAGCACCGGCCGAAAAGGACTTGCTCTTGTGCACCTCGGACCAGTTGACCGTCAGGTCGGCGTTGTACGACTCGCTGAGTCCCGCGAATGACATGTCGAACATGAGGGACACGTCAGGGGTGGCCATCGCGAGGGACTTGAGCAACAGCGTGGCGTGTTCCGGGTCGAGATCGAACGAGAGCGCGATGCGATTGCCTTCGAGCACGGGCGCACGCCCCGTGGCGATAGCGTGCCTCTCCGCCTGGTCGTGGCCCGGCTGCAGAATCGACGAGACGAGCGTGTAACGGCCATCGGTATAGACGAGCGGACCGCGCAGGACGACACGCTGGTTCTTGAACGCCTTACCCAGCTCGGCGGACGCCTCCCGCACTCTTGCTTCGGGTGTATTCAGCTCGACCAGGAAGGTCAGCACGCCGCCACCGTGCGCTGCGGTGATACTCGAGGCGCTGCTGCTGTCACCGCCCGTATTGATGACGTAACGCACAAATGAGAACTGCGGACGCCCCTGTTCGTCGTTGGCGAGGCGAACCGATGCGGGAAGGTAGACGTACGTCAGGCTGTCGCTCGCAAGCGGAAAACACCACAGCGAACCCGCCCGGACGCCGCGATCAATCGACACCTGCTGGGCCCACACGGGCGCAGCGCAGAGCAGCAGGCCAACAAGCACCCACGCGGTCGTGAATGACCGGCGGCAATGCTCCACGGCGCTGGAGGGTGAGGGCAGCCTCAAGACGCATCTCCTTGGATTATGGTGTGCGGGTCGAATCCTGGAGCGCCGGCGGGGTCAGGAACAGGTAGTCCGAATCCAGCACGGAGAGTTTCTCTTCCTTGGTCCCATTCGCGGAATGCCACGACACGCGGTAGGCCACAGGCGAATCACGATCGACGTAAAGCGCGACTCGCGAGGTCGGCGCCGAATCCGCAGCCCGCAGCGTCGCCTTGCGCTCGAGTTTGGGCTTGCCCGCTTGCAGGATGGCGAACTCGACGACCCCGGTGTTCACTCCGTGCGATGCGAACTGTTGCCGGTCCGACTCGATCTCTACGATGCGCTTGGTGAGCGGCGGCACCAGCGAGATGGCGGCATCGGACGTCTTGATCCACTCATCGGGCTTGGCAGGCACCGAAAGCGTGGGCCCCCCGCGCAGACTCCAGCGCACCTGGTATTCGTAGCTCGTCCAGTCTTTTCCAGTCATACCGAGCCGCGGGAAGGCCACGGTGACGGTCGTGTGGCCGGCATCGAGATCGGCACGGCTCAACTGGATGGACTTCGTGAACGCTGCCCGGTCCGGGTAGGTCTTGCGAAAGCTAACCGAGACGAAGTTGATGGCATCCTGGAACGCATCAAGGAAATCGCCGTCCAGCTGGAAGTAGACCGGGCGAAATTCAAACGCCGCGTCCGCGAGATTCACGATCCGGAAGTACCGGGTGTCATCGGCCATCTCTTTGTAGAGCCCGCCCAGGTTGCCCGAGGTGTCGACGGGCACGCGGATTGAAGTGTTCTTGCTCAGGACGAGCGTGAATGTGTTTTGCCGGATATCCTTGCGGTTCTTGAGCACCCACTGGTCGTCCGAAACATATTTCTGATTGCCCGTGCCAAAGTGGAGTTGTTGGAGGAACCCGCGCGATTGCCGCCCCTTGATCTGCCCCTGTTCAACTCCGGCCTCCGTGGCCGGAGCCTTCGACCAGCCGCTCGAATCGTTGAACATCAGCGTCGTGAGCTTGTCCGTCACAAGTTGCAGGATGCCGGCCAGATCGTCGTTCTTGACCCCCAGCCCTGCACTGCGGTCGACCACTTCGATCTTGAGCGTACCGTCGCGATGCAACTGGTCAATGATGTCGCGCACCTGCCGGCGCGTATAGCCCTGTTGCGAGTTCGCGACGTGACTGAAGTGCTCGTAGACCGTCGAGACGTTCGCCGTGATACGGGCGTTGTAACCCTGCACCAGCGCCTCGTAGTAGCCGTGGACGGAGACCGAAACATCCGAAGTGGGGCCGGACAGCGAGTTCCACAGCAGCGTCGCACCCTGGGGTGAGAGGATTGCCGCCACCACTGCCCGCGAACCGGGCGTGAGGGGAGCTCGTCCCGATGCCACGAGCGAGCGTGTGAACCCGCCCTCGCCCTTGTTTGCCAGAATCGAGGAGACGACCTCGAAAGAACCAGTCCCCTCCTCGCCGTCCTTCAGGGACTGCATCAACGGAACGGGCCCCACGATCTTGGCAGTGCCATTCGTCTTGCGAAGTTCCGCCATCACCAGGTCCAGCTGTTCCTGGGGCAAGGTGAACTCGATCAAGGCGTGCAGAAGCCCACCACTCGTCCCACCCTGCGCGTCGACATACTTGAGACACAGTAGTTCGTAGCTACCATCGTCGTTCCGGGCGAGCCGTGGGTACTGCGGCACATAGTAGTAGGACGAGGGATCGGTCGCGTCCTGGAGCAATTGCACGCCGCGCACGACGCGTGCCCCTTGGTCGTAGTTCACGAGCGCCACAGCTGGCCCTGCGACCAGCAGCAGGGCGGTGCCCAAGAACAGGGCCGCGGCGGTGTACGCGCGCGGATTGCAATGAGAGCGGCTCATCGTGCGACCTCCTCGGCGAGAGTCCATCAACGAATCGGGCGAACTCCGCGCGTAGCCGGGATCGCGGGTGTAGTCAGGTCCAGCAGTCTGGCCCAGTCATGCCCCTCACGCCAGTTCCCTTGTGTCGAACCGCCGTCGGGCCTGAGCTCTGCAACACGGTATCGATACGGCCGGTTGAGCTTCACCGCAACCGGAAATCGAAGGCTGGCAGAATAGACGTCCGGGTGGGCCCGGGCGAAGACCACTTGCAGCCTTACCGGCCGCCCCCCCACCGCTTCGGCTTCCACCTCCACCTGCTTCTCGTACAGGTCTGGCCGGCGATTGTCGCGGAAGTCATAGCAATACACGTCCAACACCGCGAATCCCACCTGGGAATCAGCGTCGACATCGACACGGCGTAGCAGATCGGGCCAGCGGCGCGCGTCCACCCGGATCGGGATCGCCCCCGCCACCACGACCCGGCGAAGGAGCGAGTCGCGCTGGGTTCCCTTTGTCGTTGCCCCCCCCGCAAGCTCCCGGCTCAACGCTTCGGACAGGGCCCGCGGCCCCTCCACGCTGCCCCACGGCTCACGCGCCAACTGTCCATCGGCCACGAACGCGTAGCCGAGACTCATCGACAGCTGCCCGCGCTCAAAAGTCGAGTGCAGCGCCTGCGCGGTCAGGGAATCCACGGCCACCGTGAACACCCGCTCATTCCAGTAGGCGTCGCCCGCGGGTCCCTCAGACTCACGGCTGCCCTGAAACCGCCCCCCCGGGAGCTCGTGGGTCACCGTGTCGGATGACGTGCCGATCGGCGTGTAGACCAGTGCCGCATCGATCCGGCGAATGGGAAGCGGCCGGAGTTCCGCTGGGCGCCCGCCGGCACCCAACGCCTTGGCGCAACGCGCGAGCGCCTCAGTGCCATAGGGAGGAAGTTGAACGCGCAGCGTCACGAAACTCTTGTGGAGAATGAGCCCACGATCGCGCGATATCGCGCTGCCGGTGTAGCGCATTTCGACGAAGTTGAAGTCCGGCTTGCCGTCCCCGTCCGTCACCACCCGGATTTCGAGCGGTGCATAGTAGTAGAGCCCGGGCCGTTGGTCGTCCGCAAACACGGTGATGGCGGCCACCGTTCGCTTGCTCGCAAGATCCGGCACCGCCTGAGCGGGCACGGCAAACGCGATGCCCCATACGGCAAGCGAGACGAAGCAGTGAAACCGGCGGGGAAAGCTCATGAACTAGTGCCCCGGCAACGTGCCGATTGATTGTTCGAGCTGGCGGCGTCCAATCGGAATTCGCATCGTATCGCCCTGGATCCAGGCGGCGTTCCCTGCAAAGACGTTGCCGTCCTTCATCGTGAGCGAGAGGCGGAACTCGAACACCGTGCCCACACTACCCGCCGGTCGATCACCCACGAACATCGGCCCCACGAGAAAGTCCTTCTCGTCCGCGTCGACGACGAAGGAACGCACCTGCACCTGCTCGCCACGGGGGTCAAAAAACTTCGACCGCACCTCGACTTGGATGTCGTGGGCACCCGTCTCCGCGAGTGGCGTGAGCGAATGGAAGGTGACTTGTGCGGAGCCGGCCGTGGACACACCGCCCGTCAGTTCGGCGATTGCATCCATGCCGCATGACTTGCAGCTCTGGTCCACGGTGTAGTCGATCCACATCTTCTGCGCCTGCGAGTCGATCCAGAACGGCACCCCGGCGGAACTCCAGGTGACGTGTCCGCCAGGCGGCACAAGCGTATCGTGCAGGCCCCATGAATTGACGACCGGTGGCCCGCCGGGGGCGAGGCGCAGCGCGTGCAGGTAGCGCAGCGTCACTGGATAGGGCGTGTTGTTCTTCCAGCCGGTGCGATCCCAACGGAATGGACCGAACGTCGCGTAGTCGGCCAACTGCATTCGGATCGGCACGGTTCTCGGGCCGAGAACACTACCGGTGGGCGCATACGTGACGCTTCCGTGGATGCCCACATTCTCCACTAATGCTTCCTGAATGAAATTCTTGGTGCGCTCGTCCGTCACCCAGGAGACCTCAAGTTGACCGGTGACGTCCGAGAGCCCTTGGACCGAAATACGGTCGGCGGGAATGCTGTAGCGGCCCAGGTCGTCCGAGATCGAAATCGCAAGGGTATCGATCGGCAGGGCGCGTAGCTCGAGGAACTTCATGCCGCGCGACAGCGCGTAAGCCTGAACGATCTTCGCGGCAATCTCGAGGTCACGGGGACCGATACCCCCGTCGAGACTGGCCGCCATCATCACCTGACCAGAGGTCCCGGCGGTGGCAGCAGAATAGATGGTCCTGAATCCGTAGCCACCCGTTTCGTCCCATTTGAGAGCGTATCCGTGCGGCAAAAAGTAAAAGATCCCAGAGGCTGGCTCTTGGTCCTGGTACACCTCGGGGAACACGTTGAGCACACGGGTCAGGTCGAGATTGATGTCTTCGGTCCGCACATCACCGAATGGCCGCAGCGGCAGAGCCGCGGGGCCGCGCGCTCCGCGGCTCGCGTCCGCAGGGTCGAGACCGCGCTTGATTCTGTGGTCATACGTCTCCCGGATCGCGGAGCGCGCCGACGTTGGCGTTGGCACAGTAGCCGGCGCAGTCCGGTAATCGTGCACAGTGGAGGACGCGGCGGGAGCCGGCGCGGTCCGGCGGTCTTGGACACTTACCGCCCCGTCCGGGTTGGCCAGAATCGAACGTGCGACGATCGGGGGTCTGGTGGTGCGCGGGACAACACCCGCCCCCCCTCGGGGCGGCGGTGGAACGGCGTCCGTTCGAGCGACGCTTGCCGGCACAGTCATCGACGGCGTCGCACCGAGCTCGGCGGTACGCCCAATAGGCTGCGGCGTGATGGTCACGGAAAAATTCGCTCCGGACACATTCGACTCGGACCACTCCTTGCCAAGCTTGAACGATCGCGTATAACTGGGGGTGCGTCGGCCCGGGGCAGCGACGCTGATCCGCAATAGCGCCGAGCGCGTGGGCTTGACGCCCGGTCCCGCATCGAACGTCAAGACGACTTCGCCCGCCGCGTCAGCAATCGTGGAGGGCTCGCCCATGGCGATCCCCGCCTGCCTTCGTCGATCACTGTTCTGCAACTCACCCCAGATTTTCGCGCCCTGGAAGCCTTCGTAAGCAAGCCGCACGGTGAGCCGCCGAGGCGCGTCCTCTTCCACTACCACCCGAGTCACCTGTCCCTTGAGGTCGCCGCCGAGCAGACTGCCCGCCATGGACTCAAGCCCGGATCGGACATCGTCCGCGATCGCGAGCTCCTTGCCCTCAAGGGCGCCATGCACCGCCGATGCGCATGCTGGACCAACCAGAATCAGGGACGTTGCGAGTAGCCCGCACAGCCACGCAACTGAGGAAACCGGGAGCCAACTGCGCATGCACACCCCTCTAGCGTTCGCGTGGAAAAACGGGGGAATGGGCGACCGCTTAGGAGCCGGGCAAGCACCAGACCTCAGCCGTGCGTTGCGGCACACTGAGGGGCGTCACAACGGTCCAAGCAGTCACTACGAGTGGGAGTACCAGCAAGTTGAGTCCGGTACTCATAGTTTACGTAGTGATAAACGGCAAGAGCTTTCGAACCGAACAAGAAAGCCGTTCGTTGACGGCTCCGCCCTTCCCCCGGCTGCTACAACGAGGGGCTATTCGTTTCTTCAGCGGTCTTGTAGAGCCTTCCACTCGGCAGCTGCCCCGTCCTCACCCTCGGCGCTCGCTCGCAGGCCAATGCTCTCGCCCTGCCGGAATTCCTTCCATTTGCTGGAAGTTCGCCGTCACCTCCCCGCGATCAAGCTGATCCACCACTCGTGGCAGAAGGTCGCCATCGACGCGGTGGACGGGGCGCCCGTGTTCGCACACCTGGTGACCTACCGCTGCT
>JAYSRO010000238.1:0-14977 GCA_043720995.1 Candidatus Eiseniibacteriota bacterium
GCATGGATTTCGAACATCAGGATTCCAGCCTCTTGGTGACAGTTATGGTGCTGGTGCGGCCGGCCCACGCATAGTCGAGGCCGTCCGCCACACGCTGGACGAAATGCAACCCGAGCCCGCCGCGATTGCGTTCCTCGACCGGACGGTCGAGATCGACGGGCGGCGCTTTTGTCACATCGAAGGGTTCCACGTTGAAGTCGCGCAACCGGATGGTCAGCACCGGCGCCTGCCAGTCGAGGCCGACCTCGATGTCGGCGATGCTCTCGCGACTGTACTTCACCATATTGGTGAACAATTCTTCGATGATCAGGTGGACGTCGTACGCCTGATCCTGGTCGATGCCATGGCCGGCGAGGAAGCCGTTGACGAAATCGACGATGGGCTCGATCGATCGAAACTCCCGACGGAACAGGCGCTCGATCATGCTGGCACTCACGGCACGGTCCGCCGGAGCAGCCAGGGTCGCAGGCGCGGCCCGGCCCCACCCCGCGGCACGAGGGAAGCCGAGATCCTGCACCCCAATATTCCTGCACGCAAGTTCCAATTGCATGTCTGGGTAAGGCTTGCCGCTGCAGGCCACGGTTCCTATACTGCCGCGCTTGGGGCTCGAGCCGGCGTGCGGCTGTGGCCGTGCCCGAGCGATGCCCCGTCCGTGGAGAATGTCCCATGTCGAGCACCCTGCCCGCCTACCAGAACCTGCGCCTAGAGCACCGGGGGGCAGTCACCGTGCTCACGGTGCATCGCCCTGAAGTGTTGAATGCCCTCAATCGCGCCACCATCGCCGAGTTGGGCGAGTTCCTCACCGGGTTCGAGGCCGACGAGGCGCAGGGCGCGCTGGTGCTCAGCGGGGCGGGCGAGAAGAGCTTCGTGGCGGGCGCCGACATCAATGAGCTCGCGGCTCTCGACGCGCAGGGCGCCGAGGAAGCTTCCGCGTTCGGGCAGCGGGTGTTCGACCGGCTGGAGCGTTCCGGCAAGCCGGTGATCGCCGCGGTCAATGGCTACGCGTTGGGCGGCGGGTGCGAGTTGTCGCTGGCCTGCCACATGCGGCTTGCCAGCGAGAACGCGGTGTTCGGGCTGCCGGAAGTCACCCTCGGCATCATCCCCGGCTACGGCGGCACGCAACGGTTGCAGCGCCTCGTGGGACTCGGCCGCGCCCTTGAGATCACGCTGTCCGCGCGCCGCGTCAAGGCCGATGAGGCCGAGCGCATCGGCATCGTCAATCGCATCGTGCCGCTGGCGCAGTTGATCGACGAGGCGGTGAAGCTCGCCGAGACGATCCTCAAGAACGGTCCGCTCGCGGTTCGCGCGGCGATCGACGCGACGCTGGCGGGCGCCGACCTGGGGCTCGGCGAGGGGCAGCGGCTCGAGAGCGCGCGATTTGGTTTGTTGGCGGCGACGCAGGACATGCACGAAGGCATGACGGCATTCATCGAGAAACGTCCCGCGCGGTTCACGGGACGCTGAGGGGTATGAAATGAGCGACCTGATCGCGATGCTGATCTCCACCGCTCTCGGCACGCTGGTGGGCTGGGAGCGCCAAATGGGCCGCAAGCCCGCGGGCCTGCGCACGCACGTGCTGGTGTGCATGGGTTCGACCTTGTTCGTGCTGCTCACCAAGCACGCCATGATCGACATCGTCCAGGACGGTGGCCACCTGAACACCGACCCGACGCGCATCATCCACGGCGTCATCACCGGCGTCGGCTTCCTCGGCGCCGGCAGCATCATGCGCCACGAGGGCTACGTGCATGGGCTCACCACCGCGGCGAGCGTGTGGATCGTCGCCGCGATCGGTGTCGCAGTCGGCGTGCATGCCTACACGCTGGCGATTATCAGCACGGTGTTGTCGCTGATCGTGCTCGAGGGGTTTCGCTGGGTGGAGCGGTTCCTGTCCCCGGATAGCGACTCGGAACTGTAGCGCCTAAGCTACGGGCGCGGATGCGACTTGAAGAACTGCCAGATCTCCTCAGTCGCGTCGAAGTCGCGGCAGGTGCGGCCGATCAGGAGTTTGGGCAGGTACTGCGAACCGCCCGGCCAGGTGTGGCCGCCGCCGTCGATTTCGAGGTAGAGCAGTTCGCTGCCTTCGTGGCCGCCGCTCCAGCGTGAAGCGCTCACCGTGCAGGCGTCGCCCACGTAGGTGTCCGGGCGCACGCTGTGTTCCGGCTCGCCACTGAGGCCGTTGGCACGCGCCCATAGTTCGAGCGCGCGCCGCGTCGGCACGATGCGGCCGCGGTTGCCGGGTTTGACCTCGCCTCCTTCAAATGGCATCAGCGGATCACGCGTGCCCTGGATCACCAGTACAGAGACTGGCCGCGTGGGCGCGAACTCGGGCGCGAAGCGTTCCGCGATGCCGCCAGCCACCGGCGCGATGGCTGCGATGCGGTTGGCCAGCCGGCTCCCGAGATAGTTTGCGAAGATCGCGCCGTTCGATATACCGGTGGCGTAGACGCGGCGCGGATCGATGGCGTGGTCGCGTTCGATCTCGTCGATCAGCGCGGTGACGAACGCCACGTCGTCGCCCCGCCGCTCGCGCGCCGTGTCGGGCGTCACCTCGCGGCCATCGCTCCAGTGCTTATCGATGCCGTCCGGGTAGGCGACGATGAACCCCTCGCGATCGGCGAGGTCGTCGAACCGAGTGAGCCGCTCCATGCCCTTGCCCTGGCTACCGCCGCCGTGAAATGCCAGCACCAACGGGGCGGGCTCAAGCCCCAGGTCGCGGGGCACGTGAATGCGATAGCTGCGTGAGGCGCCGTCGACCAGGATGCGCGTCGAATCGGCGGCAAATGCGGCGTGGGGGAGCAATAGGGGTGAGCAGGCAAGCAGCCCCCACAGGCACAGGATTCGGGCGGCCAGCGGGTGCCGGTAGGCAAGGATCGAACGCATTTCACAATTGTACACGAGCCGCCCCATCAGGCAGACTTGATAACATGATTGGCCTCCTTCGCACCCTGCCTGCGCGCGCCCACTCCGCGTCCCTGCTCGCCCTTTTGGCCCTGTCTGTCAGCCTTCACGCCCGTCCCGCGCTCGCCATCGAATCGTGGCGTTGCAGCGCTGGGAACGCCCAGCACACGGCGTTGTCCACGGTCGCCAGCCAGCCGCTCGAGGCGATCCAGTGGCAGACGCCCGTGGACCTGCAGCCGCAATACAGCGGCGATATTTTGTACGCGCACTATGGCGCCCCCCTCGCCACCGGCGCGAATAACATCGTGATCCCGGTGAAGACCGGCGTGAACGACGGCTTCCGCGTCGAGGTGCGCAACGGGCGCACCGGCAGCCTGTTGTGGCAGTACGACTCCGGCTACACCTTGCCGGTGCACAATTGGCTGCCGGTTTACAGCCCGGCGCTCACGCCATTGGGGCGGCTCTACCTGCCGGGCTCGGGCGGCACGGTCTACACGACCGACCAGGTCGATGTTCCGGCGACGCCCACGATGACCCGGCTCGCCTTCTACGGGATCAGCAACTACAACAGCAACCCGGTGCCCTATGACACCACCATCCAGATCTGCACGCCGCTGACGACGGACGCGCAGGGCAACGTGTTTTTCGGCTACCGCTCGACCGGCAACAATCCGCTCGCCATCAAGAGCGGATTCGCGCGGATCGGCGCCGACGGTTCGTTCGCCCGGATCGACACCTTGACCGCGACCGGCCAGGCCACTTTCCCCGTGCTCAATTGCGCGCCCGCGGTGAGCAACGATGGGCAGACCCTCTACGTCGTCGTTCGCCGCACGACCAATGCCCGCGGCGATCTCATCGCACTCGATGCCACGACGCTGGCCAAGCGCGCCCGGGTGACGTTGCTCGATCCCAAGAGCGGTTCGCTCGCGAGCCTGCCCAGCGACGGCTCGGCCACGCCCATGGTGGCCCCCGATGGCCGCGTGTTCTTCGGCGTACTCGAAGTGCCGGGGTTCTCGAATGCGGCGCGCGGCTGGCTGCTCCAGTTTGATGCCAACCTGCTGCCGGCCGGCCCCCCGGGGGCATTCGGCTGGGACGAAACGCCCTCGCTCGTGCCGACCTCGATGGTGCCGTCGTATGCCGGCTCGTCGCCGTACCTGCTGATGTCCAAGTACAACTTCTACGCCGGTATCGGGGGCAGCGGTGTGAACAAGCTCGCGATCGTCGATCCCGGCGCCAGCCAGATCGATTCCTATGCCGGGATCGCGGTGATGAAGGAAGTACTGACGATCGCGGGCGTGACGCCCGACTCTTCGCATATCACGCCGAGCACACCGAACGCCGTGAAGGAGTGGTGCATCAACACCTGTGCCGTGGACCCGTTCACCAGCAGCGTGGTGGCCGGCAGCGAAGACGGCATTTTATACCGCTGGGATCTCACCACCAACAGTTTCTCGCAGTCGATCCGCCTGACCTCCGGCATCGGCGAAGCCTACACACCCACGGTGATCGGGCGCGACGGGCGCGTCTACGCGATCAACAACGCCACGTTGTTCTCGGTCGGCACGGCAGGCGTCGTGGCGGCCCCGGGACCGCCCGCGGCGAGCCACGAGTTGATGCTGGCAGCTCCCCGTCCGAATCCCGTCCTGCGCTCCGCCGCGATCCACTTCTCGCTGCCGCGCGCTGCGGACGTGAAGCTTGAGGTGCTGGATGCCGGCGGACGCCATGTGGCGACGCTCAAGCAGGGCGAACTGCCGGCCGGCGATCACTTTGCCCGCTGGGATGGCCGCGATGACCGTGGTGCCCGCAGCGCCCAGGGCATCTACTTCCTGCGGCTGAGTGATGGCCAGCGGGATGCGACGCGAAGGCTCGTCCTGATCCAGTAGCGGCTCAGGATTGACCGTGGCTGCGCGGTGAGCCGTCCAGCGCGATGCCGTAACTCCCTGCCAACGCGTGACCTGGTTTGGCGCCCGGATGGGTCCGCATTTTGCACTGGCGGACCCCTGCCGTAGTCCCTTTCCGTTCCCCTGGGGGCTGACGCCCCGGGGAGCCGCCCATCAATCATGCGTTGTGCCCCCACGGACTCTTGTGGTCCCCCGGGCAATCGACAGCATCAGCCAGGAGCATCCGATGGCCCCGTCACTCAAGAACCTGCTCGGGAACGGCTCACGCGATACCGAACTCGCCGAAGAAATGCGCACCGTCCTGCAGCAGATGCAGCAGGAACGCAGCCGCAACGAGACGCTATTGCAATCAATCGAAGCCGCCACCGCGCGTCTGTCCGAGCTGGGCGAGCCGATCGCCAAGGCCGGTGGTGACGTCGACGCTGTGGCGTCGCGCTTGAATGGTCTCGAGCAGCGGTTCAGTTCGCTGTCTGACGTGGCCAGCCAGTTCCAGGGACTCGAGGCGCGCGCCACCGAGTTCGCGGAGCGGCAGCAACTGGCCGAGTCGCAGGTCGCAAGTTCCATCGAGGATGCCCAGAAGATCCGCTCGGCGTTCGATGAAATCGGCGGCAAGATCGACCAGGCGCTCGACCTGAAGGACCGCCTCGGCGCCTTCCTCGACGTCGACAAGCCGTTCCAGCAGATCAAGGGCGAGGCCGAGACCCTGCGCAACCAGGTCGAGAACACCACCGAGCAGCTCGTACGGCTGCGCGAGCAGCACGACCGCCTGATTGACGCGCACAAGTTGGCGATGTCCAAGATGGAAGCGCTGGACCGCCGCCGCGACGACCTGGGCCGTGGGCTGCAGGACAAGGAGCGTCGCGTCGAGAGTGTCGAAGCCGCAGTGCGGGGCATGGACGGCGTGCAGCAGACGGTCGATTCGGTGAAGCGCGAAGTCGGCACGCTCAAGGCGCTGAGTGATTCGGTGGTGCAGCGGACTGCCGCGCTTGAAGGGCAGCGCGACGCCGTCGATCGCGCGTTGGCGCAGGCCGAGAACCTCGAGCGCGCGATGCGCCAGCTCGATGCCGGCGTTCGCCACCAGCAGGAAAACGAAAAGGCGCTGGCCACGCTGCAGGATCATGTTGCCTCACTCACCAGCCTGCACGAAGCGGTGATCGACCGCTCGAGCGAGATCTCGCAGCTGCAGCGCGAGACCGACGAGCAGACGCGGCTGACGCGACAGAATCTTGCCTCCATGACGGATGAAATGCGCAATACCGTCGAGCGGTTCGACTTCGAGAGCCGCGGCCTTGAGTCCGTCAGCGAGCGGGTCGCCGACCTGCGCAGTTCCCTCACCGACTTCGAGCAGCGCTACAAGACCCTGAGCGAAGCCCGCCAGGCCGTGATCGAGCTGAAGGGGCAGACGCAGGCGTCGGCCACGCAGCTGCACACGCTGGCCGAGGAGATCGGCCACGTCGAGCGCGAGATTGTGCAGTTGCGCGCGATTCGCCGTGATCTCGATGCGACCGGCACCAAAGCGCGCGAGGTAGGAACCCAGGTGGAGCGCATCGAGGAACTGCGGCCCAGTGTTGAGGTCGCGCTCAAGGACGTCGAGCGCCTGAGCGGCACCCACGCGCTGGTCAAGGATGCGATCGAGCAGACGCAGAACGCGCACCAGGAAGTGCTGCGCGTGCGCCAGAGCCAGACCGAGACCAACACGTGGCTGACGGGTGTCGAGCAGTCGGTGGAAGAGCTCGAGACTCAGGTCCGCGAACTCAACAGCCTGGCGCCGGCAATCGAGCATGCGCTCAAGCAGGCCCAGCGCGTGGGCGATGCGACGCAGACGATCGAGACGCGGCGTGAGTTCGTCGACGACCTGCACCGCCGTCTCGCCGAATTGGGCGCCCTGGCGGCACGGCTCGACGAGCGCGCGCAGCAGTTGCACCAGCGCATGGAGACTGCCGAGCAGAGGTTCGTCGCCTTCGGCACCCATTCGGAGGAGGCCGAGCGCATGGGCCTGACCGTGACGACCGTGGCGTCGACCTTGAACGAAGCGGCCAAGCGCACGAGCGAGATCGAGAAGACGGTGGCCACGATCGTCACGCGTTGCGAGGCGGTCGAAGAGCTGGAAGAGCGCACGCGCGCGCTGCGGCCGGAGTTGGAACAGCGTCAGCAGGCGCTCAAGGAAGCGGCCAAGGACCTGCAGCGTGCCACGAACCTGCGCAAGGAGGCGGCGAACTCGGCGCAGCAGCTCGAGACCATCGCCAAGCAGCTGAACGCCACGATCGCGCAGGCCGGCGTGCGGGCCGAACAGGTCGACGAACTGTCGGCGCACGTCGAGGATCGCGCGGCGGGGCTGCAGCAGGTCGAGTCGCGCCTGGCGCGCTTTGAAGCCCGGCTCACGGAATGGGATCCGGTCGAGCAGGAGATCACCCGCTCGCTGGAGCAGATCGGCGCGCGGCAGGGCACGATCGAAGCGCTGCAGGCCGATCTCGACCGCATGCTGACCATGGTCGAGAAGACCGCCAGCGATGTGCGCGAGATCACCTCGGCGCACTCCGAGATCGAGCAGAGCCGCATCCTGCTCAAGGACGTGATGACACGGCTGGTCGAAGTCCGCGACACCGCCAAGGGACTCGACGAGCGCAAGCGGCAGATGGCCAAGGCTGAGTCCCGGCTGTCCCACGCCGAGGGTCTGCTGGCCGACGTGCAGTCGAGCGTCGAGGCCCTGCAGGCGCAGAAGGCGATCGTCGAGCAGGCCGTCGAGAAGACAGGATCGCTCCAGTTCCTGCTCAAGCAGGCCGAGGGCGCGATGGAAGGGTTGCGCGAAGAGCGCGAGATGACGACGCGTGTTCGTGGCGGACTGACGCTCGTGCGCTCGGAAGATCTCGCCGCCAGCGAAGAGGACGAAGCGGACGTGCGCGCCGCCTAGTCTGCACGAGGCACCAGCGGCGAGGGGCGGTTGAGCCCGTTCGCGGACGTCGAACAGAATCAATGGAAACACGAAACGAGGTCCTTGAGATCCGCGGAAGCGGAGTGCCCAAGGACCTCGTCGTATTTACTCCGAGTGTCGAGCCAGCGCTCAGCGGACCAGATTGATCACCCTCGTCCGCGTCAATCCCTGTGTCTCGAGCCGCACGAAGTAGATGCCCGAGCCCACGCGTGCGCCGTGCTCGTCGGTGCCGTCCCAGCTGAAGCTATAGCGGCCCGGCTCGAGCGCACCGCGCGCGACGTCGCGCACGTGCCGGCCATCGACCGAGGTGATCGACAGCGAGACGTTGCCGCGCGTGGCGATGCTGTAATTGAGCAGCGCCCTGCCGCGGGCGGGATTCGGGATCACCGGCTGCAGATCCGTCGAGGCGACTGGCCCGCCGACGCCCAACACGCTCTGGATGCCCACCACGCCGCTGGTGGCGTTGCTGCTGCTGCACACCACGTCGTGCGCGGTCACGCGGACGTAGATCTGCGTGGAGGTCGCCGGCACCGTCCAGTTGTACGAGCCCGTGTGGGTGAGCCCGCTGGCGATCACGTTGGGGAACGTCGCGCCGCCATCGCTCGAGTAGGCGAGGTCGATGGTGCCGACGCCGGTGTTGTCGGTCGCGGTCCACTGGATGGCGTGCGATGAGCCGGTGGACCACACCTCGCCGCCCGCGGGGCTCACGATCGTGACGGCGGGTCCCTGACCGTCGATCACGACCGAGGCGAGGGCGCCGATCGTGCTGGACAGCGGCGTGTTGTCACAGCCGCGCAGCTTGAGCGAGGTGATCGTCACGCTGCCGGGTCCGCTCGGGGCGCTGCTCGTGACGTCGAGGCTGAACAGCAGTCCACTGAGTGCCGTAGGACCACACGCCGCGCCCAGCGCCACGTCGTCGATGGTGTAGGCGCCGCCTCCGGCGTCCGTCACCTTGAACAGTGTCGGGCCGGCGTTTGAGAGGAACGTGCCTTCGCTCAGGCTGGAGGTGCCCGCGCACAGTGCCAGGTTCGCGGACAACTGGAGGGTGATGCTGAAGCCGAGCACTGGCACCGGCATCCCGCGAGACAGCGTCACCGGCAGGGTGACGCAGGTCTGCGACGGGCAAATCGTGGTGGCGCTGGGCTGCACCGCGATAATCGTCGGGATCGCGGCGAAGCTGGCGCTGAGCGTGTGGTTCGCGGTGACATTCGTGAACGTGTACGTGGTCACGGCTCCCACCGATACTCCGTCCGCGAGCACGTCCGTCAGCGCGTAGCCGACCTGCGGCGCGATGCCGAACGCCTGGTTCGAGCCGCAGCCCACGACCACCGCGCCGTTCGGCGTGATGGTGCCGCCGCTGCCCGGCGTTGCCGTGATGGTGAAGGGGATCGCCGCGAACGAAGCCGCGATGGTGTGGTTCGTGGTGACATTGCTGAAGGAGTAGTTCGCGACCGCACCGACGGACCCGCCATCGACGAGGATATTCGCGATCGTGTGGCAGGCATCCGGCGCGATCGTGTAGGCCTGTCCACCGCCGCAGCTGACGGCGGTGTTGCCGGCAGGGCTAATGCTGCCGCCCGTCCCGGCGGAGGCGGCAATCGTCGAAGGACCGTTCGCGCTGAACGAGGCGGCGATGGTGTGGTTCACCGTGACGTTGGTGAAGCTGTAGCTGGCCACGGCGCCGACCGAGACGCCGTCCACCAGCATGTCGGCGATCGAGAAGCACGCGTTCGGCGTGATGGCGTAGCTCGAGTTCGCGCCGTCCACGACGACCACCGCGCCGCTCGGCGCGATCGTGCCGCCGGCGCCCGCGGAGGCGGTGATGGTGTGCGTGATGGTCGCGCCGACCACGTCGGCCCACGTCGTGCCGATGCGGATGCCATCGAACTGCTGCGTCGGGGAGGTGGAGGCGCTGCCCTGGCGCATGGCGATCGTACCGAGGCCCGAGGCGGCGTCCGCCACGGCGCCGTCGGTGGCCGAGTGGGTGAGTGTGGCGGCAGGCTCGGGAGCGCCGACGCTGGGATTCACGTACAGCGACACGACGTCGTTGGCGGTGCCGGCGACGAACGTGTACTTGAGCACCACAAGGTAGGTCTGGCCGAACACGAGGTTCGTCGCGGTGTAGGGCACCGTACCGCCGCTGCTGAACCGCACGCCGAGGCCGAAGGCGTTGTTGGCGGCGTCCTTCTTGATGTAGAGGCGGCTGTAGAACAGCGTCGAGGTCGGGATCGACATGAAATTGAGGCAGTAGTCGCCGGCGGTCGCGGCCGACTGCACGTTGACCAGGAAGGACGTGTAGAGGCTGCCCGAAGACTGGGTGGTGAAGGTGTGGTTCACGTCTTCACCACTGGTCGCCATCGTGCCGACCATGCCGCCGATGCCGGAGCCGGCAAAGCCGGCGTAGCTCAAGCCGGGGGAGGCGACGGTGACGGGATTGGTGCCGGCGCCACTGTGCGCAGCCCAGCCGCCCTGACCCACGAGTGCCGAGGCGTTCGCGTAGCTGAAGTCTTCGGTGTACAGCGAGGTCGCGCGCGCGGCGGTGGCGCCACAGGCGAGCATGACGCCGAGGGTCAGGGCCGTCGCGAACAGGCGGCGGGCAGGCGGGCGCAGACATCGAAGCAGGTGGCTGTCCACCCTCGAGAGCAAGCCGTTCATGAGTACTCCTATGGGAGGTGACAGCCAAAATGACTGGGGTAAACCCCAAGTGTACGATGCTGCAGCGGCGCCATTCCAGTGCTCATTGCGCGTTTTGGGCCACGCAGGCCCTGCCCTCCGGCGACCTGGGCACCTTCCCCGAGCGAGAAGTCCCAAGGCTGTGGCAAACTTGTGACACACCTCCCGCTTACCGTGGTGGGCGACAGGATAGGCAGCCTGCGCGGAAGCGCCGGGCGGCAGGGGCGCCAAGCCTTCACACGGGAGGACCGCATGGCCAGGTCACGAACTTCAGTCGTCCGCACCTTCGGCGCACTCGTGTGCGCCGGAATGGTCCTCGTCGCAGTCGCGCGGCCCGCGCACGCCAACGATCCGCCTGAGCTCACGCGGTGGAAGCTCAACCAGAGCGGCTTGACGGGCTATGGTGGGCTGCCCGCGAACGTGCAGACGATTCGCTACTCGGCGAACTCGGTGTACATCAACTGCAGCGACATTCCCGACTACAGCATTGGTCCCTGGGCGATGAACCCCAACACCCCGACGAACCAGAGCTTCCAGCTGCGCTTCCCGCGCGTGCCCGTCGAGAACACCGGGACGAAGACCTCGACGCCGCTCGGCACGATCGGCTCGTGGACGAATGGCGTGGCGATCTTCAATGCACTCGATGCGCGCTCCTACAACAACCAGAACATCTGGCACCAGAATGCCGTGGTGGTCGAAGGCCCATCGTTCGATGCCTGTCTCGGACATCCCGCCCCCGGCGGCGTCTACCACAATCACCAGAACGCCTCGTGCCTCTACGGCGCCGACTCGACAAAGCACTCGGAGCTGTTGGGGTTCGCGTTCGATGGCTTCCCAGTCTACGGGCCCTATGCCTACGCCACCGCCGGCGGCACGGGCGGCCTCACGCGCATGCGCAGCAGCTATGCGCTGCGCAGCATCAGCGTGCGGCAGACGCTCGCCGATGGGACCGTGCTGACGCCCGCGCAATACGGGCCGGCCGTCTCGGCCACCTACCCGCTGGGCTACTACGTCGAGGACTACGAGTACATCGCCCGATCGGGCGACCTCGATGAGTCCAACGGACGCGTTGCCGTGACGCCCGACTACCCCTTTGGTGGCTACGCCTACCACGTGACGGTGGACGCCGCGGGGAAGTCCGCTTACCCGTATGACATTGGCTCCAAGTACTACGGCGTCGTGGCGGCGGACAACATCTCGACACACGGGCATGTCACGATCTCGGAGGCCGTCAGCACCTACACGCCCACCTTGGCCGTGATTCCTGCGGGGCCTTCGGCCGCGGGTCTCGCGTTGCGGCAGAACCAGCCGAATCCCGTGTCGGCCCGCACCGTCATCCGCTACACCGTTGCGCGTGAGGGTCCTGTGACGCTCAAGGTGTATGACGTGCGTGGCAGCGAGGTCGCGACCCTGGTCGATGGCGCGCGCAAGGCGGGCCTCAACACGGTCTCGCTCGATGCTGGAACGCTCGAGACCGGCGTGTACTTCTATGAACTGCGCGCCGGCGGCGAGCGGCAGGCTCGGCACCTGCTCGTGGTGCGGTGATCCGCCGTTGCGGGGCGCTGGCGCTCGCGGCGTTGTTGTTCGTGGCGCTGGCGCTCATCGCGGCGCCGCGGGCCGACGCGAGTGCCGCAGGCTTCCACGCCGAGTTCAGCAGCGAGCCCGCGTCGCTCGATGCCGGGGTGGCTGCCGACCTGCGCTTCGTGGTGCGCGATTCGGCGGGACGCATGGTGCGCTTCCTGCAGTTCGTGCACGAACGCCCCGTGCACCTGCTCGTGGTCTCGCGTGATCTCTCTGACTTCGCGCACATCCACCCCGAGCTTGGGGTGGACGACGCCTACCATGTGAACCACTCCTTTGCTCACGGTGGTGGCTACCGCTTGTTCGCCGACTACACGCCGCCGGGATCGGGAACCATCGTCGACCACTTCGACGTGAAGGTGGGCGGGGCTCAACGGCCCCCCACGACGCTCGCGCCCGATGCGCAGCTCGTGCGCACAGTGGAGGGTGTGACGGTTACGTTGAGCTTCGATCGCGCACTTCGTGCCAACGAGGATCAATTGTTGGTGGCCACGCTCGTGGACTCGGCGAGTGCGTCGCCGGTCACCGACCTGCAGCTCTACCTCGGAGCGCTCGCGCACTTCATCATCGTCAGTGCGGACTTGAAGGAGTTCATCCACGCCCACCCGCTCGAGACGGGTGAAGTGTTCGATCCCGCGCAGGGCACCGGCACCGCGCACATTCATGATCCTGCGCTGCTCGCCAAGGTGCTGGTGGGCCCAAGCCCATCGACGATCCGCGCGGCGACCAGTTTCCCGCGTGCAGGGCGTTACAAGTTGTGGATGCAGTTCCAGCGCGAGGGCAGGGTCACCACGGTGCCGTTCGTGTTCGAGGTCGCCGCCGCGTTACGCGTCGCCGCGTCGCCCCGTCCCACCGTGCCCCCCGCGGCGATCCCCATCAACGTGAGTGCAGGCGGTTACACGCCCGCGCGCATCGAGCTGCGCAAGGGCGTGCCGGCAGTGCTCGCATTCTCGCGACCCCAGGCTGGAAATTGTGGCGGCACGGTAGTGATCCCGGGGCTCAAATTACGCCGCGACCTGCCCGTGGGATCGACCGTGTTGGTGCGCTTCACCCCGACCGAAACTGCTGAAATCCCATTCACTTGCGGCATGGGAATGATGCAAGGGTTGATCGTGGTGAAGTGATACCTACCGGCGCTGGCGCCTAGTTGCGCCAAAGCCGGGGCGCGTGATCCCAGCCGATGACACTCGCCGAGATCCGCCAGTAGCCAAAGTGTCCCTTGGCGTCCTTGGGCCGCACGTCCTCGACGCGAATCGCCACGCGGTGACGGCCGGGGCCCAGGTGGTCGCTCAAGTCGAACTCCACCGGTGTGACGACATCGCCCGGGCACCAGCCGCTGCGGCTGTAGTCGCTCGACCAACTGCCGTCGGTCCAGCGCGCGCAGTAGGGGTTGCGCTCGCGCATGGCGCGGCAGTCGTTACGCCAGGGATGCACGCGCGCGACCACCACGCCATCGACGGAGATCACGTTCGCCTTCGACACGAACTCGTCTTCATCGGTGCCGTCGGTGCAGTGCCCGCTCGAGAGGTAGCGCAACACGACGCGCTTCATGCCGCGCGGCACCTCGATCGTGGTCTCGCCGCCGCGCGGCATGCTGTCGCGATTGTAGGAGTCGGTGTAGTAGACCGGCGCCGCCCACTGTGGAGCGTCCCACAGCGTGTCGGCCACGTTGCGCAACGTGAAGCTCAGCCGCCACGCGGGGCTCACCCAGGTATCGATGTGCGCGCGCAGCCGGGCGGTGCCCGTGAGCAGGGGTGCGAGTTCCGACACATCGACGTCGTACTCGGTGCGCCCGCCGTATGCGGTCATGAAGCGCACGAGTTCAATGTCGGGCCGCCCGTTCGTGACGAGCCGCACATTGCCCGCGCGATCCCAGCGGTCGAACACCTCGCGCTCGGTCTTCGCCACGGGTTCGAGCGTGAGGTGCGCCAGCATGCGCTGCCCCGCCGCACGTGGTGGGAGCTGGACCGTCGTCGCCACGATGCGGCCGTGATCCTCGACCTGCTCGCCCTGTCTGGCGTAGCGCCCCGCCGAATCGGCGTGGAAGTGGATCATCGCGGCGTGGAACACGGGGACGCCGCGCGTCTCGCGCGGCGCGTCCCCTGGCGCCGCCGTCCCCCCGGTGGCCGCGGGGCCAGCGATGAGTGCCGCGACGAGGGTTGAGGTGACCACCCTGAGCGAGGTGCAAAGCAGTCCAAGCATGCCCGCAGCTTAGCGGGTAGTGCGCTTACGGCGCGAGCAGCACGAGCTTGGTCACGCGCGAACCATCGCTCGCGCGAAGCCGCCCGTAGTAGATCCCCGCCGCGAGTGGGTGCCCTGCGTCGTCCTTGCGGTTCCAGCGGAGTTCGTGGTGACCGGCCACGCGCATGCCCGACGCCACGGTTGCGACACGCCGTCCTGCCGCATCGAACACTTCGACGTCGGCCACGGCCGCCTGCGCCAGGTCGAACGCGAGCGTCATGCCATCGCTCGCAGGATTGGGGCTGCCGCGCAGCATCAATGCGGCGCCTGGCAGATCCGGCTCGGCGACCGCAAGGGCGCCCGCCGGGAGGTCGAGCGCTTCGAGCTGGCGGCTGAGCCGCGCAATCACCATCGGTGTTGTCCCCGGGATGGAGTCCATGTCCGTCTGTTCCAGCACGACCGCTTCCGGTGACGCGCCCGAGACTCGCACGATGCCGAAGCCACCGCTGGTAGGGGAGTCAGCAGCGGGCAGCCGGATCTCGCTCAGGCGCGGTGCTCCCGACGTGCCGCCCGTCCCCAGCGCGTAGGTGCATGGAGCGCACACGGGTGCCGCGAGTCCCCCACGCGGCGCGCCGCTCTCGTCGAACAAGTAGAGCTCAACCGTGGCGCCGCCCCCCGTGGGCACCGGTCCGATCCCGCCCGCGTAGGTCGCGCTGAGCACCGCCCAGTCACGCTGGTCCCATTCCGAGGGCCCGCCTGTGTTCTCGAGCACATAGGTCTTCGCCACGCCGGCGGGACCGAGGTAACC
>JAYSRO010000239.1:0-5951 GCA_043720995.1 Candidatus Eiseniibacteriota bacterium
GCCGGGACAACCTGAGCGGGCTCTGGGCTCAAGCAATCCCCCAACACGGCCCGACAGGGAGGGCGCCATTCATGGCCCGTGGTACCGTCAAGTGGTTCAGTGACCAGCGTGGGTACGGCTTTATCGCTGCAGAGGGCGAACAGGAAGTCTACGTTCACCATTCATCCATCGAAGGGGACGGTTTCCGTACGCTTCACGAAGGCGAGCAGGTGGAATTTGATCTGATGTCCGGCGAACAGGGTGCGCACGCCGCGCACGTTATTCGCCGAATCTGACGGTCGCGCCCAGAGTCCGCCCGGCCCGAGACCACACGGCCTCGGGCCGCGGCGTTTCAGATCGATGCTCCCGTCCCGCATCTAAACTAACGACCGACATTCCCCGCAGGCACCCTCCGGACGGCGCCGTTTGGCACCCGGGGTGGCTGCCGCTTGACACATCCTCTAATCTGGACGCCGATGTTCGATACCCTGCTTAAATCCGTGTTTGGGTCGAAGCACGACCGTGACGTGAAGCGCGTCACGCCAATCGTCGCTGAGATCAATGAGCATTTCGCTGGCCTGAACAGCCTCTCCGACGAGGAGTTGGTTGGAAAGACCGCGGAATTCAAGGCCCGTATTGCGTCCGCCCTGGAGGGTCTAACCGACCCGGAAGAGCGCCGCGCCCGTGAACAGGAAGCCCTGAGCGACCTGGTCCCGGAGGCCTTCGCCGTGGTCAAGGAGGCCTGCCGGCGGATGTGCGGCCGCACCCTGGACGTCGTGGGCCAGCCGCTCCCTTGGGAAATGGTTCCTTATGATGAGCAGTTGATCGGCGGCGTCATGCTCCACGAGGGCAAGATCGCCGAGATGGCCACCGGCGAGGGCAAGACGCTCGTCGCCACCATGCCGATCTACCTGAACGCGCTCACCGGGCGCGGCGCTCACCTGGTCACGGTCAACGACTACCTGGCCCGTCGCGACAGCGAGTGGATGGGCGGGATCTACAAGTTCCTCGGGCTGACCGTGGGCTGCATCCAGCAGGGGCTCGACTCCGCGGAGCGCCGCCGTCAGTACGAGTGCGATATCACCTACGGCACCAACAACGAATTCGGCTTCGATTACCTGCGCGACAACATGGCGGTGCGGCCGGAACACCGGGTGCAGCGCGGCTTCGTTTACGCCATCGTCGATGAAGTCGATTCCGTGCTGATCGACGAAGCGCGCACGCCACTGATCATCTCGGGGCCCGTCGAGCACAGCGACCAGGCGTTCGATGAGCTGAAGCCGTTGGTGGAACGCGCGGTGCGCGGCCAGACGCAGTGGGTGAACCAGACGCTCGCCGAAGCCGAGCAGTTGCTCAAGGACCCGGCCAAGGAATACGAGGCCGGTTTCAAGCTGCTGCAGGTCCAGCGCGCCCAGCCGAAGCACAAGCGCTTCATGAAGCTGGTGTCCGAGCAGCCGGGGCTCAAGAAGGCGATCACGCGCGTCGAGAACGAAATGCTGCGCGACAAGCGCATGCAGGAAGTCGACGACGAGCTGTTCTACGCGATCGACGAGAAGGCAAAAAATGTCGACCTGCTCGAAAGGGGCCGCGAGGCGATGTCGCCGAACGATCCCGAGCAGTTCATGGTGCCCGACCTGACCGGCATGTTGTCGGAGCTCGAAGGCCGCGAAGACCTCGAGCCTGAAGCCAAGATCAAGCTGCGCGACGAGCTGTACCGTGGCTACGCTGCGCAGAACGAGCGCATTCACAACATCCAGGCGCTGCTCAAGGCTTACTCGTTGTTCGAGAAGGATGTCGAGTACGTCGTCCAGGACGACAAGGTGATGATCGTCGACGAGTTCACCGGCCGCCTGATGCCCGGGCGCCGCTACTCGGATGGCCTGCACCAGGCGATCGAGGCGAAGGAAGGCGTGCACGTCGAGGGGGAGACCCAGACGCTCGCCACCATCACGCTGCAGAACTTCTTCCGCATGTACGAGAAGCTCGCCGGCATGACGGGCACCGCCGAGACCGAGGCGCGTGAGTTCTGGGAAATCTACAAGCTCGACGTCGCCGTGATCCCCACGCATCGCAAGGCGGTGCGCAAGGACCTGGAAGACATTGTCTTCAAGACCAAGCGCGAGAAGTTCAACGCGGTCATCGACGAAATCGTGCAGTGCTACGAACGCGGCCAGCCCGTGCTCGTCGGCACCATCAGCGTCGAGGTGAGCGAACTGCTGTCGCGCATGCTCAAGCGCCGTGGCGTCAAGCACAACGTGCTCAACGCCAAGTACCACCAGCAGGAAGCCGAGATCGTGTCGCAGGCCGGCCAGCGCGCCGCCGTCACGATCGCGACGAACATGGCCGGGCGTGGCACCGACATCAAGCTCGGCGAAGGCGTGTCCGAGCTGGGTGGTCTCCACATCCTCGGCACCGAACGGCACGAGTCGCGCCGCATCGACCGCCAGCTGCGTGGCCGCGCCGGCCGTCAGGGCGATCCGGGTTCCTCGCGGTTCTCGCTGTCGCTCGAAGACGACCTGATGCGCTTGTTCGGCAGCGGCCGCATCGCGGGCCTGATGGAACGCATGGGTGTGCAGGAAGGCGAGGTCATCGAGCACCGCCTCGTGACCAATGCCATCGGCGGCGCGCAGAAGCGCGTCGAGGCGCACAACTTCGACATCCGCAAGCACCTGCTCGAGTACGACGACGTGATGAACCAGCAGCGCGGGTTGATCTACGAGTTGCGCAATCGTGCGCTGTTGAGCTCGGACATCAGCGCCGACGTGCTCGAAGCGCTGCGCGAGGTAACCACGGCGCGTGCGTCGCGTTACGCGAACGACCGGTTGCACCGTGAGGAATGGGATCTCAAGGGGCTCGCGGCGGAGATGAGCCTGCTGTTGCTGCGGCCCGTGACGGAGGCGGATCTCGCCACCGGCAACGTCGAGGAACTGTCCGAGAAGTCGTTCGAGCTGGGTGAGCTGGCCTACCGTGCGCGTGAGGCCGACTTCACGCCCGAGGTCATGCGCGAGCTGGAGCGTCACCTGTTCCTGTTCACGCTCGACGAACACTGGCGCGACCATCTCTACGAGCTCGATCACCTGAAGGGCGGCATTGGCTTGCGCGCCTATGGTCAGCGCGATCCATTGCTCGAGTACAAGAAGGAAGCGTTCTCGTTGTTCGAGACGCTGGTGGGTGAGGTGAACGAAGACTTCATCGAGCGCATCTTCCGGGTGCAGCTCGACCCCGAGGCCGTGCGCGAGATCGAGCACCGTCCTGCTCCGCGTCAGTTGGTGACGCAGCACGCCACGACCCAGACGTTCGGCAACATTCCCACCGTGAACGACAGCGGCGGCGGTGTCGCCACCGAAGAAGCGCCGCCGCAGCAGGCGATGGAGCCTATGCGCACGGGGCCGCGAGTGGGCCGCAACGACCCGTGTCCGTGCGGCAGCGGGAAGAAGTACAAGAAGTGCCACATGCTGACCGACGGCGGAGGCGACGAATGAGCGGTGACCCTACGCACGACGCGGTGTTCCGGGCTTTGCGTTTGATCGCCGACCAACTCGAGCGCTACATCGATGGCGACGAACTGGCGCTCGAGACGCTCGGTGAGGCGCTTGAGCAGGCTTCGATTTCACCGGATGACCTGCAGTCGGCGGTCATGGTATTGCGCAGCATCAGCTCGGCGGGCGGCGAGCCGGACGGCGATGACGACCCGATGCCGGGCCGCCATGCCCACCGGGTCCTGAGTCCCGAAGAGCGCGCGATCCTGGCTCCCGAGGCGTGGGGCTACCTGTTGTGGCTGCGCAGCCAGGAGTCGCTGGACGCGAGTCAGTTCGAGCGTGTGCTGGACCTGGTTTCGGGCAGCGGCATCCGCCCTGTCGGCATCGAACACGTGCGTGAGGCCGCGGTACGCGTGGCCATGGCGCCGGATTCAACGGACGGCGGCGAGTTCATGGGCGATGGCCCATTCGAACGCGCTCACTAAGCGAACCAGACGGGAGCGAACGAACGCATGGCGGCTCGCAAGCGGGCAACGGTAAAGGGACCGGCGGCGGAATCGGGCGCTGATGAAGTGAAGGCGCCCAAGCCCAAACGCCGCAGTGCGGCCAAGCCCGCGGCGGCAGCACGGCCCGTCGAGGCGGCCGCTACTCCCAGCCCCAAGCGTGCCGCCGCGTCCGGCAGGAAGAAGGCGGCAGCCAAGAAGTCCGCGACCCGCAAGCCCGCGGCCTCCAAGTCGAAGGGTGAAGAAGTCGAAGAGGATCATGGCGCGCTCGAGAAGTCCGGCACCGGCAAGTCGCTCGTCATCGTCGAGTCCCCGACCAAGTCGAAAACGCTGAACAAGTTTCTCGGCAAGGGCTTCATGGTTGTGGCTTCGAACGGCCACATCATGGACCTGCCGAAGAGCCAGCTCGGTGTCGATGTCGACAATGACTTCGAGCCCGAGTACGAATTGATCGCGAGCAAGAAGACCGTGGTCGCCAAGATCCGCGCGGCGGCCAAGAACGCCTCGATGATCTACCTGGCACCGGATCCGGACCGCGAAGGCGAGGCGATCGCCTGCCACCTGGCGACGGTGCTGAAAGGTTCCAAGGCGCCGATCCGACGCCTGACCTTCAACGAGATCACCCAGCGCGCCGTGACGGAAGCGCTGGAACACTCGCGCGAACTCGACCTCAATCTCTACAACGCGCAGCAGGGCCGCCGCGTGCTCGACCGCCTGGTCGGCTACAAGGTCAGCCCGTTCGTGTGGAGCACGGTCAAGTATGGTTTGTCCGCGGGCCGCGTGCAGAGCGTGGCGCTGCGCCTGATCTGCGAGCGCGAGGCGCTGATCCGCGCCTTCGTGCCCGAGGAATACTGGACCGTCGAAGTGGACTACCAGACCGTCGCGGGCGAGCGCTTCACGGCCCGCCTCGTGAAGGTCGGCGACGACAAGCTCAAGGACGGCAAGCTGTCGGGTGCCGATGCGGCGGAGCGTGCTGAAGCACTCGGTGAAGAGCTCGCGGGCAAGACCGCGCGAGTCGCCGGCATCGAAGTGCGCCCCAAGCGCGAGGGCGCCAAGCCGCCGTTCATCACGAGCACCCTGCAGCAGGTGGCGAGCAACCGGCTCGGCTTCACCAGCCAGCGCACCATGCAGGTGGCGCAGAAGCTCTACGAAGGCATCGATGTGCAGGGCCAGGGCAGCGTCGGTCTCATCACTTATATGCGTACCGACTCGCCGCGGCTCGCCGATGAAGCGCTCGGCGAAATTCGCGCGTGGCTCGGCACGGAGTTCGGCCCGGAATACGTGCCCGAACAGCCCAACGTCTACAAAGGCAAGAAGAGCGCGCAGGATGCCCACGAAGCCATCCGGCCGACGTCGACTGAACGCACGCCCGCATCGCTGCGGCCGTTCCTCACCGACGAACAGTTCAAGCTCTATGACCTGATCTGGAAGCGCGCGGTGGCCTCGCAGGCGACGCCGGCGCTCAAGGACCTGACCTCGGTCGACATCGAGTCGGGGCGTCTGGGACTCCGCGCCTCGGGCAGCGTGCTGCGCTTCCCCGGCTGGCTGCGGGTGTATGGGCGCGATGAGGAAGACGAAGTCGACGAGGGCCGCCTGCCGGACCTGACACAGGACGAGCAGTTGACGGTCGCGGGCGAACCGGTGGGTGAGCACGAGGCGGCGCTGCGTCCCGAGCAGCACTTCACGCAGCCGCCGGCGCGCTACACCGACGCCTCGCTGATCAAGACGCTCGAAGAGCAGAACATTGGCCGGCCGAGCACCTACGCCACCATCGTCACCACGATCACCAAGCGTGACTACACCGAGCGGGAGGGACGCGCGCTCAAGCCCACCGATCTCGGCATGCTCGTGAACGGCCTGCTCGTCGACACCTTCCCCGACGTGTTCAATGTCGAGTTCACGGCCGGCATGGAAGCAGAGCTCGACGAAGTCGAAGAGGGCAAGCGCGAGTGGCAGTCGGTGGTCCGGCAGTTGTGGAACCCGCTCTCGC
>JAYSRO010000240.1:0-2976 GCA_043720995.1 Candidatus Eiseniibacteriota bacterium
CGCGCTCCGCGAAAACTCCATAGGCCCTCGCGCCACGCGGTTCAGTTCAACGAGGTTTTTGCAGCGGCTCCGCGCCGCAAAAAGCCTATGTCGTTATGCGGATGCATCCACTTCCTCTTGGGGTCCGGACATGAAGACTAGACTTGTTGACGCAATGATGTCCGCGCGCCGTGTCCTCGGTGTGATCCTGGTCATCGCCGCCCCGCTGAGCGCCATCGGTGTGTGGCACTCGAACCGCGGACCGCTCGAGACGCTTGCATGGTTTGAGGGGCACCGGACTCCGGCCGACTCCTTTGGATATGCCCAGGCGCTGTATCATGGGGCGCACGCCCAGGCGGCCGAGGCTAATCGGTGGCGCCTCACAGGCTACGCGACGCTCGGTACGGTCGGGGCCCTGCTTGGCGCCGGCCTCCTACTGTCGAGTTGGTACCGGCGCACCGCATAACGTGCGCTGCTGCAGTCAAGCGATTTATCGAAACTCGCTACGCTCGCGTTTTATTGGTTCGCTTGCAGCAGAGCTGAGGCGTTATTCATCAACGGGTCGCACTTGCCAGTACGGTTTTTCCGAGGCAGCTTCCATCATGACCAAGCCAGCCTTCGACTATCAAGACTTGACCGTTAGCGAGCGCCTTCGACTCGTCGGAGATATCTGGGATAGCATCGCGGCGGATGCGAGCACATCCCCAGATGCGCTTCCCCTCTCTGATGCCCAGAAGTCGGAGCTGGATCGTCGTATCGCGGAGCATGATGCCGATCCGTCTGGCGGCGTTCCCATGGACGAATCACTTGCTAGCATTCGCGCTCAGTTTCGTCGCCCATAGCTCGCCACGGGCCCTCGGTCGTTGATCACCCACGCCGACGTCGGATTGTCTTCTCCTCTGCGGCCGATGTCGAAGTCGCCGAGGCCGCGCTGTGGTATGATGCACGATGGTCGGGTCTAGGCGAACGGTTTCTTGCTGCGATCGAGACGGCGGCCACTGCTGCCGCGCGTTCTCCCCAACTCTACTTTCGCCTTCACGGTGAGCTGCGCCGGATTTTGGTCCACCGATTTCCGTACGCGCTGATGTTTCGCGATACGGACACGGAGTTGCTCATCGTGTCATGCTATCATCTCCATGACGATCCCGAGGTCTGGCAATCGCGTGGCTGATGTATAACGTGCGCTGCACCAGACGGGCGTTTTTCGGAGGCTCGTTCCGCTCGCATTTTGTTTGACACGCCCGCAGGTGAGCTTGAGGCGTTGAAGTTGTAGAATAAGTCAGTTTGGAAGAGTCGGTTTGATTGTGGGGGTGCGTGTTGCCGATGAGGCGAGTGCTGGTCTGTCTCGACGCGGTTCGCAGGTGATGGGGCGTGTGGAGGCCGGTTCGGGCGCGCAGGTGGCGGTCCGCGGGCGGCGAGTCGCGTGCTCAGGCGGCGTAGCCGTACTTGGCGAGCTTCTCGATGTTCTGCACGAGACAAAAGAGCTTCCACTGCCCATCCACCTTCGCGCGGCCGCGTAGCGTAAAGCGATCGAGCCCCTTGTTGTACCGAAGGTTCCCGAAGACCGGCTCGACCGCCCCGAAGCGTTCCGCGTAGTGCGCCCGTCCTTCGGGCGTATCGATCCGCTCCTTCATCCGCGCGGTGTGGGTCAGTGGTGCCGCCGGATCTCTGCCGTGGAAGAACGCGACTTGGCGGACTGTTGTTGTCTCGGGCGTGCGCAGACACTGCGCGCGCCGGGCACAGGGCACGCAGTCGCGTTTCGCCCCCTGATACTGGTCTGCGAGTAATCCCTTCTTGACCGGCTGGCCCTTGCGGTAGAGCGCCTTGCCCGCCGGACACACACACGTGCGCGCCTCGGCGTCATAGGTGAAATCACTCGGCTGGTAGATCGGGAGCGCCCGCGCCGGTTTGGACTTGTCGTGCAAGGGGTCCGGTGTCTCACGATGCCGATCCTGCGTCGCAAAGCGGTCGTCGCGACGGCGCATCTCGCCATCGGCGATCAGGGCGTCGACCTGCAGGGCCTCGAGCGCCTTCAGGTTCGCCTCGCTGTGATACCCCGCATCGGCCGTGATCAGCGAGTCGTCCGTCAGCACGGGGGCCATCGCGGTCACCATGGCCACCAGCACCTCCTGCTCCGAGCCCGTGCCGTGCGCCTGCGCTTCCACAATGATCTGATGCGCCTTGTCCACCGCTGCGACGCCCGTATAGCCCTGGATCACGCCTTTGCCGGTGGCCATCTTCGCGCTCTCGTTGTCCGTGCGATTGCTCTGGCGCACCGTGCCCTTCGGCCCGCGCCGCTCCTCCGGATGGGCCGCGAGCCAGGCGCGCATCTGTTTCGCATCCTGGTCGAGGCGGGTGATCCGCTTGGCCGCCTTGAACGCGAGCGTCGGCTCGAGCGGCAACGCATCGGCCGCTCGGTGGCGTTCCACCAGCGTCTGCGCCATGGCTTCCAGTTTGGTCGCGTGCGCCTCGATGTCGGCCCGTGTCCCGCTCCGCTGCTTCGACGCGTTGCTCGGGAGCTTCACGCCATCGATCGCGAACATCTCATGACTGATGAGCCCTTCGTCGTCACAGATCGCGACCACCGCGCCGAACACGTGCGCGATGTCCTCGCCGAGCGTGCTCACAAACCGGGCAATGGTCGTGAAGTGGGGCGCCGTATCGCCGCACAGCGCGATGAACGTCACATGCTCGCGACACGCCGCCTCGATGGCGCGGCTGCTGACGATGCCGTGGGCATACGCGACCAGGACCACCTTGGGCAGGAGCGCCGGCGGATACGCCGGGGCCCCCGTCACATCATTCCGGAACCGCGCGGCGAACCGGGTGAGATCGATCGCGTGATCCAGCAGATGATTGACCGCGTGCTCGAAGGTGCCCGGGAGCAGCTGCCGTTGAAGATCGATCGCGAGGAACCGCGGGCTGGTATCGATGTACTTGAAGCGGGCCATGGGCGGGACCTGGGAGCGGGTCAGCCGGACGGCGCACGGGCGCGCC
>JAYSRO010000241.1:0-2975 GCA_043720995.1 Candidatus Eiseniibacteriota bacterium
TACGCACGTTGGAGACGATCGCCACGGGCGATCGGGTATCGCTGGAATTCGCGCGCGGTGAAGCGGATGCGCGCATCGAATCGATCCGCCCCCGGGGGACGCATGGCCACGAAGAAGACCACGCCGGCAACTGAACCGGGCGACGCCCCGAACTTCGAGCAATCGCTCGAGCGGCTCGAGACCATCGTCGAGGAGCTCGAAGGCGGCGCGTTGTCGCTGGAAGACTCGATCGCGCGCTACGAAGAGGGCGTGAAGCTGTCGCGCACGCTCGGGCGCACATTGGATGAGGCGGAGAAACGCATCGAACGCCTGGTCGCGCGCGACGACGGCTCGACCGGCACCGAGCCGATGGAACTGGACGACGACGCCAGGCCGGACGCCGCGAGTGCCGCACCGGCGCGCCGCAGTGAACCTGCCGCGGGTGGACCGCCGCTGCCCGAGTTGCCGTTCTGAGCCAAGCCGCGCGGCGCAGCGCTCCCTCGAAGCCCAGGGTGGCCGCGCCCATGCCGCGGGATCGCGCCCCCGAAGCATTCCAGCTCAACCGCGCGTGGGTCTCACGCCTCGCCGCGTTCGAGCGCTACTTCGCCACGGCGTTGCCCGGCGCGAGCGTGTTGCCGCCCCGGCTGCACGAGGCGATGCGTTATGGCGCGTTGGCGCCCGGCAAACGTGTGCGGCCCCTGCTGACACTCGCCGCGTGCGAAGCCGTCGGAGGGGACTGGCGGCGCGCCCTGCCGGCGGCGGCGGCGCTCGAGTGCGTTCATGCCTTCTCGCTGATCCACGATGACCTGCCCGCGATGGACGACGACGACTACCGCCGCGGCAGGCTGACCACGCACAAGAAGTACGGTGAAGCGCTCGGGCTGCTGGCCGGCGACGCGCTGATCGCGCTGGCGTTCGAGGAGATCACGCGGCTCGCCGCTCGCGGTGTGCCCGCGACGCGCGTGGCGGAAGCGGTGCGGGTGCTGGCGCACGCCTCGGGAAGTCGCGAACTCATCGCTGGCCAGGTGCTCGACCTGGAAGCGGAACAACGCGGCGCGCGCACGGCTCCCGATGCGGAGGCCGTGCGTGCGATTCACGAACGCAAGACCGGCGCGCTGATCGGCGCCGCGTTCGAACTCGGAGCTCTGGCCGGCGGCGCCACCGCGCGCAAGCGCCGCGACTTCGCGCGGCTCGGCCGCTCGATCGGGCTGGCCTTCCAGATCCACGACGACCTGCTCAATCGCGGCTCCACGCTGGCGCAGCTCGGCAAGCGCTCGGGCACCGACGAGGCGCGCGGCAAGGCCACGTGGCCGGCGGCGGTCGGCATGACACGCGCGGGCCTTGATCGCGAGCGCCTATTCGCGCGGACCCGCCGCACGCTCGATGCACTGGGAACGCGTGCCGCGCCACTCGCTGCACTCGTCGAAGCCATCGCGCAGCGCGAGCGCTGACGCCGCCTCGCAATCGCGGGGGAGCTACCGGTATGAGTGGTCGCAAGCACGTGAGACCCGAGGCGCCACCCGCGCCGGCGCGCATCGAACCGTGGGACCTGCTGGCGGTGGCAGCGCTCACGCTGTGGTTCGCTTTCATCGCGTGGGTGGTCCTGTTCCGCCACCCCGTGCCGCTCTACCAGGTCGAGACCGACCTGCTCGGCGAGTACATTCCCGCCGCTCGCGAGCTGTTGCGCGGCATCCTCAATCCCGCCCACTACACCTCAAAGGGCGTCGGCTACCCGCTGCTGCTCGCCGCCGCGGTGGCGCTGTGCGGCGGTGATGCCTGGCTCGCCGCGCGCGCGCTCAACCTGGTCGCGGCATTGCTGGCGGCCGTGCTCGTCCACCGCATCGCGCGCGAGTGGGTGGGACGCCGGATCGCCTTCGCCGTCCTGCTCGCGCTGTTCGTCAACCATGCCTTCGTGCAGGCGGCGGTCGAGGCGGGCAGCGACCTGCCCGCGCTGGCGCTGGCACTGGCCGCGATCCTGTGCCTCGCGCGCACGGACACTGGCAGGATCACGCCCGGCGCGGCAGGCACGGCGCGCGACACACGCCTCGTGCTCGCGGGCCTGCTGGCCGGCGCCACGATCCTCACGCGTTCCAACTATGCCGTGCTGCCCGTGGCCGCGGCGGTGTGGTTGCTGGCCCAACGCGCTCCGGCGCGGGCGCACGCAGCCTACTTGCTCGGCTGCGCAGCGCCGCTCGTGGTGTGGGCGCTGGCCATGGGTCGCGGCGCGGACAGCCAGCCGCACGTGTCGCAGAACGCGCTCAATGTCGCCTACGAATTCTACGGCAACTCAGGCCGCGATGCGTTCTGGACAAACGCCGCGCCGCGCTTTCACGGCCTGCTCGACGTGGTGCGGTTCGCCCCGGGCCGCTTCGCCACGCATGCGCTGCACAACCTCGCCACCCGCTGGATCGACGACGCCACGCGACTGCTCACACCTTATGTGGGAGTCCCCGCGCTGTTGGGGCTGGCGCTGGGGCTGTGGCGCCGCGCGTGGCGGCGGCGTACCGGAGCCCTGCTCGCGCTGCAGTTCGGCTTCGCCTACGCGGCGCTGGCGATGGTGTTCTACCTGCCGCGCTTCTCGTTGTTCCTGGTGCCGGGCTACCTGACGGCGGCCGCATGGCTGGTGCTCATGGCGGGGCAGGGGCGGGTCGCCCCCGGCGCACGCAACTCCGTCGGCATCGCGCGCGGGTTGGTGTGGCTCGGGCTGCTCGCGCCGGTCGCCCTCCAGACCGCGACGTCCCAGCGCGATCTCCTGCGCGCGGCGCCGGTCGAGGCGCGCTTCGCCGGGGAACTCGTGCGCATGGCCGAACACGGCGACGCCCCGGTGATGGCCAGCAAGCCGCACGCCGCGTTCTTCGCCGGGCAACCCTACGTGCCGCTACCCGCGATCACGAAGTGGGCCGAGTTGTTCGACGCGGCGCAGGCAACGCATGCGCGCTACCTGTTCTACTCACGGCCCGAAACGGTTCGCTGCCCGCAGTTCTTAGGGCTGCTCG